>CAYXUD010000175.1:0-2413 GCA_964467775.1 uncultured Bacteroides sp. | reverse complement strand
CCCCAGATCAGGTATCCTGACTGCTACGGGATCGATATGGCCAAGCTGGGGGACTTCATCGCATTCCAGGCAGCCATCGCTTTGCTCAGGGAGCACGAAATGGAGCATGTGATCAACGAGGTCTATAAGAAATGCAGCATGCAGAAAGAGCTGCCGAAGGAGGAGTATGTCAATTATGTCAGGGACATATACAAACCCTTTACGGCAGAGCAAGTGAGCCTGAAAATAGCTGAGATGCTGACGGACAAGGATATTAAGACCGAGGTCAGGATCGTCTACCAGACCATCGAGAACCTCCATAAGGCAGTGCCGGATGACCTCGGTGACTGGTATTTCACAGGTGATTACCCCACCCCGGGGGGGAACAAGGTGGTAAGCACTTCATTCCTCAATTACATCCACGGGATCAATTTGCGCGCTTATTGAAGTGGAACCTTCTGATCAGCCTCTTGATCTTCAGGTCCCTTCTGCGGATACTCCGGATCTTCTGCAGCTGCTTGGGTACATAATTCATGACATGGCGCTCCACCTTGGCCTTATAGAGGTCATTCACGGTGATCATGATCCCGGTCTCCTCCACATCCCCGAAGCTCTTGTTTAAAACGGTCCCGAAGGTTCTCATGGAGGGTGAAAGGTTCATATAGGCGTTGATCAGCGGGGGGATGTTCTCACCGCATGCCCTCACCTCCCTTGACAGGATCTTATAGTTCTCTTCATACCCCTGGCCGGTAAAGATGGCAGTGAGCTTGGCCCGGTCTGTTGCCATTTTTAACGGTTTCTTCGGGGTGACCAGCCCCTCCCTGTCGGGAAAGTGCTTGTTCAGAAAGAAAAGGATCATGTCCCTGGCCATCTGGTGGTAGTGCAGGTACATGGTGACCTTCCCGAACATGTATTTCTTGTAAGGGTAGTCCAGCACCAGCGTACCCAGTCCATCCCACAGGTTGTCAAGGGCATAGATCCCTTTCCGGCGATGGGCGGTGGACTGGTATTTAGGCTGGACAAAGGAGCGTCCCAGCTCGATCATATGGGGCAGGTACTCCCTGATGAAAAGCTCTGAGAAATCGAACAGCTTTGCCGTGGCAAGACGGATCCGGCCTTCCCTGAGGCACCTGCCGGGCTCGCAGATGTAAAAGCGGTAGCCTCCAAGGATCGCCTTTTCATCTGGATCCCAGACGATCAGCTGCTGGTATGCATCTTCACCCGTATCGAATTCGTCCAGGTCACATTCCAGCCCCGTCCCCCCCCCGGCATTCCGGAATGACAATTCCCGGAGCCTGCCGATCTCACGCATGGTATTGGGCGCGTTGCCGGCGTTGAGGACATAGATCATATTGCCCGCCTTGTTGGTCTTGCGTATGAGTTTGTCGCTGGTAAGTTCACCCATCAGTGCTTCCAGGGGAACAGGGGGTATGATTTCCTTCATGGGCATGTCGGTTCGGTTTAAGGGTGGATGGTTCTGAAGGTGCAGCCGGGGTCCGCGGCCAGGTCATAGATGTGTTCCCTGACAAGTGCTGCCCACTGTTTAGGGGAAAAACGGGAATCAAAGGTCTCATAGGGAATGGGCTTCCCGAAGGTAATCACGAAGTGTTTGTTCCGGTGCTTGTAGGTCTCATTCGGAAGGAAGAGCATCTCCAGGTTCGCCTTGATGCCCAGGAATCTGCGGATGGTGGAGAGGTTGTAGAAAAAGTTTGAATTCCGGCCCGAAACGTGGATGGGTATCAGCGGGCGCTTGTACTGCAGGGACTTGGTAATGAAGCTCTTCTGCCATTCACAGTCCTTGATCACTCCCCTGTTCCTCCGCGACACCAGTCCTGCGGGGAAGGTCATTACCTGCTGATCTGACTCAAAGATGGCATTGATGCGGCGAACACTCTCGATGGCCTGGCTGCCGTGCTTGTTAATGGGAACAAAGATCCCGTCCATATTCTTCACATTCATCAGCAGGTCATTCACCAGCACTTTCAGATGGTCATACTGATCACATAACTCACTGATGATCATCATACCGTCGAATCCTCCCAGGGGATGGTTGGCCACGAAAATATAACGGCCGCCCCGGGGCAGCCGCTCCTTTCCTATGACATCAAGGCTCACGTTGAAAACCTCAATGGAAGCTTTGGCGAAACCGACATCCTTTTTGTATCCGTGGTGGTACAGGATGTTGTTCATGAAATCGATCCGCAGGATCCGCGACAGCAGCCTGAAAGCAAATCCCGGGATCCACCGGGCCAGGGATGGATTTTTATCCATGAAGAGGTCACGGAGGACCACAGGTTTAAAATTTTTTTTATGGGTGGCTTCGTCCATAGCGAACCTCCGGATGGCTTGTAAAGCGCGGCAACATCACAAAAGTATTAAAAAAAAACCGGCTACCATCATGCAGAAGTTATTAACAAAGTGGGAAAAAGTGGGA
>CAYXUD010000174.1:0-62679 GCA_964467775.1 uncultured Bacteroides sp. | reverse complement strand
GATCCGCCCACCGTGATCACCACCGCAGTAACGTATATTACCGAAACCACGGCCCAGTCCGGCGGCAATGTAACCTCGGACGGGGGCGCTGCGGTCTTCGGGCGGGGAGTATGCTGGAGCACCTCCCCCGGACCGACGATTTCAAACAGCCGGACTTCGGATGGCACGGGCACGGGCATCTTCACAAGCTCGGTCACGGAGCTGAGCCCGGGTACCACCTATTATTTACGGGCCTTTGCAACCAACAGCCAGGGGACAGCCTACGGGGATGAAAAGGTTTTTGCTACAACATCCGGATCGGGTACCACCCTGACCGACATTGACGGGAACCACTACCAGACCGTGCAGATCGGCACGCAGACGTGGATGGCGGCAAACCTGAAAGTAACTCATTTCCCGGGTGGATCGCCCATACCGCTGGTTGAAAACCAGTCCGTATGGGGTGCGATGAGTGCAACGGACAAAGCATATTGCTGGCTGGAAAATGATATCTCCAATAAGGACACCCTTGGCGGTCTGTATACCTGGGCTGCAGCCATGGACGGTGCTGCAAGCAGCAACCAGGTTCCCAGCGGGGTGCAGGGGATCTGCCCGGACGGGTGGCACCTGCCGAGCGACGCGGAATGGAAGGTCCTGGAGATGTACCTGGGGATGACTCAGGCGGAGGCGGATAAGACAGGGTTCCGGGGGACCGATGAAGGCGGCCAATTAAAGGAGGTGGGGCTGGATCACTGGTACTCCCCTAACGCCGGAGCGACCAATTCAACCGGTTTTTCGGGCTGCGCCAGTGGCTACCGGAATGACTATGGCACTTTCGGGAATATCGGCAGGCATGCCGACTACTGGGTTTCCACAGCCTCTGACAGTGAATCTGCGATCCGCCGGGGGCTGGCCACCGATAACGCGCAGATATTCCGTGACCCGCTCTCCAAGGCGGCAGGGGTCTCCATCCGGTGCGTGAAGGATTAGGTACGCCGTGGACGCACAGGCGAAGGGATCCGGGTGGGGGCCGTCAAGTCAGCTGATACTCCCCCAGTCGATCCGCTGGGGATTTCCCTTTTTGACATGCCTGGCGAAGAGCCAGTTCTTCTCCAGGGAGAGGTCGGAATCCTCCTCAATGATCTTTTCAGCGGTATCGCGGGCCAGCTGGAGGATCTGGCCGTCGCGGCCCAGGTGCGCGATCTTCAGGTTGAAGGGGATGCCGCTCTGCTGGGTGCCCTCGATATCGCCGGGACCGCGCAGCTTCAGGTCCACCTCCGCGATCTCGAACCCGTCGCTGGTGGCCACCATGGTATCGAGGCGCTTCCGCCCTTCATCCGATAATTTGTAGCCCGACATCAGGATGCAGTAGGACTGGTCCGCCCCGCGCCCCACGCGGCCCCGCAGCTGATGCAGCTGGGAGAGCCCGAAGCGCTCGGCACTCTCGATGATCATGATCGTGGCGTTGGGCACATCGACCCCCACCTCGATCACCGTGGTGGCCACCATGATGTGGGTGCGCCCCTCCACGAAGTGCTTCATGGAGATCTCCTTCTCCTCCGGCTTCATCCTCCCGTGCACCACGCTCACCTGGTAATCGGGGGGAGGGAAGGCCCGGGAGATGCTCTCCAGCCCGTCCTCCAGGTCCTTGTAATCCATCTTTTCCGACTCCTGGATCAGCGGGTAGACGATATAGGCCTGCCTGCCTTCGGCCAGCTGCTTTTTCAGGAAGCCGAACACCTGCAGCCGCCTGGAATCGTATGAGTGCCGGGTGATGACCGGTTTACGGCCCGGGGGAAGCTCATCGATGACCGAGACGTCCAGGTCGCCGTAAAGGGTCATGGCCAGGGTGCGGGGGATCGGGGTGGCGGTCATCACCAGCACATGCGGAAGCAGATCGGCCTTCTTCCAGAGCCGGGCCCTCTGGGCCACCCCGAACTTGTGCTGCTCGTCGATCACCACCAGCCCCAGGTTTTTGAACTGTACCACATCCTCGATAACCGCGTGGGTCCCGATGAGGATGTGCAGTGTCCCCTCCAGCAATCCTTCATGGATCGGTTCCCTCTCCGCCTTTCTGGTGGAACCGGTAAGGAGCCGGACCTGGACCTCCATGCCGTCGAGGAACGCCCTGATGCTCGCGAAGTGCTGCTGGGCCAGGATCTCGGTGGGGGCCATGATGCAGGCCTGGAACCCGTTGTCGATGGCGATCAGCATGGACATCAGTGCCACCAGGGTCTTCCCGCTGCCCACATCCCCCTGCAGCAGCCGGTTCATCTGCCGGCCCGACCCCATGTCCCTTCGGATCTCCTTCATTACCCGTTTCTGTGCCCCGGTCAGTTCGAACGGAAGGTGCTCCCTGTAGAAGGTGTTGAATGTCTCCCCCACCGTTTTGAAGACATTCCCCCTGAACTGCCTGTTCCTTGCGGTTTTTCCCTGGAGGATGTTCAGCTGGATGTAAAAAAGCTCCTCGAACTTCAGCCTCAGCTCGGCCCGCTTGTACTGGGAGGCGGTGTCGGGGAAGTGGATCTGGCGCATGGCCGAATCGAGGTTCACCAGGTGGAGTGAATGAAGGAGCCAGGAGGGAAGCGTCTCCTCGAATGCCGAGGGCAGCCCCCTGACCAGGTTGGCCATCAGCTTGCTGATCGCCTTGGAGCTGAGGTAATTGTCCTTCAGCTTTTCAGTCGTGGAGTAGACAGCCTGGAGGCTGGAGCTGACCGGGTGCTTCTTTTCCGGGTCCTCCAGGTCAGGGTGGACCAGGTTGAGCCTTCGGTTGTAAACCGAGGGCCGCCCGAAGACCACCAGTTCCTTCCCTACGGGGTAGCTTTCCGGGATCCATCTGGCGCCCTTGAACCAGACCAGATCGATGCGGCCGGTATCATCCCTGAAATCGGCCACCAGCCGCTTCCCCTTCCCTTTTCCGATGGAGGCATAGCCGTGGATCCTCCCCCTGATCTGGATAAAGGGCATGTCGGAAGTCACCTCGGAGATGCAGTAGAACCGGCTGCGGTCTACGTATCGGTAGGGATAGTGGGTGAGCAGATCCTCGAAGGTCCTGATGCTGAGCTCTTCACGCAGCAGTTCGGCCCGCTTGGGCCCCACCCCCGGGAGAAACTGGATATCCTGCTGAAGATATTGTTGCATGCGTGACGCAATTTATGTAAAATTAGTATTTTACGTAAAAGCCAAACCATGACCTGGCGAATCACCAGATATCTTCAGCACCAGTTCCACATCCGGCACCGGAAGGGACACGGGATCCATTCGCCATACCTTTTCGGATTCATCCATGAAACGGTTTTCAATGCATCCCGGACCGGGGTACCGGGGGAGATTGTCAGGGTGCACCGGGAGTTAAGGAAAGACAGAACACTCATCTCTTCAGGATCGTTCGGCGCAGGGCCTGTCGGTGACCGGTCCGCAGAGAGGAGGGTAAGCTCCTTTGTCCGGAATTCCTCTGTATCCGGGAGATACGGGGCATTGCTCTACAGGATTGCCCGCTGGTTCAAACCGGAAATGATCATTGAGCTGGGGACAGGCCTGGGCGTCAGCACCCTCTACCTTTCAGCAGGATGCCCACAGGCAAGGCTTCATACGATCGAGGGGAACAGAGAGAGGTCGGAATTTGCAGCAGCGCTGATTAAACGATGTTCCCTCAGGAACGTCAAAGTACACACAGGTGAAATGGATGTGGAGCTGGAAAGGCTCCTGGCCGGACCTGGAGGTGGAACTGGCCAGCCGGATCCCGGCGCTGAAGGAGAGGCGGCGGGCCGGGGGATCCGCCTGCTGGCTTTCGTGGACGGGAACCACCGGTACGGACCGACCATCGCAAATGTAAGGAGGCTGGTGGCAGCAGCAGGGGAGGAGGCGGTGATCGTGCTGGATGATATTTACTGGTCGAAGGGGATGTTCGCTGCATGGAGGGAGGTGGCTTCCTGGCCCTGGGTGCGGGTGACCATCGATCTGTTCCACGCGGGGATCCTGTTGCTGAGGAGGGACCTGAACAAAGAGCACATGAAGATCAAGTTTTAGGTTCTTTTTAAAACCTTTCTTCCCGATAATGTTTACTTTCGTGTACAATATCAAGAAATATGGAAACTATCATCAGCCTGGATAAGATCGTTAAGAACTACTATATCGGTTCCATTACCGTGGAGGCACTTCGTTCGGTGGATATTGAAATTCAAAAAAACGAGTATGTGGCCATCATGGGCCCTTCAGGATCGGGGAAGTCCACGCTGATGAACCTGATCGGAGCACTGGACACACCTACCAGCGGAAGCTATATCCTGAACGGTACCGACGTGAGCAAGATGGATGACAACCGGCTGGCCGAGATCCGTAACCGGGAGATCGGGTTCGTTTTCCAGACCTTCAACCTGCTTCCCCGTTATACAGCGCTGGAGAATGTGACCCTTCCGCTGATCTATGCCGGTGTGGGAAAGTCCGAAAGGGTGGAGCGGGCAAAACATACCCTGGCAGAGGTGGGACTGGGAGACCGGATGGACCACCGTCCCAATGAGCTGTCGGGGGGACAGCGCCAGCGGGTGGCAGTGGCACGGGCCCTGGTGAATAAACCTTCCATCATCCTGGCAGACGAGCCGACAGGGAACCTGGACTCGAAGACCTCCACCGACATCATGAAGCTGTTCGGACAGATCCATACCCTCGGGAATACCATTATCCTGGTTACGCACGAAGAGTTCATTGCCCGGTATGCCCACCGGATCATCCACCTGCTGGATGGCGAGGTTGAAGGGGTCGAGATCAACGAGAACCCGGATAAATAATAAGAAACAGTGAATGTGCGGGCTGGCGGCATACCGGAAACGATAACCGGTTCCTGACATGACAAAGAAATCCCGGCTATATACAAGGGGGGGAGACAGGGGGGAGACCTCTTTGATCGGGGGCAAACGGGTTGCCAAGTTCCACCCCAGGATCGAGGCCTATGGTATGGTGGATGAGCTGATGGCCCAAACCTCCATGCTGCGCGACATGGTGGAGGATCAGCAGATCAGGGAGGAGCTGCTGGCCATCCTGGATATGCAGATGGCAACAGCTGCCACACTGGCGGCTGACGAAGGTTTTTCCCCTCAATTGCCTTCAGTGGGTGAGGAGCAGGTGCTGTTCCTTGAGAAAAGGATCGACGAGATGGATGCAGCCCTTGCGCCGCTGCGGTCATTTGTCATCCCGGGCGGGCATCCGGCCGTCTCCCAGGCGCATGTGGCCCGTACCGTTTGCAGGCGGGCAGAGCGGTCCATTATTAAGCTTGGACAAGAGGTTTATATACAGGAAGATGTGATCAGGTTTTATAACCGTTTATCGGACTATTTCTTCGTTCTTTCACGTACCATTTCGAGCCGTTTGGGGGTCATTCAGAAGCCCTGGAAAAGCATGTTGTAGGATTTAATTTTTTTTATAATTTTGCGGCACAAAACACGCAGCCAAGTTTAATTCAAAACTTCTACGTCGATGTACTGGACACTGGAACTAGCCTCTAAGCTCGAGGATGCGCCCTGGCCTGCCACCAAGGAGGAGTTGATTGACTTTGCCATCAGGTCAGGTGCACCTATGGAAGTGATTGAGAATTTGCAGGAAATTGAGGATGAGGGTGATGTATATGAGAGCATCGAGGACATCTGGCCCGATTATCCAAGCAAGGATGACTTCTTCTTCAACGAAGACGAATACTGAAAAGGAGCCCCGGGCTCCTTTTTTAATCCAGCCTCTCTTTGATTTTAACGCCGCCAGTTTCGCCAGTTTCACCAGTTGAAGTTCCGCCAGTCGTTGTCTTACCGGTGTCCGTTTCGCCAGTTCCTGTACTGCCTGTGACCGGCTGGCCCCCTGTCTCTTTCCACCTGAAGACGTCCAGCCAATCCAGCGGTCTCCACTGCACCACCCATTTGAAATCGCTCAGGCGCGACTCCTCTGCAGGGAACAGTTCCAGGGGATAGTAGGTGCCGTCGGGTTTGGTCATATAGTTCACCCTTGAGATCTTGTTATCCTTGAGATAGATCATCAGGTTGGTGCACTGGGTCTTATTGGCCCCGATGATCACCTCCTGGTCGACTGCATAGTAGATGGTCTGGCCGTTGCCGGTTACCATGATCCTGGAAAGCTTGTTATCGTTGAAGTACCCGGTCATCTCCTTGCCTCGCATCTGGTCGAACTTGATGGAATCCTTCTGGCTGACCACCATCGCGACACCGGTCAGGTACATCCGGTGCAGCTGCTGGTTCACCATCACCACCCTGATATGGCTTGCCGACAGCTGGTTCTCGTCGGACCAGAGGACTGGTTCCCCGAAGAAATCGAAGGCACTGTCGGCCTCAATATAGACCAGCGAGTCGCACATTACCTGGATATCGGGCCGGTAGATCTTTACCCTGTAATAGGCCTTCAGGATACGTCCCTGCCCGGTTGTGTCCGGGTTCTGGATGGACCGGAGGGTATCCGCATGCACATACATGGTATCGGTGCCATCCACCTGGATCATCAGTGCACTGTCGGTAACCATGGCTGTTTCCTGGTCGCTGTAGTAGAGCCCGAAATTCCCCTTGAGGATCATATGCTCCACCGTATCCACCAGCGTCACACGGGAACGGGCGCGACCGAATCCCTCCCCGGCTTCATAATAGAGCGTGTCACCACGGAGAATACGGTTCCCTTCCTTCAGGTACGCCTTGTCGGTCACAAACGAGATATCCTGTTTTGTATCGTACCAGCCGTTTTCACAGTATATATACCGCTCTTCGCTGGTGATCTCCGTGGGCCCGAAGAAATAGGCGATCTCGGACCGGGTATCATACTTGAGGCTGTCGGTGCAGATGGTATACTCGGGATGGATGATCACCACGCTGTCCATGAAGAAAAATATCTCCGTGTCAAGTATGAAGCGGCCCCTCCCGCTGGTGAGCTGCTTATCCTCCTGGGTGAGGAGACCTCCTCCCAGGTAGGTGGCGATCCCGGCTGCGCGGTAATAGTTGAGGGAGTCTGTAACCAGGGTGATGTCATTGTTCACCAGCTTCACATTCCGCCGCACCCTGGCCAGTCTGGTCTCCCCGTCATAGTGGGCCAGGTCACCCGTCAGGGTGAGGGTATCCCCCTGGACCACCCTCACATGGCTGAATGCATCCACCGACCCTGTGGAGGCATAAAAATAGGCTGAATCACAGGACATGATCACATCCTCATGCTTCAGTTGAACATCACCGATCAGTTTGCGGGCATCCTTCCCGAGCCTGACATCAAACGCAGTGAGTTCAGCATTCAGGATCTCGAGACGGGTGACTTTCTGGGCATGGATGACCGGGGCCAGGTGCAACAGGCAGATCACCAGCAGGAAGGTGAACAGGCCACGCATATGCCCCTGAACGATCATCTCTGGCTCAACTCTTCCCCGAAGAGGGCGCACTTCTTAAAGGAGTTGTCAACCCTGATATAGGTTGATTCCTTCTTCTCCTTGTACCAGGCCTGCATCACCTCCCGGATCTTTTTCTGCAGGGCCATGTTCTGAAGCAGGAGATAGTCCTGTTTCAGGTTGGCACGGTGGGGCTCGGTCCTCGCTTTCAGCATGAGGATCTTGTAACAGGCTTTGTTGTTGTGGTCGGTCGATTCATATGGTTCGGAGAGGTCACCCACATCCATGTTCCGGATCATATAGTAATCCTTGGTGGGCAGCTGGTCCAGCTCGAATGTCGCTGCCATGGTCTGCGGATTGACGATCAATCCCCCGTTCACACTCGTTTTTTTATCTTCGGAGTAACGTTTGGCGGCCATGGCAAATGTGATGGAGTCGGCCTTGATCACCGTTCTCAGACTGTCAAGTTTGTATATGGCCTTCTGCCGCGCGTTGGCATCGGCCTTGGGACGCATCAGGATATGCCGTGTGTTGGCCCTGTCGCCCCGTCGTTCTATCATCTGGATAATGTGGAATCCGAATACGCTCTCCACGATCTTTGAAACCTGTCCCGGTTTAAGTGACCATGCCTCGTTGGCATAGGACTTGTCAAGCTCACTGCGCATCATGAATCCGATCTCCCCCCTCCGGGAAGCGCTGGGATCTTCAGAATAGAGGATGGCCAGTGTCCCGAAATCCTCCCCTTCCTGAACCCGTTTCCGCAATTCCAGAAGGCGCTCCTTGACGTCAAAGACCGCCTCTTCGCTGTAGGAAGGATAGGCGACGATCTGCGCCAGCTCCACCTCGGTGTTGATGTATGGAATGCTGTCGGGATCAAGGGAGCGGTAAAAACTCTTCACATCAGAGGGGGTGGTTGATACATCCTTGGTGATGGAAGAACGCACCTCCTGGGTGACCATCTGTTCGTGGATGGCCTCCCTCAGGTCGTCCTTGATATCGAAGATAGACTTGTTGAAGTAAGCCTCCATCTCCTTTTCATCGCCGAACTGGCTGATGAAATAGTCCAGCCGGGTCTGCATCTGCAGTTCCACCTCCCCGGGTCCCACTTCCACGCTGTCAATCTTTGCCTGGGCCATCAACAGTTTTTGTTCGATGAACTGGTTGAAGATCCTGCACCTGGCATCCGGCGGCATATAGATACCCGACATTTTCATCTGCAGGTATTGCCCTTCAATGTCGGACTGCAGCACATTAAAATCTCCCACCACGGCCACTACCCGGTCAATGATGACGGGTTGTGCCGCCATATTCAGGGAAAGCAGGACTCCCGCAATGAAACTGGTTGATCGCCTCATTCTCTCCTTATTGATAAATTTCGAACTGGTTCCTTGTTACCCCGTCATGATAGACCCGCTGTTCCAGGTCCTGGAAGAACTCGATCTTCCGCTTGTTCAGGATAATGTTCACGATATCGTCCGATACCATTTCAAGCGGGGCTGCCTCACCCTCGGGCAGGTGATCGCTCACATGCAGGAAATACCTGAAAAGTGAATCCGTGGTTTCAATATTGCGGTTGTATCTGAGGTACCTGGAAGGATCGGAAATGGTCATGGGGAGCATGGTCCTGATGGAAGAGAAGTAGACCCATGTATTGTTGAAGTCGCTGTATTTTACAGCATAACTGATACAGTACTTCTCCATCTGGTCCAGGTCATCCTCCCCGTTTGAGCGTGACCATTTTCTCAGCTCATCCAGCCTGGGTGCGGTGAGGGCCACTTTGACAAAGGTCCCCTTGATCACATCCTGGCCAAGCAGAAAGTTGTTGATGTTCTCCAGGTAGTAGGATTCAATCTCCTCCGCATTAACCACGGTGTCCAGCTTCTGCTGCAGCAGCTTCTGCTTGTAGGTGAAGATCAGCAGGGAACGGTGATACTCGGCGATCTGCTTGTCAAAATCCTTCTGTTCCTCTGTAAGTGCCTGTTCGGCACGGTTCAGCATCAGCTGGTCCTTTACCCAGGTGTCCACGTAACGCTTGGCCAGGATCATGCTGTCGGTGCTGGAGGTTCCGTCAGGAATGGCATCGGCCAGGTCCGAAGGGTAGAGGTAGTGCTCGAATACCCTGGCAACCGGCTCTTCATGGTTATTGCCATTGATAAGTGTGCAACCGGTTCCTGCCAGCAGCCCTGCGGAAATGAGGATCAGAATTCCTTTCATCTTCAGGGCTTGATCCTGGAGAGCAGGCTCCTGTCCACCTCCACGGGATATTTCTGTCTCAGCTCTTTAACCCAGACCTCTTCCAGGTAGTTCTGGTAGTCCGAGGTGATCTGGCCGCGCGCCTCTTTCAGTTTTTTGGGTTCCGGCGGAATGACTCCCCTGAGGATCACAAAACTATCTGAATCCTTACCCGTGACCACCGGGCCCAGCCCGGGCACCCCGTGCATGGCATCCACCATTTCATTCTCTCCTTCCTCCACCACCATTTTCTTAAGGGCGATACAGGCCACGGTATCGCTGGCACAGTAGAGGCTGTTCAGCGCTGCCTCGTCCAGCTTCCCTTTCAGGATCTTCTTGTAGGCTTTTCTTACCCCTTCCATGTCGGCTCCTTCGCCACACGTCACCACAATGGCGTCGTTGCGCTCCCGCCACATATAATCATCCCTGTGGCTTTCGTGGAAGGCAGTCAGGCCGAGCGTGTCAGAAACCGCCCTCGACCATACCATCTGATCCATGATGTCGAACAGCAGGATCCCGTCGTGATACTCCTCGTATATGTACCTGAATTCGGGATACTTTTCAGCGAGTTTCGACTCCTCATAGCCGATCACCACATCATTAGTGAATTCATCGTAGAGCTGGTCCACATAGGATACAACATTCCTGGATTTCCCCCGGGCCTGCTTCGAAACCGTATATTCAACGAACTCCCCGGCAGTAACGGTCCGGTCCCCGATCTTCAGCAGGGGTGTCTGGTCATCTTCCAGGCCTCCTCCATCCCAGGTCCCGCGCAGAAGTGTGGAGTCTGCCGAGGCATACACCGGATCAAGGGCCCCGCGGAACTCGGTAAAACCGTATTCGGATTTCAGCTTGTTGACATACTTGTCATTCCGGTATTTCTTGCGGTCTCCGCGGTCAGCCTTCTCCTTCAGATCAGGCTTCATCTCTTCGTAAGTCCCGATCCCTTTCTTATCGAGCAGCTTCACGATGTGCCAGCCATAGGAGGATCTGAAAGGTTTTGAATATTCGCCCTTGTTCCCTATGGCAAAGCATGCATCTTCAAATTCAGGGATCATCCTTCCGGTTCCAAACCAGGGGATCTCCCCTCCGTTGCGGGCCGAACCCGGATCTTCCGAATAGGTCCTGGCCATGTAGGCAAAATCTGTTCCCAGCTGGAGGCTGTCGTAGATCATCTGGGCCTTCGCATAGGCTTCTTTCTTCTGGTCCTCACTCATCTGCTCGGGTGTCCGCACGAATATATGTGCCACCTTGACCTGTCCCCGCGCAGGCCGGCGGTCGTTTACCATCAGGATATGGTACCCGAAGTTGCTCCTGAAAGGCATGCTGACCTCACCGGCCGGCGTATTGTAGGCCACACTCTCAAAGGGGTAGACCATGGAGAATACGGTGAAATAGCCCAGGTTCCCCCCGTTCCTGCTTACCGATGCATCATCCGAAGTGGCCCTGGCGACCGTCGCAAAATCCTCTCCCTTCACAATACGGTCCCGTATCCGGCTGATCTTTTCATAAGCTGCAAGTGTATCCGCCGGGGACGGGTTTGCCGGTAGCCTGACCAGGATATGGCTGGCACGGATATCCTCCTTTGACCTTTCATAGGCTTCCTTCATCATCTCCTCCACGGAGGCTTCGTCGGCCAGGTAGGGTTTGGCCAGCTGTTTGCGGTAGCCTTCAAGTTCATTGATGAATTTTGCAGTGGTGTCCATTCCCAGCGACTCGGCCTCTTTCACCTTGAGCTTGAATTTGATGAAGAGCTCAAGGTACTCTTCAGGGGTCTGCCGGTTCAGCGAATTCTCATTGTTGTTCTTCTTATAGATCCTTTCGAATTCAGCCAGTGTCACCTTTTCGTCCGCTATGGTCATCAAAACAGGTGAATCCTGGCCAAAGAGTCCCAGCGCTGCAACAGTGGCCAGGACCATGGAGAGTAGACTCTTCTTCATCTTTAGGAATAGGTTTTTATTAAAACGGGTTATGAAACATTATATTATCTGCTGTAGTTGGGGGCCTCCCGGGTAATGGTCACATCGTGCGGGTGACTCTCCTGGACCCCAGCATGGGTGACCCGGGTGAACCTGGCTTTCTGAAGGGAGGCAATATCAGCCGCGCCACAGTATCCCATCCCGGCACGGAGCCCCCCTACCATCTGGTAGATGACTTCGGTCAGGCTTCCTTTGTAGGGTACCCTGGCAGCGATCCCTTCGGGAACCAGTTTTCTGATATCATCCTCCACATCCTGGAAATAGCGGTCCCTGGATCCCTGCTGCATGGCCTCCAGTGAACCCATGCCGCGGTATGATTTATACTTCCGTCCGTTGTAAATAATGGTTTCACCCGGTGATTCCTCCACGCCGGCGAAGAGAGCGCCTGCCATGATGGAGCTTGCCCCGGCGGCAAGGGCTTTCACAATATCACCCGAGTAGCGGACCCCCCCGTCTGCGATCACCGGCACCCCGGATCCTGCGATTGCTTTAGCCACCTCATAGATGGCGGTCAGCTGCGGGACACCCACTCCGGCAATCACCCTGGTGGTGCAGATCGAGCCGGGCCCGACACCGACCTTCACTGCATCGGCACCTGCTTCCACCAGTGCTTTGGCCGCTTCGGCAGTGCCCACGTTCCCCACCACCACATCCAGGCCCGGGAAGCTGGCTTTCACCTTCCTCAGGCTCTCAACCACCGCGCGGGAGTGACCGTGGGCAGTGTCAATGACCACGGCATCCACACCTGCATCTTCGAGGCTGGCCACCCTGTGGATGATGTCGGAAGTCACCCCTACGGCAGCGGCAACGCGAAGCCTTCCCTTGCTATCCTTGCATGAGTTCGGGCGGTCCTTCGACTTGGTGATATCCTTATAGGTGATCAGCCCGATGAGCTTGTTCTCGGCATCCACCACAGGAAGTTTCTCTATTTTATGGGCCTGAAGGATCTGGGCTGCTTCGGCAAGGTCCGTTTTCTTCGTAGTGGAGATGATGTTGTCCGCCGTCATCACCTCCTCGATGGCCTTGTTCATATCCTGCTGGAACCTCAGGTCCCGGTTGGTGACGATCCCGATCAGGACATTATCCCCGTCCACCACGGGTATCCCGCCGATCTTATACTCCTTCATGAGGTTCAGGGCGTCACTCACCGTCTCTTTCTTCCCTATGGTGATGGGCTCATGGATCATGACGCTCTCCGCCCGCTTGACCCTCCTCACCTGCCGGACCTGTTCCTCCAGTGACATGTTCTTGTGGATCACGCCGATCCCCCCTTCCCTGGCGATGGTGATGGCCAGCTGTTCCTCGGTCACCGTGTCCATGGCCGCTGAAACAATGGGCGTGTTCAGCATGATATTCCGTGAGAAGGGAGATTTTATATCCACATCCCTGGGCAGCACTTCTGAAAAGGCAGGCATCAGAAGCACATCATCGAAGGTGAGTCCTTCGGAAGCGATTTTATCCTGGGCGAAAGACATTGTCTGAGAAATTGGTTAAATTTAAATGTGGCAAAATTACAAAAAAAAAGCTTAGCTGATCGTGAAGAAATACACCGGATCTTAACCCGGTACTGGGGGTATTCCCAATTCCGCCCGTTGCAGGAGGAGATCATTGCCTCAGTCCTCCGCGGAGACGACACCCTTGCGCTTATGCCCACCGGGGGAGGGAAATCGGTCACCTTCCAGGTGCCCTCCCTGGCCATGGAGGGGATCTGCCTGGTTATCACCCCCCTGATCGCCCTGATGAAGGACCAGGTGGACCAGCTCACCGGCAGGCAGATCAAGGCAGCAGCCATCCATTCGGGAATGACCCGCAACGAGATCTCCGTCACACTGGACAACTGCATTTTCGGGGACTTCAAATTCCTCTATGTCTCTCCGGAGCGCCTGCGCACAGAACTGTTCACAACCAGGGTAAAGGAGATGAACGTGAACCTGCTGGCGGTGGATGAGGCCCACTGCATCTCCCAGTGGGGCTATGATTTCCGGCCTTCCTACCTGGAGATCAGCTCACTCAGGGAGATCCTTGAAGGGGTGCCGGTGCTGGCACTGACCGCCACCGCCACACCGGAGGTCTGTAATGATATACAGGAACGGCTCGGTTTCAGGGAAAAAAACCTGATGAGCATGAGCTTTGACCGGGAAAATCTGGCCTATGTGGTCAGGCGCACCGAGAACAAGCTGCGTGAGCTGGTGAGAATCACCTCGAGCCTGGAGGGATCCGGCATTGTCTACACCAGGAACCGGAAGAAGTGCAGGGAGCTCTCCCAGGCGCTGATGGATGAAGGCATCACAGCCGGGTATTACCATGCCGGGCTGAAGCAGGAGGAGCGGGACAGGCGGCAGCAGGAGTGGACCGGCAACAGCTTCAGGGTGATGGTGGCCACCAACGCTTTCGGGATGGGGATCGATAAGCCGGACGTACGGTTCGTGATCCATGTGGACCTGCCCGACAACCCGGAGTCCTACTACCAGGAGGCCGGCAGGGCAGGAAGGGACGGCAGCAAGTCCTGGGCCATCCTCCTGTTCAGTCCCGCCGACAAGAGGCTGGCCGAACAGCGGATCGATGTCAACTTCCCCGGCATACCCACCATCAGGCAGGTCTATACAGCCCTCTGCAATTTCCTGCAGATACCGGTGGGGAGCGGCAGGGGGCAGCAGTATGATTTTGAGTTCGGGGAATTCCTGCACCGCTACCGGCTCAGTTCCCTGGTGGCGCACAGTTCACTGACCATCCTTGCCAGGGAGGGCTATATCACACTTACCGAAGCATTCAACAACCCCTCCCGTATCATTTTCCGGACAGGGCGGGAGGAGCTCTACGGATTTCAGGTGAAGAATGCCGAGTTTGACGGCTTCATCAAGCTGCTGCTTAGATCTTACAGCGGTCTGTTCACCGGTTATGTAAAAATTGACGAGCATTTCCTTGCCCGGCGGTCGGGTTTGCCGGAAGGGAAGGTATACGAGTACCTGAAAGCCCTCGCTTCCATGAAGGTGATCCATTACATCCCCCGGAAGGAGGTGCCCGTGGTGACCTTCCTTGAGGAGCGGCTCGATGAGAAGAACCTGCTTATCTCCCCCGAGCGATACAAATTCAGGAAGGAACGGTACGAAAACCGCATCAGGGAGATGGTCCGTTATGCCTCCTCTACGGAGATATGCCGGAACCAGTTCCTGTTGAGCTATTTTGGAGAGCTGAACTCCCCAAGGTGCGGCCGGTGCGACGTGTGTGTTGAAAAGCGGGCGGAACCGGCGGGGGGCAAAGGGTATAAGGTTATCCGGAGGGAGATCGAGACCATCCTGGAGCAGGGGAGCGAGGAGATCGGAACGCTGGTGGAGAAGGTGGGGCGGGAGCCTGAAAAGGTGATCGGTGTGGTGGAGCAGATGGTAGAAGATGGATTGCTGGTACGAACCAGTGACCTGAGGATCAGCCGGAAATAGGCCTGTCGGTCAATTAGGGGCTTTTCTATATCTTTGCCCCATGCAAGATGATAATTCCATTCGCCATCAATTTGTCTATTCCCCCGAAATGGTGGCTCTGGTGTCGGCCGCCAACCAGTGCTGCAGCCTCCTCGAGGAGGTGAACGAGTCAGATGGCAGGGGGTTCATCACCGCGTCGGTCAGGCATCTCTCGGCAGTTTACGCGGCCATGCTGATGATCGGTGAGACGGAACCTGTGTTTGAATCGGCGGGTGAATCCACGGTGACCGAGCAGGACTGGTCGGCCGTTTACCAGAGAGTCGCCATGCTCCTGGGCACCCATAACGAGATCCTTCGCCCTGCTGAAGAAAATGAATTTGACCGGTCGGAGCTGGTCACCCATACCATTTCGGAGGACCTTGCGGATGTCTACCAGGAACTGAAGGATTTCACTTCCATTTACGGCAGGGGCATGGAGGAGCTGATGAACGATGCTGCATGGGAACTGAAAGAACGGTTTGAGGAGCACTGGGGCCAGAAGCTGCTGAGGTCCCTCTCGGCGCTTCACCAGCTTTACGTCACGGGGGTCGAACCCACAGAGCAATGATCAAGTTCCAGAAAGAGATTACCAGGGAAGAGGTGGACAGGCTGGCACTTATCCAGTATGAGGGCCCGATAAAGGTCATCCAGTCCGAAGAGGAGTTCAACAGGGAGATCGATGCCATAGCCAGCCACCCGGTCCTCGGATTTGATACGGAAACCAGGCCCTCCTTCAGGAAAGGGAAGGTATATCCCACCTCCATGATCCAATTCGCCTCTGCCGGACATGCCTGGCTGATCAGGGTAAACCGGACAGGGTACCCTGAGGGGCTGACTGACCTGCTTTCGAGCGGGGAGACGATCAAGGTGGGTTCGGGGCTGAATGATGACCTGCGGCGGATGAGATCTGACTTTCATTTTGAGCCCGCCGGATTCCTGGACCTCCAGCGCTACGTGGAAGCCTTCCTTATCGAAGAAAAGGGATTGAAGAAGCTGAGTGCCATCATACTGGGACGCCGGATCTCAAAATCCCAGCAGGTTTCAAACTGGGATGCGGAGATCCTGACCGAGGCCCAGCTGCGGTATGCTGCCACCGATGCATGGATCTGTCTTGAGATCTATTCGGCACTGAGAAATGCAATGTCAAACGGTCATGGCTGAACGTACGAAGATTGTCCTTAAATCAGGCAAGGATCAATCCCTGAGGAGATTCCATCCCTGGATCTTTTCCGGGGCCATCAAGAAGATAGCCGGGCCGGCCGCAGAGGGGGATCTGGTGGACCTCTACGATAACAAGGACGAATTCCTGGCCACGGGCCATTATCAGGAGGGATCCATAGCGGTGAGGGTGCTGGCTTTTGAACGGGTGGAGACGGACCGGGAATTCTGGGATGACCGGATCAACAGTGCCTGGCAGCTCAGGGAGAAACTGGGGCTGGTCGCTGATCCCGGTACCAGTGTTTTCCGGTGGGTGAATGCTGAGGGGGACGGATTGCCCGGCCTGATCATCGACTATTATGCAGGGACCGCAGTGATCCAGATGCATTCGGTGGGCATGTACAGGAACCTGGATGCCATCAGGGATTCCCTTCTGAAAGTAACCGCCGCAGGGATCCGGACCATCTACAATAAGAGCGATTCCACCCTTCCGGACCGACCGGGGATCGAAAAGAGGTCGGGGTTTATCCTGGGTGATTCGGTACAGGGAGAGGTGCTGGAGCATGGCTTCAGGTTCAATGTGAACTGGACTGATGGACAGAAAACAGGCTTTTATACTGACCAGCGGGAGAACCGCAGGATGGTCGGGCAGTGGTCGGGGGAGAGAAGGGTGCTGAATATGTTCGGATATACGGGCGGCTTCAGTGTATATGCAATGGGAGGGGGAGCGAAGCTGGTCCATACGGTGGACAGCTCCGGGAAGGCCATTGACCTGACACGGGAGCATCTTCAGATGAATTTCCCGGGCGACCGCAGGCATGAGGCTTTTGTTGCGGATGCTTTCACCTACATGAACGGGACCAAAGAGAGTTATGACCTGATCATCCTGGACCCTCCGGCCTTCGCCAAGCACCAGCAGGTGCTGAACCATGCGTTGCAGGGATACAAGCGGCTCAATCAGAGGGCTTTTGAGCAGATTGCCCCCGGGGGGATCGTGGTCACCTTCAGCTGTTCACAGGCAGTCAGCAGGGAGAATTTCCGCAAGTCGGTATTTGCGGCGGCAGCCAATGCACGGAGGCGGGTCAGGATCCTGCACCAGCTGACCCAGCCGCCCGACCACCCTGTCAGCATTTTTCATCCGGAAGGAGAGTACCTAAAGGGACTTCTGCTGGAGGTGGAGTAACAATTTGAGTTTCCATTCGTCTACTATAACGTCAGATCCAATTCATATAACATATAAACAAAGACAAAATTTCATTCGGATGAAAAAAACAGCTGTATTGTTAGTGGCCATCATGGCCATCACCTCCACATCGTGTGTGATCGGCGGATGGGACACCGGGATCACCGGGAACGGGAATGTGGTCGAAGAGATCAGGGATATCTCGGGGTTCACCGGGGTGCATTTGAGTTCCGGAATAGATGTACTACTCAGTGAAGGAGAGGAGTTTGAGGTCCGGGTAGAGGCAGATGAGAACCTGCTGGATGTGATCGAAACAGAGCTGAAGGGGGATATGCTCGTGGTCGGCACCGACCGCGTGAATATCAGGAAGGCCAAGGCAAAGAGGGTCCATGTGACCCTGCCGAGGCTTGAAACCCTGAAGATCACCAGCGCAGGTGACTGCGAAGGGCAGACACCCTTTCACTGCGATGATCTGGAGCTGATCATCAGCAGTGCAGGGGATCTGCTGCTGGAGGTGGAAGCAGACCGGATCGACCTGGATATCAGTTCCAGCGGAGATGCGCGTCTGTCAGGGAAGGCAGAGGTCTTCAATGTGTCGCTGAGCAGTGCGGGGGACCTGCATGCCTTTGACCTGGTGGCGGGCAAGGTGGATGTTGATGTTTCCAGTGCCGGGGATGCACGCGTCCATGCCACCGAAGAGATCTCGATGAGCGCTACCAGTGCGGGGGATATCCATTACATGGGAGGTGCCAGGGTGGTACACTCCCATAAGTCGAGCGCAGGGGATATTATTAAAAAGTAGGGGTTCTGATCATCACCGCCCTATCCGAGATAGCTTTTCAGGATCTTGCTGCGGGTGGTGTGCTTGAGCCTTTTGATGGCTTTTTCCTTGATCTGCCTCACACGTTCCCTGGTCAGGTTGAACTCTTCCCCGATCTCTTCCAGGGTGTGGGGATGTTTTCCGTTCAGCCCGAAATAGAGGCGGATAATGCTGGCTTCCCTGTAAGTGAGGGTGCTCAGTGCCCTCTCTATCTCCTTGCGGAGGGAGTCATTGAGCAATCCCCGGTCGGGCGTGGGGGTCTCTCCGTTGAGCAGCACATCGTACATGTTCCCGTCCTCCCCGTCCTGCAGGGGCGCGTCCATGGAGACATGCCTGCCTGAACTGCGGATGGCATCCTTGACATCCTCGGGGGCCAGTTCCAGGGTCTGTGCGATCTCCAGGATGGTGGGTTCCCGCTCGAATTTCTGTTCCAGTTCGGCAAAGGTCTTGTTGATCTTATTGATCGATCCTATCTTGTTCAGGGGAAGGCGGACAATGCGGGCCTGTTCGGCCAGGGCCTGCAGTATCGATTGCCTGATCCACCAGACCGCATAACTGATGAACTTGAATCCCCGGGTCTCATCGAAACGCTGGGCTGCCTTGATAAGCCCGAGGTTCCCTTCGTTGATCAGGTCCGGAAGGCTCAGTCCCTGGTTCTGGTACTGTTTGGAGACGGAGACCACGAACCGGAGGTTGGCCTTGATCAGCTTCTCCATGGCCTCTGCATCCCCTTTCCGGATCCTTCTTGCCAGCTCCACCTCCTCTTCGGCGGTGATCAGGTCCACCTTCCCGATCTCATGCAGATATTTGTCCAGAGATGGGGTTTCCCTGTTGGTGACCTGCTTGATGATTTTGAGCTGTCTCATGCCTCGCCTGCCTGGGGTTCGTTATACGTAAAAACTGTCTGTTTGTTACACGAAACTTGCATTGCGCCAAAAGAACCTAAATATAGATAAACTATTCATCAAACCAAACCGGAGGATGTTTCGTCCCATTTATTTTGGTAGTTCTCCATAATTCTTTTAATATTGCATCAGAATTCCATTCTAACGAACATTTGTTCCATTCTGATTTTTCCAAAAATCTTGATTGACACACATCCGCACTGGATTATTTTTTAATTACCACATATTTATGTACGATATTCTTGAATTGAACAAGAAGCTTCTCGCTGAGTTGCGGGATATTGCTAAAGAGCTGAAAATTAAGCGAGTAGAATCTTTCAGAAAACAGGATCTGATCTATAAGATCCTGGATACACAGGCCATTGTGGTCTCCGAAAGCAAAACCGCCAGAAAAGAGGGTCCCAGGAAGGAGAACCCGAGAAGCGAAGGTCCTGACAGGGGGAAAACAACTGCCGGGACAGACCAGCCTGCCCAGCAGGACAGGAAAAAGCCCGGAAGGCCTAAAAAAACGAAGAAGCGTGAGCCCGAAATGGCAGCGGAGGCCAGGGAGGACCGGGTGGATATGAAGCCTCTCCAGGCCGTAGAATATGACCAGGAACCCAGGACAGGGGTCACTCAGAAACCGGAGGAGCGGCCGCAGAGAAGGGACGGGGGCCGGAGGGGAGAGGAAGGTTTCCAGCGCAAACCATTTGATAAGGGCGAGAGAGCTGAAAGGAGTGAGCGGACCGAAAGGGGCGAGAGGACCGAAAGGGGTGAGAGAACCGAACGGGGTGACCGTGCGGAGAGGAGTGATCACCCGGAGAGGGGTGACCTTTCGGAGAGAGGTGACCATTCGGACCGGGCCGAGAGGCCGGACCGCGGTAAGAGACCCTACGAACGCCGTGAAGTGGACAAATATGATTTTGAAGGGCTGATCACCAACTCCGGGGTGCTGGAGATCATGCCGGATGGCTATGGCTTCCTGAGGTCCTCCGACTACAACTACCTGAACTCACCCGATGATATTTATGTATCCCAGAGCCAGATCAAACTGTTCGGTCTGAAGACCGGGGACAACGTAACAGGGACCATTCGCCCCCCCAAGGAGGGTGAGAAATACTTCCCGCTGATCAAGGTGGAGGAGATCAACGGCCGGAGCCCTGACTTCATCAGGGACCGGGTGCCGTTCGATTACCTGACGCCCCTCTTCCCGGACCAAAAATTCACCCTGGTGGGCAACGGGCATAACAACCTCTCTGTAAGGGTGGTAGATATGTTTGCTCCCATAGGCAAGGGTCAGCGGGGGCTGATCGTAGCGCAGCCGAAAACGGGTAAGACCGTGCTGCTGAAGGATGTGGCCAATGCCATTGCAGCCAACCATCCCGAGGTCTACATGATCGTACTGCTGATCGACGAGCGGCCCGAGGAGGTCACCGATATGGCCCGTAACGTGAATGCGGAGGTGATCTCATCCACCTTTGACGAGCCCGCTGAAAGGCATGTACGTATAGCCAACATCGTGCTTGAAAAGGCCAAGCGCCTGGTGGAATGCGGTCATGACGTGGTCATCCTGCTCGATTCGATCACGCGGCTGGCCAGGGCCTATAACACCATTGCCCCGGCCTCCGGGAAGGTGCTCTCTGGCGGTGTGGATGCCAATGCGCTGCACAAGCCCAAGCGCTTCTTCGGAGCTGCACGGAACATTGAGAACGGGGGCTCACTCACCATCCTGGCCACGGCACTCACCGAGACGGGATCCAAAATGGATGATGTGATCTTCGAGGAGTTCAAGGGAACGGGCAATATGGAGCTTCAGCTGGACAGGAAGCTCTCCAACAAGCGGGTCTACCCCTCTGTGGATGTAAATCCATCCAGCACACGCAGGGAGGAGCTGCTGCTTGAAAAGCCCATGCTTGACAAGATATGGATCCTCCGGAACTATCTCTCGGATATGAATTCGGTGGAGGCCATGGAATTCCTCCGCGACCGCATCGGCAAGACAAATTCAAACGAAGAGTTCCTGATCTCCATGAACAGTGATTAAGCTGGTCTGGATCATCTGAAAAAGTGACGGTGCATGCCGTCACTTTTTTTTCTATTTGAAATGATTTTATATTACGTTATCTCGTTCACAATTGAACCTATTTTACTAATTTTGGGTGACTCCGGTCGTTATAGTTAATTTGTTGTAATATAATTAATTAGGTTAAATAACATGGCAAAAAAGAAGAAATATCTGACATGTGACGGCAATTACGCGGCGGCGCATATTGCCTACATGTTCAGCGAGGTGGCTGCCATATATCCCATCACCCCCTCATCCAACATGGCAGAGTACGTGGATGAATGGTCGGCCAACGGCAGGAAGAACATCTTCGGGGAGACTGTCACAGTGTGTGAAATGCAGTCCGAGGCAGGCGCTTCAGGTGCTGTTCACGGTTCATTGCAAAGCGGAACGCTGACCTCCACCTTTACGGCCTCCCAGGGCCTGCTGCTGATGATCCCCAACATGTACAAGATCTCGGGGGAGCTGCTTCCCGGCGTATTCCATGTATCGGCACGCAGCCTTGCGGCACAGGCACTTTCGATCTTCGGGGACCACAGCGATGTGATGTCCACCCGCCAGACAGGGTTCGCGATGCTGGCCACAGGCAGCGTACAGCAGATCATGGACCTGGCCGGGGTGGCCCACCTGGCAGCCATCAGGACCAGGATCCCCTTCCTCCATTTCTTCGACGGATTCCGCACCTCACACGAGATCCAGAAAGTGGAAGTTCCGGAGGCCGAAGACCTGGCAAAGCTTGTGGATATGGATGCCCTCAGGGCATTCAGGGATAATGCACTGAACCCGGAACACCCGGTGACCAGGGGACTGGCCCAGAACCCGGATATCTATTTTCAGACCCGCGAAGCCATCAACAGGTTCTATACCGGGGTCCCGGACGTGGTTGCCGGTTACATGAAGGAGATCGGAAAGCTCACTGGCCGCGAATACCAGCCTTTCACCTATTATGGTGCGGAGGATGCGGAAAATGTGGTCATAGCCATGGGATCGGTTACCGAGACCATCAAGGAGGTGGTGGATCACCTGGTGAAAAAAGGGGAAAAGGTGGGACTGGTCACGGTCCACCTTTACAGACCGTTCTCTGAAAAGTATTTCCTGGAGGCACTCCCGAAATCGGTGAAACGCATCTCCGTGCTGGACCGGACCAAAGAGCTGGGGGCGAACGGGGAGCCCCTCTACCTGGATATACGGGATATCTTCTACGGAAAGGGGGATGCCCCGCTGGTCGTGGGCGGCCGGTACGGACTATCCTCCAAGGACACCACCCCGGCCATGATCCTGTCGGTGTATGAGAACCTGAAACTGAAGGAACCCAAGAACAGGTTCACCGTGGGTATTGTGGATGATGTTACATTCACCTCGCTGCCCCTGCTTCCCGAAGTCTCCATGAGCCAGAAGGGGACCTTTGAAGGCAAGTTCTACGGGCTCGGGTCGGACGGGACCGTCGGGGCCAACAAGAACTCCATTATGATCATCGGGGAATCGACCGATAAGTACTGCCAGGCCTATTTCGCCTATGATTCCAAGAAGTCGGGCGGCATCACCACCTCAAACCTTCGGTTTGGCGACACACCGATCCGTTCCCCCTACCTGGTGGGGACGCCCGATTTTGTGGCCTGTCATGTGCCTTCATACCTGGATAAGTATGACATGCTGAAAGGGCTGAAGGACGGGGGCACGTTCCTTCTGAACTCCATCTGGGATGAGAAGGAGACCGTGGAGCACCTGCCCGACCATATGAAAAAGTATATGGCCGGCCACCACATCAACTTTTACATCATTGACGCTACCAACCTTGCACAGGAGATCGGGCTGGGGAACCGGACCAACACCATCATGCAGTCGGCCTTTTTCAAGATCGCCAATATCATACCCTACGAGCAGGCGGTTGAGGAGATGCGCAAATTCATCATCAAGAGCTTCGGCAGGAAAGGGGAAGAGGTGGTGAAAATGAACTTCGCTGCAGTGGAGAAGGGAGGGAATGTGACCAGGGTTGAGGTCCCTGCAGCCTGGAGCAAGCTTTCAATTGCAAGAGAGAGAGCAGACGACCGGGATATCCCCGAGTTCGTCAAAAGGGTGGCGGAGCCCATCAACAACCTGATGGGGGATGACCTGCCGGTGAGCGCATTTGCAGGCCGTGAGGACGGGACCTTCCCTGCAGGGACGACACAATATGAAAAGCGGGGGGTTGCGGTCAATGTGCCCGAGTGGATCCCTGAAAACTGTACCCAGTGCAACCAGTGCGCCTTTGTCTGCCCCCATGCAGCCATCCGGCCCTTCCTGATCGATGAGAAGGAGGCCGCCGCACTGCCGGAGGGATGCACCGCCCTGGATGCCATCGGGAAATCATACGCAGGCATGAAATTCAGGATCCAGGTCTCCGTGCTGGACTGCACCGGTTGCGGGAACTGCGCCGATGTCTGTCCCTCCAAGGTCAAGTCACTGGAGATGAAACCTCTGGAATCCCAGCTCTCACAGGTCCCGAACTGGAACTACCTGATCAGGAACATCTCCTACAAGGATCACCTTTTTGACAAGAAGCAGAATGTGAAGAACAGTCAGTTCGCACAGCCGCTCTTCGAGTTTTCAGGGGCATGCGCCGGATGCGGCGAGACCCCCTATATCAAGCTGATCACCCAGCTGTACGGCGACCAGATGATCGTTGCCAATGCCACCGGGTGTTCCTCCATCTATGGCGGATCGGCCCCGTCCACTCCATACTGTGCCAATGTGAACGGAAAGGGTCCCGCCTGGGCCAACTCCCTTTTCGAGGACAATGCCGAGTACGGATTCGGCCTGGCCACCGGTGTGAAGAAGAACCGGGAGCACATCCGCAACAGGATGCAGGCCACCATGGACCAGGTAAAGCCGGCCACCAGGGAGGCTTTTACTGCCTGGATCGAATCGATGAACAACCTGGATGCATCCAAGGCAGCCACGGCAGAGTTGCTGAAGGCCCTCGAAAAGGAGACCCATGCGGTTGCGGAGGAGATCAGGCGCCTGAAACAGTACCTGGTGAAGAAGTCGGTCTGGGTCTTCGGCGGGGACGGCTGGGCCTATGACATCGGGTACGGCGGGCTCGACCATGTGATCGCCACCGGCGAGGACGTGAACATCCTGGTGCTTGACACCGAGGTCTATTCCAACACGGGCGGGCAGGCCTCCAAGGCCACCCCGGTGGGTGCCGTGGCCAAGTTCGCCGCATCTGGGAAGAAGATCCGCAAGAAGGACCTGGGGATGATGGCCATGACCTACGGTTACGTATACGTGGCCCAGGTATCCATCGGAGCCAGCCAGTCCCAGCTCCTGAGGGCGCTGAGGGAGGCCGAGGCCTATCCGGGGCCATCCATGCTCATTGCCTACGCACCCTGCATCAACCACGGGCTGCGTGCGGGCATGGGAAAATCGCAGTACCAGGGCAAGTTCGCGGTGGAGAGCGGCTACTGGCACCTCTACCGCTACAACCCCCTGCTTGAGGCCGAAGGAAAGAACCCGTTCACCCTGGACTCGAAAGAGCCGCAGTGGGACCAGTTCCAGTCGTTCCTGAAATCGGAGGTGCGCTACACCTCGCTGCAGAAATCGTTCCCGGCAGAGGCAGCCACGCTGTTCAAAGCGGCTCAGACCAATGCCAAGTGGCGGTACGACAGCTACGTGCGGATGGCCAGCCTCGATTTCTCGCCTACGGCTTAAAATTAACAACTATGAAATGAAGGAGGCTGTCCCATTCCGGGGCAGCCTTTCCTGGTTTTAAAAGGCGAAGGGAAATTAGCCTCGTCGCTGTTTTTTAGCTTCGCAAAAAGAAGGCTTCCTCGGCCAATACCCCTTCGCCAGAAAGTTAACTTCCATAACATCCCGAAGAGATGTCCCGGTCAATTATTCTCAAGGATGTTGGGAATATGGTGAAAGATAAATTTCTCTAAACTGCAGACCCTGATCTCTTCATTCAGAGGAAAATCATCTGAACCAGGGGTAAGAATGAAATTGTACTGGGCATTTATATCCTTCATGGCGATGTAATTCCCTTTTGAGATTTTAGGTGCGTTTGAGAATTTTACTTCAATGCTTGCCACGGGATCTCCTCCGGCTTCAATAATCAGATCGCATTCAGCGCCATCCTGTGAACGGTAATAGCCTGTCTGGCAGTTTTCAGGTATACTGGAGTGAATCTGCTGAATACAAAAGGCTTCCCACGAATTTCCAACAGCCGGGAATGAAAGCAATTGATCATATTCCTGCACATTAAGCAAATGATGAAGGATCCCCGTATCTGTAAAATAGAGTTTTGGGGCTTTAATGATTCTCTTTTTTATGTTTCTGTTGTAAGCAGAGAGTCGTCTGATCAGCAAGGCATTCTCAAAAAAATCAATATAGTTCTTTACAGAAGCTGAGGAGATCTCAAGTGATTTTGCAAGGAGCGAATAATTCAGAACCTGTCCGTTCAGATGTGCCAGCATGGTCCATAACCTGGATGATAACGGCGGCAAGACAGGAAGACCCAATAGAGGCAGGTCCTTATCAAGATATGTTCTAATAAAACCCTGCAGCCAATCATGAGCCATGGAGGGATCCGGAGCGAATAGTGATCTTGGAAATCCCCCATTAAACCAGAGCGTTTTCTGATCAACAATCGTGCTGGATTCCTGGAGATTAAATGGATGAATATTGATATACATGATCCGGCCTGCAAGGGATTCGGAAGAGTCCCTGATCAGGTCGGGAACAGCTGATCCAAGCAGGATGAATCTGCCAGCCCTGTAATCCTGGTCAATCAAAGCTCTTAAAAGGGGAAACAGATCCCGCCTGTGCTGGACCTCATCAATCACAACAAGTTTATCGCTGTGTTCTTTCAGGAATATTTCCGGATCCTGCAGTTTAATGATATCAGAATTCAATTCCAGATCAAGATAGAGACTCTGTCCCTTGTGTTTCCTCAGAAATTCTTTTACAAATGTTGTCTTTCCAACCTGTCTGGGGCCAATGATTCCGGCCACAGGGAAGTACAATAAATATCTCTCTAATTGCTGATTGTATTTCCTCTCGTATATCATAACCCTGCAAATATAAAAAGAATATTTAAAATTGCAGGGTTTATTTCTCAGATATCCTGTATTAATATTTCTTACCTTTGCAGCCAAAACAAGAGGATTGGGCAGGATAGTGGCCATTGATTACGGGACGAAACGGACGGGGCTGGCGGTGACCGACCCGGGGCGGATGATCGCATCTCCCCTGGAGACGGTGGCCACCCATGACCTGATGAACTACCTGGAATCCTATTTCGCCAGGGAGGAGGTAGAAGCCCTGGTGGTGGGGTATCCAAGGAATATGGACCATTCCGAATCGGAATCCATGAGGCCCATCCGCTTCTTTGTTCAGGCGTTCAGAAAGCGTTTTCCCGCCATCAGGGTGGAATGGATGGATGAACGCTTTACCTCGAAAATGGCCATGGATGCCATGGTGGAAGGGGGCATGAAGAAAACGGGGAGGAGGGAGAAAGGGAACGTGGACAGGGTCAGTGCCGCCCTTATCCTGCAGTCGTGGCTGGAGAGGGTAAACAATCTCCGGCATTAAATGTTAATTAGACAGAATAAGGAATTGACAAAATGGTACTACCCGTATATGTATATGGAATGTCGGTGCTCCGGAAGGTAGCCAGGGAGATCCCGGAGGATTTAAAAGGTCTGGACCAGCTGACCGCGGACATGTTCGAGACCATGAGGGCCAGCGACGGGATAGGCCTGGCCGCGCCCCAGGTGGGGAAGTCCCTGAGGATCTTCGTGGTGGACACCACTCCCATCGCCGAGGATAAGGGCGAACCGGGACTGAAGGATTTCAAGAAGGCATTCATCAACCCCCTTATCCTGGAGGAGTGGGGAGAGCCATGGTCCTTCGAGGAGGGCTGCCTGAGCCTCCCGAATATCCGGGAGGAGGTGTTGAGGCCCACCCATGTGCGGATCGAGTATTACGATGAGAACTGGAACCTGAAGGAGGAGGTCTACGACGGGATCCGTGCCCGGGTGATCCAGCATGAATACGACCACCTGGACGGGAAGCTGTTCGTGGACAAGATTAACCCCATCCGGCGCAAACTGATCGCCCCCCGCCTGAGTGCCATCAGCCGCGGCAAGGCAGACTGCGACTACCAGATGGTCTACCCGAAAAAATAGGAGATAAGATCCTCATACCCGTTATCTCCCTGTGGGAGGTGCCAAATAGGCACCTACGATTATTAAACTCTCCCGATCAAATTTTCAAACTTGAAATCCGCAGGGAAATGGTTTCTGTCATGTCTGACAATTTTCTATGATTTTCTTTAAATATTCGGATATATTTGCTTATTTTTACAAAAAAGTAAAACTTTTTAGCAATAAGTTGTACAAATGGATTATATAGACAGGATACTTGATCTTGATCTGCCATCCGGGCAATCTGCTTTCCTGTGGGGACCCAGGAAATCCGGAAAATCAACCCTGTTGAAACAGAAGTTTCCGGATAGCCTGGTTTACGATTTTCTTAAAACAGATCTGTTCCTTGAATTTTCGAAACGTCCGGCATTATTGCGCGAACAATTACTGGCAAAAGGAGAAAGGGAACTGGAACATCCGGTAATCCTTGACGAGGTTCAAAAAGTACCTCAGATCCTTGACGAGGTTCACTGGCTGATTGAAAACAGGGGAATAAGTTTTATCCTTTGCGGATCAAGCGCCCGAAAGCTGAAGCGTGGCAGTGCGAACCTGCTGGGCGGGAGGGCCTGGAGATACGAATTATTTCCGCTGGTATCTGAAGAGGTGGTGGAATTTGATCTTTTGAAGGCCCTGAACAGGGGCATGCTTCCTGACCACTATTTCCAGGATCAGTACAGGAAATCTTTGCGGGCATATACCATGGATTATTTGAAAGAGGAGGTATTCGATGAGGGATTGACCAGGAATATCCCCGTTTTTTCAAGGTTTTTTGATGCCATGGCATACTCGCACGGAGAACTGGTGAATTACAGTAATATCTCACGTGATTGCGGGGTAAATTCCAAGGTGGTAAGGGAATACTACCACATCCTGATCGATACATTGATGGGATATTTTATCGAACCGTTCAAACGGCGGCAGAGCCGCCAGGTAATCACCCGTTCACCCAAATTTTACCTGTTTGATACTGGCGTTGCCGGCATTCTGACAAAAAGAGAGATAAGTGAAGAGAAAGGGATCTTGTTCGGCAAGGCTTTTGAACATTTCATCCTGATGGAAATCATGGCCCACAGGTCCTATGGCAACAAAGATTTTGATATTACCTTCTGGAGAACCAAAACCGGTGCAGAAGTGGATTTTATTCTCGGAGAGGCCGAGGTTGCCATTGAGGTCAAAGGTACCTCAAGGGTTGAAAAAAAGGATCTGAGATCCATTATGATCTTCAACAGGGAGTTTTCCCCCGGGAAGTCCATAGTCGTTTGCAATGAAGCAGAAGAAAGAGTTTGGGGACCAGTTAGAATCCTTCCCTACAGGGCCTTCCTGTCGGATCTGTGGTCGGGTAGAATAATCTGATAACTTATTTCTTCATACGTTCAGGTCATATGACACTGTGATAGCAAACTTCCGGATAAGACCGGTAGATTGCCGGATCTGACTAAACCAACGGATTGAAGTACTCCTCCGATTTCAGGATCAGGTCGATGTACTGGGCGCGCTTGTAGACGAAGGGATCGTTGATGGCTTTGCTGCTCAGCTTTCCCCTGAATGAATCGATGGAGGGGTACTCCTTGCGGTCCATCCACTCTTCCAGCTCCTTCAGCATGGCGGTGGCATGCCCCATCCCGTTGTGGTAGAAGGTGCTGACTGCCTGTACCGCTGTGGCACCTGCCAGGATCATCTTCACGATGTCGATGCCTTCAAAGATGCCGTTATTGGCCGACAGATTACCTTTGATATGGCCGTAGGCCAGGCCGATATAGCGGATCGAGAGGCGGTGGTCACCCGGGGTGCTCAGGTTCCAGGGCGAGATATGCTTCTCGGCGTCCACATCAATATCGGGCTCGAACAGCCTGTTGAACAGTACAAACCCGTCGGACCCCGCTTCATCCAGTTCCTTGATGGTTTTCAGCACGTTGGTGTAGAAGGGGCTGAGCTTCACGCTCACGGGGATCTTCACGGCAGCCTTGACTGCTTTCAGGAACTCGATCTGCTGCTGGATGATGTCACGCCCCGGCCTGTTGAAATCGCGGGGAACCGCAAAGAAATTGAGTTCCAGTCCGGCTGCCCCCGTCTCTTCAAGGAGCTTTGCATACTCCACCCAGGACTCCTTGTAGATGGCATTGAGGCTCGCAAATACGGGTATGGAGAGCGCCTTCACCACCTGTTCCAGGTTATAGATATGCTCCTTCGGGCCGCCGTGCTCGATCCTGGGGAAGAGCCTGATCATTTCGGCGTTTCGCTCGTCGTAGGCCTCGAGCTGACTGCTCAGCTCGTAGTCCTCAAGCTGGATCTGCTCCTCGAAAAGGGAACGGTATACCACGGCAGCCACCCCGGCTTCCTCGGCCTGCTTCAGTTTGTCTAAGTTGTGCACAAGATTGCTGGCACCCAGGATCAGGGGATTTTTCAGGGTTACCCCCATGTGTTGTGTTGTAAGTTTTGACATATGAATTCTCTTAAGGGTTATTGTTCTGGTATATAAAACTACCAGAATAGGATAAAAGTTCAAAGAAAGTAAAAAAAGACAGGCAGATATTATTCCGGTCATCCCATCAAAGGGGGAAGGCCAGCTCCCTGACTTTATGATCGATCTCAGACGCGCTCCTGTTGTCAGGGCCCTTGTCCCGTTCACCGCGGGGTCCCTGGCCGGGTACCTGGGCCATCCTGCTCCCGGACAGGATGGATGGGCCCTCCCCTGCCTGGTCCTTTTCCTGGCCCTGTGGCTGGTCCAGTTGCTCTTCTATTTTATTTACTTATGGGTACCTCGTGTTCAGGCCGGTTTGTTCAGTATCATCTCGGCTGGACTGTTCTTCCTGACAGGGTTTGGCACGGGAGCCGCAGACAGGCCGGTGGATCCGGGACTCCCGGAGGGTGAACGGATCGTGGTTTCGGGCCTGGTCCTGGAGGAGCCGGTGGAGAGGAGCGGGAAAGAGGTTTTCACCATGGGTCTCCGGGTGCTGGGTACGATGGATACGGCCTACCCGGTCCGTACTGTCGTGAAGGTTTACCTCGAGATGCCGCCCGGTTCCCTGCCCCCGGCGGCGGGAGAAACGTGGAGGCTCTGCGGCAGGCCGGCTGCCATCCTGGGCAGCGGGAACCCGGGTGAGCCCGGTTACCCCGCCATGATGCACCGGAAAGGGTGCTGGTACAGGCTCTACTGTGACACCCTTCCAGGGTTGAATGTGAAGATGGCCGGGATCCCGGAACGGAGGCTGAACGCGGCCCGGATCAGGGGGGCGGTTTCCGGAATGTGGGAAGGCCCGCCGGAGGCGGTTTCGATCCTGAAGGCGGTCTGCCTGGGTGACCGGTCCGGGCTGAACGAAGAGATGCGCCAGGACTATGCCAGGGCGGGGGGGATGCACCTGCTGGCCGTTTCGGGGCTTCATGTGGGACTGATCTGGTGGGTGCTGCACCGGGGCCTCTTTTTCATGGCGCGGCTACTGCGCAGGGAGGTATACCGGGCTCTGCCGGTGACACTCCTGATCTGGTTCTATGCCTACGTGACCGGATTTTCCTCATCGGTATGCAGGTCGGTCACCATGTTCACCTTTTTCTCGGCAGCGCGCCTGACCGGCCACCGCGGCCATCCAGTAAACGCGATCCTGGTGTCGGCCTTTCTCCTTGTTGCGGTACACCCGGGGAGAATCCTCGATGTGGGCTTTCAGCTCTCCTATTCGGCCATCCTGGCCATCGTGACCCTCCAGCCGGTCCTCAAAAGCCTTGTAAGGGTTAACAATCCTGTTCTGAAATATCTATGGGAAGGTGCCTGCGTCAGCATCGCCGCACAGGCCGGGACCCTCCCGCTGGTGATCCTCTACTTTCACCAGGCTCCCCTCTATGCCCTTTTCACCAACCTGCTGGCCATCCCGCTGCTCAGCTGTATCATTGCGCTCTTCGTGGCCTCCGTGCCCCTGGCAGCAGCCGGGATCGGGACCGGCCCGGTAAGCCGGCTGCTGGTGTTCCTGGGCGGGATGATGAACAGGGTGATGGAGACCATATCCTCCATCCCGGGTTCAGTGGTTGGCAACCTCTTCCCGGACCCTCTCTGCCTGCTCCTCTTCATGGTGGCCATATTTTTGGGTATCCTCATTGTAAACCGGAGGGGCCGCCTCCCGGCCTACCTCCTGATGCTGGCGGTTAGCCTGATCCTGCTCCGTTCCGCACAGGTGAGGGACCACAGGGTCCACTCATCCCAACTGGTGGTCGGGCATTTCAGCGGCGGAACCATGGTGACACTCAGGCAGGGACTTCAGGTGGACCACTATATCTGGTGCGGGGACCCGGAACAGGTGGCCTATATGGACCGGTACATTGAATCGGCCTGGGGGAACCGTTGCTATGAGGCTTCCGTGGTCTGGGCCGACAGGGCTCTCAGCACGGGATCCCGGCCAGGATGGGCACCGGGCCCTGAAGTTTCAGGTGGCATCAGTGCATGTTCCCTCCTGGGTGGGGGTGCGTGGATCATCAGAAGCCGGGAGTGGCGGGGCCTGGTGGTCACGGGTGCCCTGGATGCGGAGCGGGCGGGGATCCTTTCAGATCTGGAGCCGGACTTCATCCTGCTCTCCGGGGAACCCCCTCTTTCACCCTGGCTGAAAGAGATGCCCGTTTCGAAAAATTGTGATGTCATTGCAGACGGATCGAACAGAGAGTGGTATACTGACCGGCTGGGTAAACTGTGGGGGCACGCCCACATTACACGCAGGCAGGGAGCCTACCTGGGACCGGAGTAAAAAATGAGGGTTCCATTCGCACAATTGGACAATTATCTGTTATTTTGCTCTGGATTTCATTATTTCGACATGCGCATTGTAATTGCCGGTGCCGGTGAGGTTGGGACACATCTGGCCAAGATGTTGAGCAGCGAGGAACATGATCTGGTGGTGATCGATAACAATATTGACCGCCTGAAGTCGGTAAGCGGCGCCCTGGACATACTTACCATCGAAGGCAATGCCAATTCCATCTCCCACCTGAAGGAGGCGAAGATCAACAAGGCTGACCTCTTTATCGGCGTCACCTACTCGGAGGATGTCAATGTCAATTCGGCCATCCTCAGCAAACGGCTGGGCGCCAAAAAGTGCATTGCCCGGATCGATAACCAGGAGTACCTGCTGCCGGCAAACAAGGAGCTTTTTGACAACCTGGGCGTGGACTATATGATCTACCCTGAAAAGATCGCCGCCCGGGAGATCGTCGGACTGCTGTCCGAAACGGGAAGCACCGAGGTGGTGGAGTTCTCGGGGGGCAAACTGCATATGTATGTGATCCGGCTGGATGAGGATGCCCCCATCATCAACAAGAGCCTGAGGGAGCTGGCGCCGGGTGACAACGGGCTCCACTACAGGGCGGTAGCCATCACGAGGCATGCGCAGACCATTGTGCCGTCCGGTGATGACAGGTTCCAGACGGGTGACCTGGTCTATGTGATCAGCAGCAAGGCAGGATTGAAAGAGCTTTACAAATACTCGGGGAAGAAGCAGTTTGAGGTCAGGGATATCATGATCCTGGGGGGAAGCAGGATCGGATGGAAAACAGCCGATTCACTGGGGAACCAGCACTATGTGAAGCTCATTGAGATTGACAGGCAAAGGAGCTATGAACTCTCGAACCGTCTGAGCAACACACTGGTGATCAACGGGGACGGGACCGACCTGGAACTCCTCAGACAGGAGGGGCTGGACAAGATGGATGCCTTCATCGCTGTTACCGGGAATTCAGAGACCAATATACTATCATGCCTCCTTGCCAAGCATATGGGTGTCAGGCGGACCATCGCCGAGGTGGAGAACATGGATTACATCCACCTGGCGGAGAATATCGGTGTGGATACCATCATCAACAAGAAACTGATCACCGCCAGCCGCATATTCCGGTTCACCATGTCGGAGGAGGTCACCAGTATTAAATGCCTGACCGGTACCGAGGCCGAGGTCATGGAGTTCATCGTTAAGCCGGATGCCCCGGCCACGGAAGGCACCCTGGCCGAGATCGATTTTCCCAGGGAGGCCATCATCGGAGGTGTGATCAGGGGCAAGAACGCCTTCATTGCCCACGGGGACACCCGGATCAAACCTTACGACCGCGTGGTGGTATTTGCGCTGCCGGGGGTGATACGAACCATCGGCAGGTTCTTCAATTAACTTCAGATGCTCAATCCCCGGACCATCATCCGAATCATAGGAATAATCCTGATCACCGAGGGGATCTTCATGTGGCTTTCCATCCCTGTGGCACTGATCTTCAGGGAACAGGACAGCCTGCAGTTCCTGTTATCCGGGGCCATTACGGGAACTGTCGGGCTTATCGCCTATTTTTCCACCCGGAAATCACCCCTGGTGCTGAACCGGCGCGACGGTTATGCAATCGTTTCAGGCGGGTGGTTCATGTTTTCCCTGTTCGGAACGCTCCCTTTTCTTCTTACAGGCTCCATTCCGGGATTTACAGATGCATTCTTTGAGACCACGTCGGGTTTTACCACCACGGGGGCCTCCATACTGAACGACATTGAAAGCCTGTCACACGGGGTGCTTTTCTGGCGTAGCCTGACCCAGTGGCTGGGAGGGATGGGCATCATACTGCTTACCCTGATCCTGCTGCCGTTCCTGGGCATTGGCGGGATGCAGCTTTTCACCGCAGAGGTTCCGGGCCCGACACCCGATAAACTGCATCCGCATGTGAAAGATACAGCCAAGCGGTTGTGGTTCATCTACCTGATATTCACCTGCAGTGAAACCCTGCTGCTCTGGGCGGGCGACATGGGGCTGTTCGATGCAGTCTGCCATTCACTGACCACCATGGCCACAGGTGGGTATTCCACTAAGCAGGCCAGTATCGCATTCTGGGATTCCCCCTATATCCACTATGTCATTACTTTCTTCATGTTCCTGGCAGGCACCAATTTCACGCTTTCCTATTTTGCCATGCACGGGCAGTTCAGGAAGGTGTGGGAGAATGAAGAGTTCAGGTGGTATGCAGGGTTCATCGGCGGATTTGCCGTTGTGATCACGGCGGGCCTTTTTTTTACGGGAGCCGGCGGTCTTGAACCTGCTTTCAGGCATTCACTCTTCCAGGTGGTATCCATACTGACCACCACCGGCTTTGTCACATCTGATTACATGTTGTGGGCCCCGTGGCTTGGCATGCTCATTCTCATACTGATGTTCTTTGGAGGATCGGCCGGTTCAACCGGCGGCGGACCGAAAATCATGCGCATCGTGATCATGCTGAAGAACAGTACCCAGGAGCTGAACCGGATGATCCATCCCAATGCGATGATCCCGGTCAGGCTCAACAGGGAGGCCGTGGAACCGGGCATAGTAACCAACGTCCTTGCTTTCATAGCCTTTTACGGCATCATTGCCGTGATCTCCGTTCTGGTGATGTCGGTATTTGGAAACGATCTTGACACCTCGGTGGGTGCCGTCCTGGCGACCCTGGGGAATATCGGCCCCGGGATAGGGGGAGTGGGCCCCGTCCTCAATTATGCAGGGATCCATGTGATCGGGAAATGGTTCCTCTCCTTCCTGATGCTGGTGGGAAGGCTTGAACTTTTTACCGTGCTGGTACTTTTTTCACCCCACTTCTGGCGGCGGTAGGTTAATTGCCTGAAACCAGGTATTCGGCGGGAAGCTTTCCGAAGGTCTTTCGGAACCAGAAGTGGAACTTGTGAAGCCCGTCACCGAAGAACATCAGTGGACAGAACCCGTACACCACATCAATGTTGTTCTCCCTGCATTTCTCGCAGGCCGATTGTGAGTAGGCGCCTCTTCCCACACCCCTGATCATCCAGACGCGTTTCACGGATGTGCCGATGCACTGGTCAACAACCTCATCGGTCAGCCCGGGGGGAACCGCCAGGATGACGCTCTCCACTCCAGCGGGCAGGTCCCTGACCGTCGCAACACATCCCACGCCTTCCACCTCGCTGCATTTCGGGTTGACAGGGATGACCTGGTACTCCTTCTTCAGAAGCTCCACCATCAGCGATCTTCCGAAATTATCCTTGTTGGCGGAGGCGCCGACTATGGCCACTTGTTTGCTCTCCAGGAACGCCCGTATTGCATCTTTCATCAGAGGGGGATTTTGGTTCGGAAACAAGATAGGAAACGATCCTGATATATGCCAGTCAATCGCTTCATATATTATTCAAAGGACGATCTCACCCAGCCCCTCCCTCACCACAACGGGTTCCTCACCGCTGCAATCGATGATGGTGGAGGGGATGATCCCGCCATACCCCCCGTCAATGACGGCATCCACCAGCTCCCCGTACTCCCCGTAGATCAGTTCAGGATCGGTGGGATACTCCAGGATCTGATCCTCCTCCTTCAGGGAGGTGGTCAGGATGGGGTGCCCGAGCTGCCGGACAATCTCAAGGATAATGTTGTTATCGGGGATCCGGATCCCGACCGTCTTGCGGTTTTGCTTGATCGATTTGGGTACATGGTTGCTGGCAGAAAGGATGAAAGTGAAGGGACCGGGAAGGTTCGATTTCATCAGCTTGAAAGTCCTGTTGTCCACGTTGCGGGCAAAGTCGGATAGATGGCTCAGGTCGGAGCAGATGAATGCGAACTGCGCCTTCTCCGGCCTGATCCCCTTGATCCTGGCCACCCGCTCCACGGCCCGGGCTTTGGTGATATCACAACCGATCCCGTACACCGTATCGGTGGGATAGATGATCACCCCGCCATCTTTCAGCAGTTCGACTATTTTGGCGATCTGCCTCTGGTCCGGGTTCTGTTCATAAAGCTTCAGCAGCATCTCGGGTCCGTAAAACCGCGTAAAATTAGTATAAATGCCCGATAAATGAGGGTTGTTTTGTATATTGACTCACCCCGCGGCAAAGAGCGGGGGCCGATTATCAGATGCATCTGCCCACCATTAAACGGGAGAAGTATATCCTTCGGCCCTGGCACCCCGGCGATGCCGGATCCCTGGCCAGGCATGCCGACAATCCCAGGGTGGCCGGCAACCTGAGGGATGCTTTCCCGAATCCTTACACCCTGGCGGATGCCCGGCAATGGCTCGGGATGGTGGGCGGCAACAGGCAGGACATCATCCTGGCCATTGAGGTGAAGGGCGAGGCGGCCGGGGGGATCGGACTGCATGGAATGAAGGATGTATACCGGTACAACTGCGAGATCGGGTACTGGTTGTCAGAAGCTTACTGGGGCATGGGGATCATGTCCGATGCCGTGGGCGTTATGGTGAAATATGCATTCATGCAGACCCGCTGGCTGAGGCTCTTCGCCTCCATCTACGAGAACAATCTGCCGTCCATGCGGGTGCTGGAAAAAAACGGGTTCATCCGGGAAGCTGTTCACAGGAAAGCTGTCATGAAAGGGGGGGAGCTGCTGGATGAACACCTCTATGCCCTGCTGAGGGAACAATGGCTGGCCCAAAGGACCGGGGAGCCGGATGTCTGATCTTTCGGGGATCTGTCCCGCGGCGAGGGTTCATCCGGTCAGGATGGCCCATCATCTTCCTCATCCTCAACATCTTCCTCATCCTCTTCCAGGATGGATCGCTCAGGTTCGGGCCCCTGGTCCCTGTAGACAACCGCCAGGATGATCCCGGCCACAGCCCCCGTGATGTGGGCTTCAAACGAAACCTCGAAGTCAAAAGGAAGCAGGCCCCATACCATGCCCCCGTACCAGAAGACAACCAGAAGTGAGATGGCCATCAGGCTCCGGACCCTTCGGATCACACCGCTGAGGAAAAGAAAGGCTGCCAGCCCGTATATCAGTCCGGATGCGCCGATGTGGTAGGCCTCTCTTCCGACGGCCCACAGGAGGATGCCGCCGGTCAGATAGATCAGGAACCATATCTTGTAGGCGATATCCCGGTAAAAATAGAACAGCGCCACGCTCAGCAGCAGGACCGGCATGGAATTGTCCACCAGGTGTTTCCAGTCAGCATGGATCAGCGGGGAGAAGAGGATCCCCTTCAGGCCGCTGATCTTCCGGGGGTAGACGCCCCCTTCGATGAATGAAAGCTCCATGGAGACCTCAAAGGCCTTTACAGCCCAGAGCAGGAACAGGAAGAAGGCCGGGAATACCAGGCTGTACAGAAACCGCTTTCTCTCCTCTGCCATAAAACAAAGGTATCTTTTTTCCTATTGTACTATCTTTACCATAAATCCTTTGGCCATGACCGAAATCCTGCTAGGAATCCTGATCGCCCTCTCCGCAGTCACCATCATCATAATGTTGAGAAGAAAGGCGGTGGTTGATGTGAAGCCCCAGATGAAGGAGGTGGAATCCTCCCTGATCAGGTTTGAAACCACCCTGGAAAAAATGGAGAAGTCGATCAGGGACGAGTTCCAGCGAAACAGGAACGAGACCAACGAGATCTCGAGGATCAACCGGGAGGAGCTGGGCAGGTCGCTGAAATCCTTTGAGGAGAAGTTCACGGCGGGTGTGAAGGACCTGCAGCAGACCATCGAGAAGAACCTGAGGAATATCCGGGAGGATAATGAAAAGCAGCTTGGCGAGATGCGGAGGACCGTGGATGAGAAGCTCCAGACCACGCTGGAGAAGCGGCTCGGTGAATCCTTCAAACAGGTGAGCGAGCGGCTGGAACAGGTGCATAAAGGACTGGGTGAGATGCAGACGATCGCCTCCGGGGTGGGCGACCTGAAGAAAGTGCTCTCCAACGTGAAGACCAGGGGGGTGCTCGGGGAGTACCAGCTGGGGAATATTCTTGAACAGATCCTGACCCCCGAGCAGTACAGCAAGAACGTGGCCACCAAGAAGGGAAGCCAGGCCAACGTGGAGTATGCCGTCAGGCTGCCCGGCAAGAGTACCGATGAGGAGGTCTGGATGCCCGTTGATTCGAAATTCCCCATCGAGTCCTACGAAAGTTTGCTGAATGCATACGAGAACGGGAACCCTGAACAGATCGATGCAGCACAGAAAGTGATGATCAGGGCCGTGGAAGGTTTTGCCAGGGAGATCAGTGACAAGTACATCGACCCTCCCCATACCACCGATTTCGGGATCATGTTCCTCCCGGTGGAGAGCCTCTATGCAGAGGTGCTGAGGCACCCGGGACTGTTTGAGAACCTGCAGAGGAATTGGCGGATCACGGTGACCGGCCCCACCACGTTATCGGCCCTGCTCAACAGCCTGCAGATGGGGTTCAGGACACTCGCCGTTCAGAAACGAAGCAGCGAGGTATGGAGCGTACTGGGCGCCGTGAAATCGGAGTTCGGGAAATTTTCGGAACACCTGGGCAAGGTCCAGAAGCAGCTCCACACAGCCTCTGGTTCGCTGGAGACCCTGCGCGTAACACGGACAAACCAGATCGAACGGAAGTTGCGGTCAGTTGAATCACTGGATGCGTCTGAGTCGAGGGAGATCCTCGAGTTGCCTCCCGATGAGGCAGGGGATGAACCAGAAGGTGAATAAAATGTTATTTTTTATTAGAATTGTTTTGGAGCATAAAATTTATCTCTATATTTGGTCCATGTTTTAGAGCAATGTTGAAGAGCATTCTGCATAGCATCCTTGTGGTAGTGGTACTGGTGCTTGTTCCAGGAACGGCCTGAGGGTGGTATAAAGCAGACTAGAAAATAGAAAAGCCATTCTCAGGATTGAGGATGGCTTTTTCAGTATGAACAGAAAACAGATGTTTGAATGAAGATACCCTACCGCAGTCATACCAGTACCATGGGCCGGAGAATGGCCGGTGCCAGGAGCCTCTGGCGTGCCAATGGCATGAAGGAATCACAGTTCGGGAAACCGGTCTTCGGGATCGCCAATTCATTCACCCAGTTTGTTCCCGGCCACACCCACCTGCACCGGATCGGGCAGGAGGTGAAAGAGGTCTTTGAGAAAGCCGGCTGCTTTGCGGCCGAGTTCAATACCATCGCCATTGATGACGGCATTGCCATGGGCCATGACGGCATGCTCTATTCGCTTCCTTCCCGGGACCTGATCGCCGACAGCATAGAGTTTATGGCAAACGCCCATAAGGTGGATGCGCTGTTCTGCATCTCAAACTGTGACAAGATCACCCCGGGGATGCTCATGGCAGCCATGCGCCTCAATATCCCGGTGATCTTTGTTTCCGGAGGCCCCATGGAGGCCGGGCATGACGGGGATGCGGCATACGACCTGATCGATGCCATGGTCATGGCGGCCGATCCGGCCGTCAGCGATGAAAAACTCTCCCGCATCGAAAAGCTTGCCTGTCCCACCTGCGGTTCATGTTCAGGCATGTTCACGGCCAACTCCATGAATTGCCTGAATGAAGCCATCGGCCTGGCCCTTCCCGGGAACGGAACCATTGTGGCCACCCATGTGGAGAGGAAGAAACTGTTTGAGCGGGCTGCCGGCCAGCTTATCCAGAACACCCTGAGCTACTATGAGGAGGGGAACGACAAGGTGCTCCCGAGGTCCATCGGCACCTTCGATGCATTTGCGAATGCCATGACCCTCGACATTGCCATGGGCGGATCCACCAACACCGTGTTGCACCTGCTGGCCATTGCACATGAAGCAGAGGTCCCTTTTACCATGGAGGATATTGACCGGCTCTCCCGGACCACCCCCGTACTTTGCAAGGTCGCCCCCAGTTCCGGGTACCACGTGGAGGATGTGAACAGGGCCGGGGGCATCCTGGGGATCATGGCAGAGCTGGACCGGGGCGGACTGGTCAGGCGGGATGTCCTGCGGGTGGAAGGAAGGACACTGGGCGAAGCGATTGATTGCTATGACCTTGTTGGCAAGCAAAGGTGTGACCACAACGAGGACATATACTCGGCCGCCCCGGGAGGCAGGTTCAGCCTGACCATGGGGTCACAGGATACCAGGTATGAGGAGTTTGACCTGGACAGGGAGACCGGGTGTATCCGGAACATTGAAAATGCCTACAGCCAGGACGGCGGACTGGCCGTTCTCACGGGGAACATTGCCCGGAATGGCTGTATTGTAAAGACAGCGGGCGTTTCTGAACGGGTAATGGTGTTTGAAGGGCCGGCAAGGGTATATGATTCCCAGGATGAGGCCTGTGAGGCCATACTCCATGGAGAGGTGAAACCCGGGGATGTGGTGGTGATCCGCTATGAGGGGCCCCGGGGAGGGCCGGGGATGCAGGAGATGCTCTACCCTACCTCTTACATCAGGTCGAGGCACCTGGGGGAGGCCTGTGCACTGATTACCGACGGACGCTTTTCCGGGGGTACCTCAGGTCTGTCGATCGGCCATATTTCCCCCGAGGCAGCGGAGGGGGGAGCCTTAGGCCTGGTCCGGGACGGGGACCTGATCCTCATCGACATCCCGGCAAGGCGCATCGATGTGCTCCTGGATGAGGCTGAACTCGAACAGCGCAGGGAGGAGGCCGACCGCGACCCGGAAGGATGGAAACCCCGCAGGGAAAGGCCGGTTTCAAAGGCACTCAGGGCCTATGCCGGCATGGTCTCCTCGGCAGACCGGGGTGCCGTCAGGATCATTGAATGAAAGCACATAAATTAACTTTGACAGCCAATACCATGCAAACACAAACAAAAAAGAGGACTAAGGAGGAGAAGACGGCCGGGAAAAAAATGACCGGTGCCGAGGCTCTCATCCTGTCGCTGATCGAAGAGGGTGTGGATACCCTGTTCGGCTATATCGGTGGTGCCATCATGCCGGTATACGATGCATTGTTCAATTATGAAGACCGGCTGAAACACGTGATGGTGCGCCATGAACAGGGAGCAATACACGCGGCGGAGGGATATGCCCGGATCTCAAGGAAACCGGGGGTATGCTTTACCACATCAGGGCCCGGTGCAACCAACCTGGTGACGGGACTGGCAGATGCCATGCTTGATTCCACCCCCCTGGTCTGCATCACCGGCCAGGTGAGCGCCCCGCTGCTGGGATCAGATGCCTTCCAGGAGACGGACATGGTAAGTGTTTCGATGCCTATTACCAAGTGGAACTACCAGATCACAAGCGCCGATGAGATCTGTGATGTGGTCTCCAAGGCATTTTTCTATGCCAATTCGGGAAGACCCGGACCGGTACTGATCGATATCACGAAGAATGCCCAGTTCGAAGAGGTGGAATTCAACTATGCAAAACAGCAGCAGGTGAGAAGCTACCTGCCCAATCCAAAACCGGACCCGGAATCCATTGAGATGGCCGCTGAACTGATCAATGGCTCGAAACGGCCGTTTGTACTGTGCGGGCAGGGCGTCACCATTGCGAGGGCAGAGTCGGAGTTCCGGGAGTTTGTGGAAAAGGCCGGGATACCTGTGGGCTGCACCCTGAACGGCCTTTCGGCTTTCCCGGATGACCATCCGCTTGCCGTGGGAATGCTCGGGATGCATGGCAACTATGCCCCCAACGTAAATACAAATAAATGCGATGTCCTGATCGCGGTGGGGATGCGGTTTGATGACCGGGTAACCGGGAATGTGGACACCTATGCCAAACAGGCTAAGGTCATCCACATTGAGATCGATCAGGCCGAGATTGACAAGAACATCAAGACCGATGTGGCCATCAATTCGGATGCGAGACAGGCACTTCAGCTGTTGCTCCCCCTGATCAAACAGGCCGAGCACGCCGATTGGCTTGAATCCTTCAGGGTCCTGGAGGCAGTGGAAAAGAAGAAGGTCATTGACAAGGACTGTTACCCCAATGACCCAAAAATACATATGGGAGAAGTGGTCCACAGATTGTCGGAGAAAACCGGCGGAGAAGCCATTACCGTCACCGATGTGGGGCAGCACCAGATGGCCGCAGCACGATACTACAGGCATACAAAGCACAATTCCTGGGTTTCCTCCGGGGGGCTCGGGACCATGGGATTCGGGGTGCCTGCCGCCATGGGAGTGGCCTTTACCTATCCCGACCGGCCGGTGGTGGCCATAGTGGGGGATGGCGGTTTCCAGATGACGATCCAGGAGCTAGGGACCATTGCACAGTACAATCTGCCGGTGAAGGTGATCCTTTTGAATAACCAGTTCCTTGGAATGGTGCGCCAGTGGCAGGAGCTCTTCTTCGAGAGCAGGTATGCCAGCACCGGGCTGACCAATCCTGATTTCACCAAAATCGCGGAAGGATTTGGGGTCCCCGCCAGGAAGATCACGGACAGGAAGGAACTGGATGAGGCCCTGGACGAACTCCTGACCAGGGAGGGACCGGGCCTGCTCGAGGTGGAGGTCCAGAAGGAGGGCAATATCTTCCCCATGGTAACCGCCGGGGCTTCTGTATCTGATATACGTTTGGAGTAAAGAAAACAGATGGATGATGAATAAGGAATATACCATATCGGTTTTCAGTGAGCACAAAGTGGGGCTCCTGCACCGCATCACCGTGATCTTTTCACGGAGGAAGATCAACATCGAAAGCCTGAACACCTCCGAGTCCGAGGTCAGGGGAATCTACCGGTTCACCATCGTGATCAACACCACGGAGGATATGGCCAAGAAAGTCACCAAACAGATCGAGAAGCAGATCGGGATACTGAAGGCATTCTACCATACGCTGGACGAGATCGTCTACCAGGAGATCGCCCTCTATAAGGTCCCCACGGCAGCTTTTGCCTATGGTGATGAGGTTGAGACCCTTATCCGTAACCACAATGCCCGGATCCTGACCATAGAGCCGGAATACATCATTGTTGAAAAAACCGGACACAAGGAGGAGACCCGGCAGCTGTTCAGGGAACTTGAGCCTTACGGGATCCTGCAGTTTGCTAGATCGGGACGCATCGCACTCACCAAGCAGATCAAGGAGATCTCAACCTATCTGAAGGAGATCGACACCCATCACCAGGAGACGGCCGACGAGGTCCTCACCTACGAACCCAATAACACATTAAATCAATAAAAAGAAATGGCAAAACTGAATTTTGGCGGCGTTGAAGAAAATGTCGTAACCAGGGAAGAATTCCCGCTTTCAAAAGCACGGGAGGTGCTTAAGGATGAGGTGATCGCGATTATCGGCTATGGGGTTCAGGGGCCGGCACAGGCATTGAACCTCAAGGATAACGGGATCCCGGTCATAGTGGGACAGGCCCCCGAATTCAAAGAGGACTGGGAGAGGGCTGTAAAGGACGGATTCGTACCCGGCAAGACCCTTTTCCCCATTGAGCAGGCAGCTGAGAAGGCGACGGTGATCCAGTACCTGGTATCAGATGCCGCACAGCGTGCTGTATGGCCGAAACTGAAGCCCTGCCTGAAGGAGGGGGATGCGCTCTACTTCTCACACGGATTCTCCGTGACCTATCAGGAGCAGACCGGAGTGGTCCCGCCTCCCTTTGTGGATGTGATCCTGGTGGCTCCCAAAGGATCGGGAACCAGTGTCAGGCGCAATTTCCTGGCCGGCACAGGGATCAACTCCAGTTACGCGGTTTTCCAGGACTTCACCGGCAGGGCAGAGGAGCGCACGCTGGCCCTGGGTATCGGGATCGGTTCAGGGTACCTCTTCCCGACCACTTTCGAGAATGAGGTCTACAGTGACCTGACCGGAGAACGGGGCGTTCTCATGGGCGCCCTGGCAGGCATCATGGAGGCCCAGTACCAGGTGCTGAGGGAAAACGGGCACTCTCCCTCCGAGGCATTTAATGAAACCGTGGAAGAACTTACGCAGAGCCTGATCCGCCTGGTGGATGAGAATGGTATGGACTGGATGTATGCAAACTGCAGCGCCACTGCCCAGCGGGGTGCACTGGACTGGAAACCGAAATTCAGGGACGCCACCCTGCCTGTGTTTAAAGAGTTATACTCCCGGGTTAAGAGGGGAGAGGAGACCAGGGTGGTCCTTGAAAAGACAGGACATACCAATTACAAGGCCCAGCTGGCAGCCGAATTGAAAGAGCTCAGGGAATCGGAGATGTGGCAGGCAGGTGCCCGGGTGAGGAGCCTGCGGCCCAATCAGGGCTGAAATCTGCGTGTTACAGGAACCATATTGAAAGGGTTCAGGTAGTTGCCCCACGACACGGGATATTGCCAGAACCGCTTTTTCTTCTTAAATTTGTACCCCGGGCAAGTCTTATACGACCAGCTCCTGCTGAATTCCCCCAGGACCGGAAGGTAGCAAGGGTAGGCGGTTGTAGCGGTGCGATATAAGTAGCTTGCCCTTTTTTTGTTACTTTAAACAATAACTTGCTAACTTGCCAACTTACTAACTTTCAAAACCTGCATCATGGAAGAAGAAGTAAAAGCTCCGTTCTGGAAACCGGCGCTCATCTATGGCGCCATTGTCGGATTTGTCGGGATCCTGATTGGTGTAATTTTCTATATCATGGATCTCACCACCAAGAACTGGTCACAATGGGTTTCAAGCCTCATTGCACTGGCCGTGCTGATCTACTGCCTGGTCGCTTACCGGAAAGAGTACCTGGGCGGATTTGCCTCCTACGGGCAGATTTTCCTGATGGCCCTGGTGATCGGGGTTGTGGCAACCATACTGTCCACCATCTATTCTTACATTTTAATGGGAATCATTGATACCGAGCTGATCGATAAATTGAGAATTGTTGCCGAGGAGAAGATCACGAACAATCCCAAAATACCCGAAAACTATTACGATATAGCCATGGAACGCCTGGATAAGCAATTTACGCTGAACCGGATGCTCATTATGGGCTCCATTGGAGGGACCGTCATATATGCCATCATCGGGCTTATCGCCGCGGCCTTCATCAAAAAGGAGGAGTCCCCTGCGGACATGGCTCTCTAATCTTGATCCGATCTGATGGACCTTTCGATCGTCGTCCCCATTTTCAATGAAGCCGAATCACTCCCGGAGCTTGCCGACTGGATCGACCGCGTGGCCTCCGGCAATAAGCTCTCCTATGAGCTGATCCTGGTGGATGATGGAAGCAACGACGGCTCCTGGGAGCAGATTGAAACCCTGAACAAAAAGTACAGGCAGGTCAGGGGGGCAAGGTTCAGGAGGAATTACGGGAAATCAGCGGCCCTTCACACGGGGTTCAAGATGGCGAAGGGGGAGGTGGTTTGCACCATGGACGCCGACCTGCAGGACAGCCCGGAGGAGATCCCGGAGATGCGAAGGATGATCATCGAGGAAGGGTACGATGTGGTCAGCGGCTGGAAGAAGAAAAGACACGACCCCTTCTTCTCAAAAAGATTGCCCACCAAGTTGTTCAACTGGGCCGCCCGAAGGGTAAGCGGGATCAGGCTGCACGATTTTAACTGCGGTCTGAAGGCCTACCGGCTGAATGTGGTGAAGAGCCTGGAAGTTTACGGGGACATGCACAGGTATATCCCGGTCCTTGCCTATGGAAACGGGTTTACCCGGATCGGTGAGAAGGTGGTGCAGCATTATAAACGGAAATACGGGGTGACCAAATTCGGGATGGACAGGTTTATCAAAGGGTTCCTGGACCTGCTTACCGTAACCTTCCTGACACGGTTCGGGAAGAAGCCCATGCACCTGTTCGGATCCATCGGCTCACTGATGTTCCTGGTGGGTCTGGCCATGGCCGTCTATCTGGGAATTGACAAGGTGATCGCGCTGGTCAAACATATTCCCCAGAGGCTGATCGCCGACAGTGCCTTCTTTTATATAGGTCTTGCTAGCATGATTATTGGAACCCTGCTCTTTATCGGAGGATTCCTCGGGGAGCTGGTCTCGAGGAGTGCCGCGGAAAGGAATTCGTACGAGATAGAGAAAACGATCTGAAAAGATGAAAATTCACCTGATATCCGGTGCATGCGGTTTTGTGGGAAGGAATTTGGTTGGGAGGCTCTACCGGACCACCCCGGACAGGCTCTTCATGGTGGATGACCTTTCCATCGGGACACATCCATCCAGCTGGATGGACTGTTCTCATACAAGGATGGCCGGTGACCTGGAGGTGATCGGCGAGGATGAACGGATCTACTTCTGGAAAGGGGATTTCCGGGACCTGCTGTTCCACCTCAGGGCCAATCCCAGGTATCTCCAGGAGAGCTGCGGGCTCGATTTTGAAAGGTTCTCTGATGTATTCCACTTTGCAGCCATTGTGGGCGGAAGGCTGAAGATCGAAGGGGACCCGATGGCAGTAGCCCTGGACCTCTCCATCGATGCGGAATTCTTCCACTGGGCATGCCAGCACAGACCGGACAGGGTGCTCTATCCCAGTTCCAGTGCCGCATACCCCATCAGCCTCCAGTCACCTTCAGGTGCCATTGCACTGAAAGAATCGGATATCGATTTCACCAGGAACCTGGGCGTGCCTGACATGACTTACGGGTGGTCGAAGCTGACCGGTGAATTCCTGGCGCAGATCGCTGCCAGGCATTACGGAATATCGGTGGTGAGCATACGCCCTTTTTCCGGTTACGGGGAGGACCAGGATCCGTCGTACCCGGTTCCGGCCATTGCTGCCAGGGCTGCCCGGAAGGAGGACCCTTTTGAGGTCTGGGGAAGCGGCAGGCAGGGCAGGGATTTCGTCCATATAGATGATGTGCTGGATCTGATCTTCATACTGATGGACAATGTTTCCGACGGGAGTGCTTACAACATCGGATCGGGCAGGCTTACCTCATTTCTGGACCTGATCGGGATCTTCACCAGGATTGCCGGCTATTCCCCGGAGATCAAACCTTTGCTGGATAAGCCCGTGGGGGTCCATTCCCGCTACTGCGACATCTCGCTGGTCAGGGAGAGATTCGGCTGGACCCCCAGGATCTCGCTGGAGGAGGGGATGAGAAGGGTGTATGAGGCTGCGCTGAAAAAGATCTAACCAGGTCGGATGAGCGCTGTAAGAAGAATGGTCACCTTCGGTCCGGGCCCGCATTTCAAGGGAGGGATTGCCCATTACAATACCTCCCTGGCAAGGGCACTTGCCAGGCACGGCGGGGTGGAGGTCCGCATTGTCTCATGGACCAGTCAATACCCGGCGATCGTACCGCGGGACTACCTTGACCGCAAAAGCAGGACAGATCTGCTGGCCGGGACAGGGATCAGGGTCCATTACCTGCTGAACTACAACAATCCCGTGACATGGCGCCGCACAGTCCGCTTCATCCGCAGCCTTGAGCCCGATGAGGTGATTATCCAGTGGGCCATCGCCATACAGGGCATACCCCTGCGGTATGTGGCCAGGAAACTGAAGAAAGCCGGGATCCGGGTGACCTTCGACCTCCATTTTGTGGTGCAGAAGGAGAACAGTACCCTGGACAGGCTCCTGACCCGCCGCTGCATTTGTTACTGTGACAGGTACATTGCCCATTCCCTGAAGACCTTCGAGGAATTGAAGGAACAGCTCCCCGGGAGGGACTACCGGCTCTGCCTGCCGGGTGATCCCCCCCCTGAAGGGGGAATACCGGTGCTCAAGCTCTTCCACCCGGTTTACGACATGTTCCGGAAGGACCCCTCATTTGATGTGGAAGATTTCAGAGCCTTGATGGGACTGAAGAGACACGTCTTCCTCTTTTTCGGGTTCATCCGGAAGTACAAGGGCCTGCACCATGTCATTGAGGCATTCAGCCTGGTCAGCCGGCAGAGGGATGATGTCTCCCTGCTGGTAGTGGGGGAACTGTTCTGGGATACCCTGGACAGCAAAAAGCTCTCCACCAGGATCAGAAGAAGCCTGTTTGGACTGGCAAAAAGCGTTTTCCTGAAGAAGGAGGACGACGAAAGGAATTACAGGCCCCTGGAACTGATTGCGAAATACGGACTTGAGGATGAGGTGAGAACCGTTACAGAGTTCGTGCCCAACGAGGATGTGCATAAATACTTCCAGGCCAGTGACGCCATCACACTCTTCTATCAGACGGCCACTCCTTCCGGGGTGGAATCGATGGCCTATAATTTTGGACTGCCCATCCTGGCTACCAGGGTGGGCCATTTCCCCGAGACCATCCGGCACGGGTATAACGGATACCTGGCAGAGCCCGGTGATCCTCACTCCATGGCGGAGGCGATGCTGCAATCCATCACCTCTCCCATCCCGGCGGAGAATGTCTATGCCACTTCTGCCGGGATGAGCTGGGACAACTATGCCTCAGCGGTCCTTGCCCACTGACCCGGATTCGATCCATCTGATCATCTGCCCGGTTTCACCGGGCTGGAACCACTCATACAGGTCGTCCTTCCGGAACCAGGTCAGTTGCTTTCGCGCGAACTTCCTGGTATTGCGTTTGATCAGGTCCACGGCTTCGTCAAGGGTGAGTTCACCATCCAGGTACCTGAAAAGCTCCCTGTAACCCACCGTCTTCATGGGGACCAGCTCCCTGCAGGGGAGAAGCTCCTGCACCTCGAGGAGCAGCCCGGCCTCCATCATCCGGTCAACCCTGTTGTTGATCCGCCTGTAGAGAAGCTCCCGGTCCATCTCCAGCGCCATTCTGAGGACCCGGAACGGCCTGGGCTTCCGGGAGGCCGAGAGGAAACCGGAATAGGGCCGGCCGCTCTGCATCGAAACTTCCAGCGCTTTGATCACCCGCATGTGGTTTTTCAGATCAATCCGTTCATAACTTACCGGGTCCAGCTCTTTCAGGCGGGTGACCAGCGGACCTAGCCCCTCCGACTCAAACTGCTTAAGTAGCCTGGCCCGCAGGAGCGGATCGGTCGCGGGGAGATCATCAATACCATGGCAGACTGCATCAATGTACAGTCCCGATCCCCCCACCATCAGAATGATATCATGGGCATGAAAGAGCCTCCCGAGCAGCTGAAGCACCTCCTGTTCATACCGGCTTGCATGGTATGGATCTTTCAGGGATACTGTCTGGATGAAATGGTGCCTCACAAGCTGAAGTTCCCGGGGTGTGGGCACTGCTGTGCCAATGGTGGTTTCCCGGTAGATCTGCCTGGAATCGGCCGATATGATCTCTGTTTTAAAATGCCCGGCCAGCTCAATCCCGCATGCTGTCTTCCCCACGCCCGTTGGTCCGGCCAGTACCACCAGGGTTTTCTCCATGTCAGAGATCTTCCGGATTTTCGTCATCGTAGAGATCATCGTCAAGATCGTCCAGCCAGGGGGAATCCGGATATTCACCCGGATCCGGAAAACCGGGATCTGTCCCGGATTCATCCATGAGCAGGTCCAGCGCCAGCTGTACGGGGGGGGCTCCCCTGGCGTTGGCGATAAAAGGGGTTTCCCTGGGAGAGGTCTCGTCCGATTTCTCTATGAGCTCGATAAAAAAGGCCCTTTCCGAGAAAAAGTCAAATACATAGATCATTCGCTGGTTCACCTCTGTCATATATTCCCCCAGGGTAACCTCTCCCATGGTGACGGCCTCCGGTCCTGAGTCCTGCATCATATCGATCAGGGTTATCTCCTGTTTTTTTTCCCACATCTCGGTGGTAACGAAGAAGGAGGCCAGCTGGGACGGGTCGTATCCCAGGTTCTCCTGGAGCGTTTGGTGGAAATCGAGGAAGGTGTCGGATCCATCGATCACCAGGTCGCGGAAGAACTCCTGGTTTTCATCACTTAAAATCCGGAAGAGCAGGATCATCTTATCCCAATTCTGTTAAAAACCTGATGGTGTCAATTCCGTCCGGATAATCCCATGGCATGGGCTCCTGTGAGGTTCCAGGCAGGATGCTCTCGCGGATCCCCGGATGCACAGATACCGTGCACTGGATCTCCTCCCTGCGCTGCTCCAGCTGCTGCTGCAGTGCGGCAATTTCAGCATATCTTTCATAAAAAACAACACCTACCGGACTGGAAATGGCTTTGTCTTCCTTCAAAAGCAGCACCCCGTTATCGAGGAACTCCTGCCTGCCCATCAGGTACATGGTCCGGTAGTACTCCACGTTGTTGGCATATTTGTGATGCTGTGCCAGGTGGAGGTAACGGTCAAGCACCCCCAGCAACTCCCTGAGGTCATAGGAGTCCGGAACATAGAGCTTGGTCACATTCCTGCAGCCCAGCCCGAAATAGGTGAAGATATCCTCTCCCAGTGCCGCCAGCTCCTCCTCTGACTCGTTCCCGGTCAGCACGGCCACGCCATTGCGGTTCCTCCGGATGATGTGGGGTATCTCCCTGAAATAGTATTCAAAATAGCGGGCGCTGTTGTCACTCCCGGTCGCGATCACCGCATCCATGCCGGCAATCCTCTCATCTGTCAGTTCGATCCGCTGCCCGGTAGCGGGGTCAATGGCGCGGATGGCTTCGGCCACCTTCTTTACCATCCGGTCATCTTTTGACGACGGTTTGGCCCTTACGCGGTGCCCGGCTGCCAGGACACAGAGTATGTCATGGAAGCCGACCAGGGGGATGTTCCCTGCCAGGACAAGTCCCACGGTCTTTATCTTCCCGGGGGCAGGGGGAGTGAGGTTGTATCGCCCGAGCCAGCTGCGCAGGACCCTTTCCTCCAGCATTCCTGCAATTCCCCGCAGGGCATTGTGAACCGAATCCGGGGTAAACCAGGGATTGTAGATATGCTCCTGGTCGAGCATGGCCCGGAAATTCTCATAGAGTGAATCGTTCAGGGAAGCAAGTCCCGTGGTATCGTTCCGGGTCTGTTCCGGGAACTGCCTGAGAAAGTCACCCAGCCGGGCAAATATGCTGATGAACCGGTCCGTTGTTACAACCTTTTACTGGGTTTCCTGCCTGATCAGGTTCAGGGCCGAGCCAGCCCTGAACCATCCGATCTGGTTTTCATTGAGCGAATGATTGGCCAGGAAGCTGTCGGTGGTCCCGTCGCTGTGGTGGAGTATGATCTCCAGCGGTTTTCCCGGTTCAAGGGAGACAAGGCCCAGCACATCAGCCACATCATCCTCCCTGACCAGGTCGTAATCTGATCTGTCTGCGAATGTCAGCGCAAGCATGCCCTGTTTCTTCAGGTTGGTCTCATGGATCCTGGCAAAGGATTTCACCAGCACCACCCTCACGCCCAGGTGCCTGGGTTCCATGGCCGCATGTTCCCTTGATGATCCCTCGCCGTAGTTCTCATCACCCACCACGATGGACCCAATGCCTGCAGCCTTGTAAGACCTGGCCGTATCGGGCACGGGCTGGTAAGTGCCCGTGAGCTGGTTCAGTACCAGGTTTGTTTTGTCATTGGCTGCATTAACGGCCCCTATCAGCAGGTTGTTGGAGATATTGTCCAGGTGACCACGGAAACGGAGCCAGGGCCCTGCCATGGAGATGTGGTCGGTAGTGCATTTGCCCCTGGCCCTGATCAACAGCCTGAGTCCTTTCAGGTCCTTGCCTTCCCAGGGTTTGAACGGGGTCAGCAGCTGCAGGCGGTCAGAGTCCGGGTTGACCACTACCTCGATCTCACTCCCCTCCCTGGCCGGTTCCTGGTAGCCGCTATCCTCCACTGAGAACCCCCGGGGCGGCAATTCAAGCCCTTCTGGTTCTTCCAGCCTTACGGGTTCACCCGCCTCATTCACAAGGGTGTCGGTAAGGGGATTGAAGGTCAGCTTCCCCGCAATGGCCATGGCGGTTACAATCTCCGGTGAGGCGACGAAAGAGTGCGTGTTGGGATTGCCGTCGTTTCTTTTGGCAAAATTCCTGTTGAAGGAGGTGATGATGGAGTTCTTCTCCTGCTTGTCGGCATTGTGCCGGGCCCATTGCCCTATGCAGGGTCCGCATGCATTGGCCAGCACCACGCCCCCGATATCCTCAAAAGTCCTGATCAGGCCGTCCCGTTCAATGGTATGCCTGACCAGTTCAGAACCGGGGGTGACCGTATATTCCGAGTTGACCTTCAGTCTCTTCTCCCTGGCCTGCCTTGCCACTGATGCGGCCCGGGTAATGTCCTCGTAGGAGGAGTTGGTGCACGACCCGATGAGCCCCACTTCCAGCTTCTCCGGATAGCCATTCTCCCTGACCGCGGCGGCAAATTCAGAGATGGGCCAGGCCCTGTCGGGACTGAACGGCCCGTTGATATGGGGTTCAAGCGTGGAGAGGTCAATGTCAATCACCTCGTCAAAACAGGCCTCCGGATCGAGGTAGACTTCAGGGTCCCCGGTGAGATGTTCAGCCACCCTGTCCGCCTCACCGGCCACGTCGGCCCGGCCGGTCCCCACCAGGTAATCGCGCATCTTCAGATCATATCCGAACAGCGAGGTCGTGGCTCCGATCTCGGCACCCATGTTACAGATGGTCCCTTTCCCGGTGCAGGAGATGGTTTCGGCGCCCTCCCCGAAATACTCGAGGATCTTGCCGGTTCCCCCTTTGACCGTGAGAATACCCGCCACCTTAAGGATCACATCCTTTGCTGAAGTCCACCCGTTCAGCCTGCCGGTAAGCCTTACTCCAACCAGCTTCGGGAACTTCAGTTCCCAGGGCATCCCGGCCATTACGTCAACGGCGTCGGCTCCTCCCACCCCGATGGCCACCATCCCGAGTCCCCCGGCATTCACCGTATGCGAATCGGTCCCGATCATCATACCCCCGGGGAATGCATAGTTCTCAAGGATCACCTGGTGGATGATACCGGCTCCCGGCTTCCAGAAGCCGATCCCGTACTTGCTGGAGACACTTCCCAGGAAATCATAGACCTCCTGGTTGTTGTGCAATGCGGCTTTGAGGTCTTCCCGGGCGCCAGTCCTGGCCTGGATCAGGTGATCGCAATGCACGGTGGAGGGCACTGCCACCCGTGGTTTCCCTGCCTGCATGAACTGCAGCAAAGCCATCTGGGCCGTGGCGTCCTGCATGGCCACCCGGTCGGGCCTGAAATCCACATAATCCTCTCCCCTGAGGAATGCTCGCAATCCCCTCCTCTCATACAGGTGTCCGTAAAGGATCTTCTCGGTGAGGGTAAGGGGTCTGGCAAGCAGATTCCTGGCGGCATTGATCCTGGCAGGCAGCTCCCGGTACACCTCTTTGATCATCTGGAAATCGAAAGTCATGGACAAGAAATTTGAGTAAACAGTAAATATATGGGAAATTGAATTGTTAGCCTGACACAATCCCATTACAATTGTCCAGATTTTTATATTTTTATTCTCCAATAAAGGGTTTGTCCATGAAAATTGCGTTGTTCATAGAGAATGTCCGGATCGCCCTGAAGTCCATTCGGACAAATCTGCTCAGGACCATCCTGACTGTTTTCATCATAGCATTCGGGATCATGGCGCTGGTGGGGATCCTGACGGCCATTGACTCTATCAAGACCAGCCTGACCGAGTCGTTCAGCCTGATGGGGGCCAACACATTCACCATTGAATCGCGAAGCATGAGGGTGCAGATAGGGAACCAGACCTACCGGCGGAAGAACCATGAGTTCATCTCCTTCAGGCAGGCCGAGGAGTTCAAGGAGCGCTTCAAATTCCCCGCACGGGTTTCGGTATGGACCAGGGCCTCCGGCACAGCGATCGTCAAGTACCATTCCTACAAATCCAATCCCAACACCTCGGTCCTTGGAGTTGACGAGGACTATATCTACACTGCGGGATATGAAATAGAAAAAGGGAGGAATTTTTCGGAAACCGATATTGAGAACAATGCCAACCTGGTGCTGATCGGCGGTGATGTGGCCCGGCAGGCATTCGGGAAATACACGGATCCCCTGAACCGCTTCATCTCGGTGGGGAATGGCCGTTACCGGGTGATCGGGGTATTGAAATCCAGGGGCCAGTCAGGGGGCATGGGAACAGACCGTGTCTGCCTGATCCCCTACACCAATGTGAGGCAGTATTTTTCACGGCCCCACATGGGGTATTCGGTCAACGTGATGCCAAACACTCCACAGATGCTCGATATTTCGGTGTCGGAGGCGGAGGGGATGTTCAGGCTGGTCCGGAGGCTGGAGGCCCGGGATGAAAGCGATTTCAACATTACCAAGAGTGACCAGCTGGCCCAGATGCTGATCGAGAACATGAAGTTCGTCACGATGGCTGCCACCATCATCGGGCTGATCACCCTGATGGGTGCGGTGATCGGACTGATGAATATCATGCTGGTTTCCGTGACCGAGCGGACCAAGGAGATCGGGACCCGGAAGGCCATGGGAGCAAAGTCCCTGATGATCAAGCGACAATTCCTGTACGAGGCCATCGTGATAGGGCAGCTGGGAGCGGTTGTGGGTATTTTGTTAGGAATAATCATCGGAAATGGTGTATCTTTAGCCATAGGTTCCAGCTTCATTATCCCATGGAAATGGATCCTGCTGGGAATAGCATTATGTTTCGGTGTTGGAATCGTTTCCGGATATTTCCCGGCCGTGAAAGCCTCCAGGCTTGATCCGATCCTGGCGCTTAGGTACGAGTAATAAATTAGGATGACATATGGAAGACCTCTATTTGAAAAGGACATTCAATTCACCCGAAGTGGAATTTATCGGGGATACGGGTGAGCTTTCACTGGAAGGCAGGTCGATCCCGGAAGACCCCGGCGAGTTTTTTGAGCGTTTGATTGATTGGATCAATGAATATTTTCTCACTCCGGCCGAAAAAACGGTCATGAGTATTAAACTGGAATATATCAACAGCGGGTCCTCCAAGTACATGCTTGAGGTACTGAGAATCATGAAGATCAACCACGATGCCGGAAAGGATGTGCAGATCAAGTGGTATTTCGAGGAGGGCGATGAATCGATCCAGGAGCTGGGCCAGCATTATGAACAGACCACCCAGATCCCCTTCGAGCATATAGAGTATTATTAATCCCCCGCCCCACAGATGAGTGACTTTGACCCCGGGGAACCGGGGTTTATTAATAAGGGATATTCGCACATGTAGAAAACATGTGAAAAACTCTGATTAATAATAAGATAGATTCGGTGTAATTAAAAGAATATCTCCGAAATAGGTTTCGCGGGCTAAAAATCGGGGTAATTTTAAAATTACATGAGAAAGTTACAGAGAATTTTCGAATCTCCCTTACTATTCTTTAACACAGCGTATATAGAATCCACTGCGTTTATCGGATGTGCCTCTGCCAATAAGCGCATGACCACTGTCGAGATACCTGTTGAAATATTCACTGGTTGGATGTTGCGTAGATGTCCACCAGTGTGTATTATGATAAACCCAGAAGAAAATACCATTTGTGTGCCTGAAACCACCTGGTAAAGCATTGAACCCATATTCATTAGTTGCTCCAACATTTGGACTTTGCCAATGCACCGTTCCAGTTTCTTTAAGTTTTCCACCTTCATTAGTACCTCTTAAATCCAGCTTATCCTGTTCGCTGGAACTCATACCTATAGTACCTTCCAGAGTTTTCCATTCGTCATCAGAAGGTACGTGCCAACCACTCGGACATAGATTGTTTGTTAAAACTGCCTCAATATTGTACAGGGCTCCGTATAGTTTCCCATAACCTTCCCTATCATTGTGGCACCAGCAATAAGCATCAGAATCGATGTCCTCCCAAAAGAACGAATCTGTGACATTTGGTATTGGAGTTCCATCGTTATAATGGGTAGTGGCAAGATTATCTGCCATCCATATTTGCGAACCAATCTCAACAATTCTGTACTCATTGCCATCTAAATCGCTTATAATATCATCAGCTTCCACGTGTGTATATTGAATCTCTTCACCATACCCCATTCCATAAGAATTACTTGCGAAGGCAACTACATAATAGGTATTGCCAATGACCAGACCACCAGCTTCATATGAGAAAGCTTTTCTCTCAGGATCAGTTTGAATTCTCGTGCCGGTCGCAACTGGATTAGGGTGTTCACCATAGAAGATGCCGTTTTCGGTAATATTTGTATCTGGATCATACTCAATGATCCCACCAAATCTTGCCTCCGTATCAGAAGTGCTGTAAGGTTCAAAAGTTTTTACAGTTGGAGGGCCTAGTGTATGGAAGGTAATTTCATTCCCATAGGATATTCCAATACTATTCTTGGCAAATGCTCTCACATGATACTCCGCTCCAGGAGTTAGATCAGTTATCTCTAAGGTGTACGTTCCTATACCAGTTTCAACATCCAGAATATAATTGTCAAAAGTGCCTGGATCAGGTCTTGTGCTCCAACAAATCCCTCGTTCAGTCACTTCCTGTCCACCGTCGTGACTTATTGATCCGGAAAATAATGCACTGGTAGTTGTAAATTCAACTAATTCTGTGGTTAATTTTGGGATCACATATGGAGGGGTAGTTATAGACACTTCTTCTCCATAGCCAATTCCAACTTCATTCTTAGCGAATGCTCTCACATAATATTCCTCTCCTGGAGTTAGTTCAGATACGACTATGGTGTATGTCCCTATACCAGCTTCTTCATCCAGAATATAATTATCACTAATGCCTGGATCAGGTTTTGTACTCCAGCAAATCCCTCGTTCAGTCACTTCCTTGCCTCCGTTGTGACTTATACTCCCTGTACATGAAGCGCTAGTATAGGTAACATTATTTACTTGCGTACTTAATGTAGGCACCTGACAAGTTAAGGTTGTGAAAGAAAACTCTGCTCCATATCCTATTCCAATATCATTTTTTGCATAAGCTCTTACATAATAAGTAGTTTCAGATGTCAGATTCTTAAGACAAATTGGAAATACTTCATAAACAGGTTCTACAGTTATTGTTTCATCGTTGATGGATAGATTTGGGCCTGTGCCCCAACAAATACCCTCCATGGTAAGACTTAAATTCCCCGTGGAATTTACAATCCCTCCTGAAAATGCAAAATCATATGATATCCTATTCGGTGGGATTGTTGTAACGACTGGTACACTCACGGGAACAGTAGTGAAGGATATCTCTTGTCCGTAACCGATACCGAATTTATTAGAACCATACGCAATCACGTCATATTTGGTCCCAGGTGTGAGACCTTTAATATTCTCATAGAAACTCTTATAACTTGGTTGGATCTCTATTTGTTTTCCCTGATATTCCTCTGATACGTAACAATATAAATAAATTCCCGTTCTAATACTTTCCTCATTTGAAAGAATATCACCCCCCAATATCGCAGATGAAGTCCCAATTTGAATTGCTTCTCGTGTTTGAATCAAAGGTACATCCCCAAGTTCAAATGATACCTCATCAGAAGTTTTGGCGTCACTGTCATCAGATGCAGTTGCCTTTAATGTTTTTTCACCGAAAGGCATATCTATTGTAGGAAATTCGAGTTCAAAGGGTTTTTCAGTAAAGGATTTTATTTCAATATTATCCAAATAAACATTTACAGTGATTATTGTCCCGTCAGGGTCATTTGCCTCAATATGAATATTAACTGTGTCATTGGATCGGACCAGAGTATTATTCAGAGGAGAAAGGATCTTACATTTAGGAGGCTGATTTTTAGAACAACTTAAATAAGTAAATATAAGAATGAAGAATAAAACACTTTTGAACCGGATCCTGAACGAATATGCCATTTGGATTAAACTATTGGGGTAATAATTATTTACACATATTCGCTTTTATATACGATCTTCAACAAACTTAGTTGCTTTTCGTCTTTGCTCCCTGTAAAACTGTCACTAATTCCATTGTTTGAAAAAGGGTATGTCTTCATTTTCAGGTAAGGCTACAACAAACACAAACTGAGTGAAAATTACATGGATAGCAGTCCAGGCACAAAAAATCCGGTTAGTATCACGATCACCCAATCGGATTTTTAGAAATGTTGGCTATTTTGCGAATGTCCCTAATAAAAAAAGGGATCCGGCCGGATCCCTTTGATCTCGTCTGGGATTTCCGGTTCCCTATTTGCTGTCCACCGAGTACATGTGGAGCAGCAGCTTCACAACACTGTAGGAGTATCCCATTTCATTATCGTACCAGCTTACCACCTTCACGAAATGGTCGTTCAGGCCGATCCCGGCACCTGCATCAAATACCGAGGTGCAGAGTTCGCCCAGGAAATCGTTTGAAACCACAGGATCCTCGGTATATCCCAGAACCCCTTTCAGTTCACCTTCGCTCGCCTCTTTCATGGCGGCACAAACCTCTTCGTAGGAAGCGCCCTTCTCGAGGCGGCAGGTCAGGTCAACCACGGAAACATTGGTGGTGGGTATCCTGAATGACATTCCGGTCAGTTTTCCATTCAATTCGGGAATCACCTTGCCCACAGCTTTGGCAGCACCCGTTGTGGAGGGAATGATGTTCTGGCTTGCCCCGCGGCCCCCTCTCCAGTCTTTCATGGAAGGTCCGTCAACAGTCTTTTGTGTGGCTGTGGTGGAATGAACCGTGGTCATCAGGCCTTCAATGATCCCGAATTTGTCGTGCAGCACTTTGGCTATGGGAGCCAGGCAGTTGGTGGTGCAGGATGCGTTGGAAACGAATTTCATCTCTTTGCGATACTTCCCGTGGTTCACACCCATGACGAACATGGGGGTGTCATCTTTCGAGGGAGCGGACATGATGACCTTCTTGGCACCGGCATCCAGATGTCCCTGTGCTTTCTCCTTGGTAAGAAAAATCCCCGTGGATTCAACCACATAGTCGGCACCAACAGCGCCCCATTTGAGGTCAGCCGGATTCTTTTCAGCAGTGACCCGGATGGTCGAACCATTGACGATCAGGTTCCCGTCCTTCACCTCCACTCTCCCTTTAAAACGACCGTGGGTTGAGTCGTATTTCAGCATATACGCTATATAATCCACGTCGATCACATCGTTGATGGCTACCACGTCCACCTCCGGAATACCAGCAGCCACCCTGAAAACCAGTCTGCCGATCCGGCCGAAACCATTTATACCAACCTTAATTTTTCCCATGATTCTAATTATTAAAATGAAACCGTTAAATGCTGTTTTTAAAATAACAGGAGTGCGAATTTACATAATAATATCAAATCATCAAAACCCCGGTTTTGGCCATTGAGGGAAACAGAACAGGCTTACATCACGGGATAGGGAACTGCCGATCGCTGGGCTTTCCGCTCCTGCCTTCGCTCCTTCCTGGACTTGGCCCTGGCCGCTTCGCTGATATCCAGGATTTTCCCAAACCTGTAACCTACTGAAAGGTTGAGGAAGAGGAAATTGTTAATATCCGCGGCCATGATGGGAACCTCCTTCGGGTAAACGGTCAGGCCTACCCCCGCTTCCAGGGCATGGAGCACAGCGTCACGCTGGCTGTACTCGAAGCTGAGTCCCGCTTTTCCGGTGAGCCCGGCCACCAGGCTCAGTTCATCAAACCCCATGAAGAAGGGCCCCCGTCCCCCGATCTGCGTCTGGTGAATGGCCGCATCGAATTTTTTGTATTCGCGGGCGGGGGTTTCCCCGATGTTGGCATATGAAATGACCTCGTAATAGATGGGTTTCAGAAATCCAAGCGAAATACCCCCTCCGTAATAGAGCCTGACGGAGATGCCGTTCTTGTCGTATTTCCGGTAAAGCTCTTTCTGCCAGCCCACGGCACCCTTCAACTCCCAGAACAGGTTCTCTTTGCCAAATACATACCTGCGGGTGCTGTAATCAATGGCCACCTGGGTCTTAACCTCCTTGGGGTGCTTGACATAGGCCAGGTCCACATCAACCAAAAGCTGGTTCCGGTAATCCCGGTAGAAACCGTACCGGTAGTTGATGCCAAACCCGTTGGAGTTGAGGAGGGCTCCGAAAGTGCTCTCATCCCGGAAAAGGACATGGGTCTGCTCATCGATCTCTCCCTGTCCCAGGATGGCAAGGGGAAAGCAGCAGCTGACCAGGAGGATGATAAGAGACTTTCTCATTGAGGATCAATGTTACTGCACTTGCAAAGTAACGAAATATAGCAGGGAAAGTTGGCACGGGGATAAAAAAAAGATCTACCGGGGGTAAATCTTCACCATGGGTCATTCGAATCCCGGAATGGGGCTAACCGGCATCCTCTGTCTGTTCTGTGTCAACCTGGCTGTAAGCAGGGCAGACCTGTCTGTTGCAGGAGGTCATGAGGATCCCCGCTGCAAACACAAGAGCTAGAATGATCACTGCTTTTTTCATGGCAATCTTGTTTAATCCCACAAAGGCATGTTACAAATATAGAATTTATCTGAAAAGAAAAAAACACCTCTTCCGGACCTGGTCCCCGGCAGGCAGGCAAATGTTTTACGAACAGTCCCGTTCTATGGATGATTCATGAACCCCTGTTTTTTGAGAACATTGAGCAGTGATTTGGAAAACAGCACGTTATCACTCTTCTTGTATCTTACATCCGTAAAAACCTGGGCAAGATTCTCCTTTTTGTTTTCTTTGACAAAATCTTGATAACTATTGATCAATTCCTTCTCCCTGTAAAACCTGTTGATGTCGCGATCGGTATAATCCCTGTACTTTTCACTGTGCACAACAGCCTCCAGGGGCAACCGGTCGGTCAGACCGGGATGTTCCGCAGGGTAACCCAAGGTCACGGTGGTCACCGGAACAACCCCCGGAGGGAGATCAAGGATCCCGATGATCCGGTCGGCCATGTAGGTGGTGGTGCCCAGGTAACAGATCCCCAGGCCTGCATCCTCTGCTGCCACACACACATTCTGGGCAACCAGCAGGGCATCGGTGGCAGCGGTGAAAAATGAGAGGAAATTGTCATATCCGGGCTCCGCGTTCCGCAACCTGCACCATTTGCTGAAACGGTTGAAGTCAGCACAGAAGGTGAGCACAACCGGTGCCTCTTTCACCATGGGCTGATCAAAATGGCACGGGGCAAGCCCCTCCTTGAGGGCGTTGTCCGTGGTCACGACAATGGAGTACACCTGCATATTGCCTGTGGTGGAGGCACGCGTGCCTGCTTCGAGGATGTAGTTCAGGATCTCATCTGGTACAGGATCCCCGGTGTATTTCCGGATGGTCCTGTGGTTCAGTATGGTGTCGAACATATTCTGAATTTTTTACAAAAGTAGCAAATCACCTTTTTCCGCAAAAGCTTGACACAGAGGACGACCTGATCCGGCCGGATCTGGCAGGAAGGGTGGGGGTCAGGCGTGAGACCATCGTGTTCCCGGAACAGGGGAAGTACGATCCCTCCCTGGAACCGGCCGGTTGAACGCAGGCTCCGGTGAGCTATTTCATGTCGAAGCCGATGCCAAGCTGGTCGGCAATCTCCTTCATCTCCTTCTGTACCGGCACGATGACATCCACCCCCTCCCTGCCGATGCGCTTTTCATTCTCCCTTTCAGGATCGCCGGGGATCAGGACACGCTCATGGCCTTTGGCCGGTTTTGCGGCACGGAAAGTCTCTATCCATTTGTCCATCTGTGATTTGAAAACCTCCGGTGGCTGGAATGCATCGATCCGCATGGCTCCGAAGAAATGGCCGGTTCCTTCTCCCACCTTCTCCTCCTTCACGGGCAGGTAGGCAACCGATGGTGGACAGAAGGGCCCGAAGTTGGCACCCGAGAGTACGGCAGAGAAAATGTCCACAATAGCACTCAGTGCGTATCCTTTATGGCTGCCGTGTTCGGCAGTGCCTCCAAGGGTAACCATGGAACCTCCCCGGGTGATGATATCCGGATCATCCGAGGGCACTCCATCTGCATCCTGCACAAAGCCCAGCGGGACTTTCTCTCCTTTTTTGGCTGCGATGGCAAGCCTTCCCCGGGCGATGGGCGTGGTCGAGAAATCAGCCACGAAAGGAGGATGGAACCCGGCAGGAATGGCTACGGATATGGGATTGGTACCCAGCATCTGGGAAACGGAGAAAGTGGGTGCCACCAGCGGATTGGCAATGGTCATGCTGATCCCGATCATGTCGTGTTTCAGCGCCATCATCGAATAGTAGCCGGCGAACCCGTAGTGGTTTGAATTCCTGGTGGAGACCCAGCCGGTTCCCGCAGTTCTGGCCTTGCCGATGGCGATCTCCATGGATCTGGTTGAGGCGATCATCCCGATAGCCCTGTCGCCATCCACCACGGCGGTGCTGGGTGATTCATGGACGATACGGACGTCGGGTTTCACATTGATCCTGCCTGCCTGCCAGAGCTGGAAGTAGTCCTTGATGCGGATCATCCCGTGACTGGAGTATCCCCTCAGTTCAGCCGCAATAAAGACATCGGTGGCCATTTTTGCATCTTCCGGGCTGCAGCCCATCTTTTCAAAAACATTCAGGGTGAATTCTTTCAAATATGCAACGGAGTACATGGGTTCTTATTTTATTGATTGGATCGGGGAGGGCATTTATCTCTTTTTTCTTGCCACTTTCCAGGCACTGGCCTGGGCGGTGGCCATGATCAGCATTTCATCGATGTTCACATGGGGCGGGCGGGTAACCGCAAAAAGGATGGCCTCGGCCACATCCTCGGCATAGAGGGGCGTAAATCCTTCATAAACGCTGTCGGCTTTCCGCTGGTCACCCTTGAAACGTACCAGGCTGAATTCGGTCTCCACCGCTCCCGGATGGATGGAGGTGACTTTGATACCGTGTTCCACCAGGTCGATGCGCATCCCCCTGGTCAGCCCGTCCACAGCAAACTTGGTGGCATTGTAGACATTGCCCTTCTCGTAGGCCTCCTTCCCTGCAATGGAACCGAGATTGATGATGTGACCCTTCCCCCTTTCCACCATGCCCGGGGAGATCATCCGGGTGATATAAAGCAGCCCCTTGATGTTGGTGTCAATCATTCTTTCCCAGTCGTCCACCACCCCTTCATGTATG
>CAYXUD010000173.1:0-3658 GCA_964467775.1 uncultured Bacteroides sp. | reverse complement strand
TCTGTTTGTTAAATTATTATTAAACTATTCATTCTCACCGATCAGGCCCCTGCCTGTTTTCTGCACCTTCTTCTCCTCTTTCAACTGCATGACCACCTTGTCAAGCACCCCGTTGATAAAGACATTGCTCTTGCTGGTGCTGTAAAACTTCGATATCTCCAGGTATTCGTTCAAAGTTACTTTCGTAGGGATGGAAGGAAAGGCAATCAGCTCAGCAATAGCCATCTGCATGATCAGGATATCCATGAACGCTATCCTCTCCAGGTCCCAGTTCCGTGTATTCTGTTTGATATAATCCACGTATTCATCCCGGTGAAGAATGGCCTGCCTGAACAGGCTTACCACATATTCCCTGTCCTCTTCATTCTTATAGAGGTCCATCAGGTTCTTTGCCGGTCCGTCTCCTTCCTTGTACTTCTTTATTGTCTTAACGATCATGCTGGTGATGAACTCCAGGTCGTCATTCCAGTAAATGCTCTGTTCCTCCAGTATGGAGGAGAGCAGTTCGCTGGGAAAGACCATATGTGTATAAATATGGATGATCAACCGTTTATCTTCGGCATAACCGCTATCCGGTGCAGACATGTATGCAGCATAGGCTTCGCTTGCCACCAGCTTCGTGTATATCTCCTTCACAAGCTCGGGATAGTCGCTCCAGTTCAGCTTGTTCCGGTCGACAAACCTGAGCAGCTGGTCATTATTCCTCAACTGTTCCACCAGTCCGTTGTGAATGAACCGGGTATTCGGATGAAGGTCCTCGGGGGTGGGGATGCGTTTGTTGCGTGCAAGTTCAATCCTCGTTTCTGCATACAGGACCACATCGATAATCAGGAGCAGCAGGTAGTAATAGAGCTCATACGATTTCCCTATTGTAAAATGCAATTCCTTCTCGGAACGGTTCATATCCTCCCTGCCTGTCTGGTAGTAAGCATAAAGAGATTGCAGTGCTTTAATCCTTAATTGTCTCCTGCTGATCATTTGTTAAAGAACCGGTCACCTTATCCATAAACGATGCAAATTTACACTAATTTTTCATCTATGAAACATCTGTTCACCAGCAAGTTTAGGGATGGACTAAAATGACCGAAAATTTGAATATGTTTAAAATATTTTACATTTTTGAACTGCAACTAAGAAAACCCTAACTAAATCTGATGTAATGATTGAAGAAGGAAATGTTAAATCTGAAGAGCTTGTAACGGAGGCAGCGGGACGGGAGGAGATCCATTCTAAAGCTGTTAGGGCCGGAAAAAGGACCTACTTTTTTGATGTAAAGGCAACACGGCGGAACGACTACTATCTGACCATCACCGAAAGCAAGAAGAGGTTTAACCGCGATGGGAAGTTCTTCTATGAGAAACACAAATTGTTCCTCTACAAGGAAGACTTTGACAAATTTGCGGACAGCCTTAAGGAGATCATCGAATTCATCCGTGAAGCAAATCCGCAACCCATTGATCCTGATGGGATTGATATCGCCGATACCGGGATCGAAGAAGAAGAAGCGGTTGCTGAGGAGACCGGTGATGAGGAGAAAGACTTCACCAATGTTGAATTTGAAGACCTGGGCGAGGAAACTGCCTAATCCTTATTCTCATTACGTTCCAGAAAATCTTTGATCTCCTGAAAGGAGAGGGTTTTCACGTTGGTCACAATGAAATCATCCTTCAGGAAATCCCCGTATTTATTGCACTCGTCAATGGCCTCCTGGAACACCATCTTCAGGGAAAGATCCATGGGCAGAAGCAGCAGGATGGTTGCCATGTATTCCGAGAAACTGATCTTCTCAAGCTCTGCATCATATTTCCGCAATATAAAATCGAACTCATTGGAGATCACTTTTTTCTGGGTCGGGCCCAGTTCCAGATTGTTGCGTGATACCAGGACCACAAAATAGCGCAGCTTCTGTTCTTTCCCTCCCAGGCCGGTCGAAATAAAGACCTGGTTCTCCTCGAGGAGCTTGCTTTCCAGGTGCATGCGGCTCTCATTCAGTGCCAGCAGCGCCCAGTCCCTCACTGAATCATCGGCCGATTCAAGGAAAGCCTCGATGTACCTGTAGCACTCCACCCTGTCGATCGTAGCCAGCCTTGCCAGGATCTCCTTCTTCACCTGGTTTGAATACCCCGGTTCATCCAGGTATTTCGCCTGATCCATGGCCCACTGTTCATCCACGTCGACTTGCAGTCTTCTGGAGCAGTCGTAATATTCCATCTGCAGGTCCATGTCGATCTGGTGCTCCAGGATCTTCAGGCTTCCAGGTCTGCCTCCCAGTATCTCCTGGATCTTCTCATACAGGTTCTCATGTTCCTCCATCTCAAAGAATCATTCTAATTAAATGTACAATAATTTCATTAATTTTCGGAAAATCCCGCTTTTGGAACCCCTGCATGATATACAGCAAAAGGTGGATGAAGCCTCGTCAGGATTCAGCATCTCCATCGAGAATATTTTTCAGGTAGGCTTCAACCAGTTCAGGAAGGCTCCCGGAATTTTCATTCTTTACACCATGATCGCCTTCGTTGCGCTCTCAAACCCGCTCAGCGGGCTGCTCCTCGGAGGGCCGGTCATCACCGGCTACTACATAGTGGCCCACCAGCTCAGGCGAACGGGATCTGCAGAGGTGACCGGATTCTTCAGGAGTTTTGACAAGTTTGTCCCGCTGCTGGTCCTGAACCTGCTCATCTCATTGGTCATCTTCCTCGGCTTCCTGCTGCTGGTCATCCCGGGGATCTATTTTTCGGTCAGCTACCTCTTCTCTCATTTTTTCGTCTGGTACTACGATATAACTCCCTCCGAGGCAACCGGGATGAGCCGGAAAATGGTATCGGGAAATTTCACACAGATCCTGGTTTTATGGCTTGCCCTGGCAGGCATCAATATACTGGGCGCCATGGCTTTCGGGGTCGGACTCCTGCTCACGGTGCCCTTCTCCGCCTGCGTGATCCATGCTGCATTTGATGACATCATTGGAATCCCTTGAACATGGCACTATGGACGTAACACTGAGCATCCTTGGAATGGTACTTGTGCTGACAGGTTTTGCCGGGAGCATATTGCCCGTGATCCCGGGACCGCCTATCAGCTGGGCCGGATTTCTTCTTTTAAAGTGGACGAGGTTCACCGATGGCGATCCGGAAGGTTATGAGACGGCCCTCTGGATCCTGCTCTTCTTCGTAGTGATGGTCACCATCCTGGACTATGTGGTGCCTGTCCTGGGCACCAAGAAATTCGGGGGTTCAAAACGGGGGGTCTGGGGGGCCACCATAGGCGTGGTGGCGGGCCTTTTCTTCGGCCCCCCCGGGATCATCATCGGCCCATTCCTGGGTGCCTACATCGGTGAAATCACCACCGGCAAGAGAGAGAGGGAGGCACTGAGGGCAGCGTGGGGCTCCTTCGTGGGATTCCTGATGGGCGTTGGCATGAAATTGATGACGTGCGGGGCGATACTCTTCTTCTTTATACGGCATCTCTTTTTCTAAACAAAACTCCGGCAGTTGACTTTCATGACCATTTCCCATCTACAGGCTCCCGAGTGTTGCGACCATGATCGCTTTGATCGTGTGCAACCGGTTCTCTGCCTGGTCAAAAACAATGGAATGGCCTGATTCGAAAACCTCTTCGGTGACCTCCATGGCTTCCAGCCCGAATTTCCCGTAAA
>CAYXUD010000172.1:0-18536 GCA_964467775.1 uncultured Bacteroides sp. | reverse complement strand
CCGACATCATTCCCCCGAATGTCCTGAAGGAAGTCCGGCCGGAAACCGGGCCTGTCCATCTGCCTGTTGAGATCCTGCAGAACCATGCAGGGAGCTATTCCCAGGGATTTTCGTATTCAACCGTTTCTGCAGAGGACGGCCACCTGGTGATCGACAGGGACAACAGGAATTTCGTGTTGAAAGCACTTTCTGAAAACGAGTTCGTCACAGAAATAAGCAATGAAAGGTATTGTTTTATGGATACCTGTGGTTTCCACATGCTTTTTCATGAATCCGGCAAAAGAGAAACCCGCCTGGGGTACAGGCTTAATGCATTCGACCCCATGCTGTTCAGTGATAAACTGGGCCAGTATGAGCATTTCGGCTACCAGCTGCTGGTGGGAGACACAAAATTCAAAGGAGCCGAGCTATCGATGTCCGGCGATGGGGTACTGGTGCTGAAATTGATTGCATTCGAGGGTGAGTATGCATTTCCCCTGAATGTGATCTCCGGTGAATATGCCATCACCAGCGGCCTGGGGTCGGGATTTGGTTTTACCGTGAAATTCACAGAGGATGAGAATCACTTCATTCTTGATTTCGGAGGGATCACATTCAGAAAAAGCAAAGAGCATGCATAAGTGCACACACCGGCGCAGTTGAGCCCCCGTCTCCGATTTAAACTGAGCAGTCATCACAGTCAAATACGGTGGAATCTCTATAGGTTTATATAGTGATATTTGCACCCCGGAATATGCACTAACTTGTAATACGCAGTTATTTGATTTATATTTATAAAAGTATGCACCTATGTCAAAGTGAATTACATGCTGTTACTCTTTCCTCTCCGGTACGGAACAGACATATTTCGTATGATGAACTCAGTACCGGTTCAAGAATAACCAGGGCTTTTCAAAATCCTCATCTAATTAAAAATCAATGTTCAGGACTTTTGGTGAACGGTTAAAGGATATCGAGATCTTCTACGAAAAAAAGGATTACAACAATGTGGTGGTGGAAACGGCTAAATTGATGGAGCATGCGCTGGGCTATCTGTTCATGAATTTCCACCGCACCCTCAGAACGCCGGAAGACCGGTTGAAGTTCCTGGAGTTTGAAAAACAGAATGACGAAAAATACAGTGCATTCATCAAGAAGCCCACCATCGGAGTGGCGCTCGGATTCTATAATTCCCTTCTGAAATATATTCCGGAGCATCAGTGGTTGCATACAGATCTGAAATCCGCTATAAATAGCGTCAATGTGATCAGAAATACACAGGTGCACGCCGGGAAAAAAGCCGTGACCGACAGTGAAGCCGGAGAGGTGATCGATGCAGCTGAATTGTTTTTGAAAAAAACGGAGATCTATGATCTCCCCCTGGAGGATGTTGGATTTCCGTTGAAATATTACCTGGTGTACACCTCCATTCAGGAGAAATTCCGGAAGGGTGAGACGGAATCGGATTTCAGGAAGATCATCAACGATTCCGTTAAACTGATCCCGGACCTGATGAACAGTTTGTTCAATAAGATATATCCTTTCCTCTCCATTGAGTACAAGGAAAAGCTGAACCGGCTGCACCCCGGGACTCTTGACGCAAAGAGCAAAGAGTTTTCCCTCAAACACTTTATAGAGATCTTCGATGAGATAGAGCTGTTCGACCAGATGGAAGAGGGGGCCAATCTGAGGAAAAGCCTGCTGGCCATATCCGACGAATCTGCGGAGAAATTCTCACGCCGGACAACCAGGCATCATGTGAACATCCTTGAGGTCATCTTCAACTATATACACAACAAGAAACTGGACTTTTACCTGGATTATGCCGGCCTTGTAAAGAAAAAATACCTGGAGGATAACCAGATCAATGATACCGACAGGATCATCCTTGCAGACAGGGCTAAAGATCTCGGTTTATCTGATGCGGTGGCCGGTACCATTGAAACCACAGTGGTCCGAACGATTGAAAAAGAGCTGATCCTGTTCCAGACATTGCATGAGGATCCGGTGAAAGAAAAGGCTGAAGGTTCGATCAGCGGACAGGAGCAAGAAGTATCCGGCAGGAAGCGGAAAATCAAGAAGAGTTATCTTTTTGCAGGTACGGGAGCAGTGCTTCTGGTTGCATTCGCTGCCATCTATTTCCTCTGGATCAAAAGCGATTTTCCTGCCTATGAGAGGGCATTCCTCAAAGGGCAGCAGGAGAAATTTGTTCAGAAAAGCAAAAAGGCCAGATCTCTTAAAGAAGTAAGGGCCAATGCTCTCTATATCTGGGGCTCCTATGAAAATAACAATCAATTCATGCCTGACGAGATCGTCCAGGAGTATCGGGGTTTATTGCAGGAACATCCGGAATCGCCGGAAGCGCACTTCTACCTGGGAGAAGCATATTATTTCGCACATTTTAATCGCAATACATATGGATTAATGGACAGCGCCTGGATCCTCATCAACAAATCCAGGGATATGGGATTGAAACATTTTGATGTGGATAACATGAGAAGGGTTCTTTATGAATTTCTTGGGATCACCCCACTGGTGATCGAGGGTGCAGATGATCTGGTCAGGGATTACCCGGACAACCCCGACGCATGGCATCTGACAGGGGACATTTATTTATTTACAATATATGACACTATTAAAGCCATTGAGTTTTATAGGAAGTCCATCGAAATATGCCCCTACTACCTGGATGGTTATTCAAGTCTGGCAGGAGTCTATACAGCTCAGGGTGAATATGCACTGGCCCTTGATATGCTGGAGAGAGCCTTGAAGGTCAATCCGGATAACAGTGCAATTGCCTGGAGATACAACAACCTGTTTATCAGGTCAGGACGTTTCAATGAGGCAGCAGGATTCTTCGAGGAAATTATCAGGAAAAATAAACTCAAACAGGTAGCATTCTACAGGGTTCTTGCTGAGTTATATGTGATGCAATATGATACTGTCAAAGCAAGGAAATTCATTGAATCATCCCTTGAGAAATTCCCCGGAGATATTGAACTCAAGTATACACTTGACGAACTGAGGAGTATTACACGGCTGGCTGAAGAGGATCCTGATCAGCTTATGAATCAGAAAATAGACTGGCTGGAGAATTTCGATGAAGCCCTGGCTATTGCCGGGAAGGAAGGGAAACCCATCCTGGCTGAGTTTTGCGATCACAAAAATAATTACTGGTCCAGATGGATGAACCGGGAGGTGTATTCAGACTCCTCTGTTCAGGAATTGTTATCCTTTTATATACCGGTAAGGTTTGATGAGATTATGGATCCGGAAATATTTAAGAAGTATGATATTGATAATGCCTATTACGATCTGAAGATCATCTCCTCAGATGGGGTAAAACTGGAAGATCTTCCAGACTATATTGAATATCCCAATTCATTCCTTCCGATCTTAAAGAGGGGATTGCAGAAATATTACCGCTATCAACTTGGGAAAAAACTGAATACGGAGACTTTCAATGAAGTTTCAAATTTAGAGGCGGCAAGGCTCATTTCTGAAGCCAAGGGATTCCCGATCATGGTCCTGGTTGCCAATGAAAACTCATCATATTCCAGAAAACTGTTAAATGAAACCCTCACTGATCCAGTATTTATCTCAGAGTTCAATAATATCGTTTATTTGCATCTATCGCCTGACAGGAACCAGGAACTGGTTAAAACCTGGAACATCAGGATATTCCCGACTATTCTGTTTTTCAACAAGAATGGAAAGAAAATCCATGAAGTTTACGGCTATAAAACTCCCGAAAATCTTGCCACAATGGTCCGGAAGGTGAAAGAATCATGCGCCAGGGGGGAATCCTATGAACCGGAAATCAACTGGCTCTTCAACCTGGAAGAAGCAAAGGCAGCAGCGCTGGCCGAGCAAAAGAACATTTTCATGTGTTCGAAATATTTAAGGAACGATACGATCCGGATGGGTGATCCTGAGGTAATCAGGAAGCTGGGCAAATTCATATGTTTCTCAGTGGAGGACCTTCAGGATCCTGACCTGATCACAAGATACGGATACCTGTACCGGTATTCCTGCTATATCCTTGATCCTTCCGGGAATGACCTGTTTAAAAGTATCAGCCTTAATAACCGGGAGAAATTTCTGAAATGGCTTGGTACCGATGAGGAAATGAATAAGATGCTATTGATAGGGCCTGAACGATACGAACACTTCCGCAGCCAGATCGAACTTGCTGAAGCCATGACATATTATATGCCGAGGTCCTCAATAAGTGTTTATACATCACTGCTTGAGGCCTTTCCTGAGGACGTTGAGATCCTCCGGGAGATTGGAAACCAATATCTTATACTGAAAGAGCCCGGTGAGGCCATCAAGTATTTGAATAGGGCATTTCAAACAGGATCTGATGATGATGAAGAATTGCTCGGTAAATTGATTGATGCCCATCTCAGCCTGGGAAATGAGTCCGGGTTGAAAGCCTGGTTCAACGATCAGATCAGGCTCAATGAAGGGAGTAACTCTGTTCAGGCAACACTTTTCAGATCCTATAGTGCACTATCCGAAATACTTATGGATTCGATACACGCCATTGAATACGCTCTTCGCGCAATAGAACTTAACCCGGGGGATTACATGTCACACCTCCACCTGGGAAAATTACTGTATCGTTATGGCGAGTATTCCAGGGCAAAAAGTCATTTAGATCTGGCTTCCAGAGACAGAGAATTGAGCGCTGTGGCACACTTATTTTTAGCCTTGATAGCTGATCGTCAGAACCAAATGGGTGAAAAGCAAAGATACCTGGAAATTGCAGTGAACAGATCTCCGACATATTATTATTCTTTGCTTCCAAGAATGAATCGACCACTCTACCATTATCCAGGGTTTATCGACCTTATTTTTCAGGGTTTCAGCGATGTAAAGATGATCGTCAATGACATTTACTTCAATTCAGCTTATTCAGAATATATTGCAGATTTCGGAGAAGATCTTGAACTGGCACTGAGCATGGTCAATGAGAGCATCCGGAAAGAACCCGAATCATGGTATTTCTATGAAACGAAGGCATGGGTGCTTTACAGGATGGGGCAGTTTGATGAAGCGGATAAATTCATCTCCCGGTTCATGCAAAACGAAGGCGATCAGAATATTGAATCCAGGCTTCCTTCTGTGTACCATATCGGGAAGATTAAGATGGCTATAGGGGATACCGTCCAGGGGCTTGAATACCTGAGGAAAGCCGGGAAATTCAGGGATGTGGATGTTCCCTGGAGATTTGAGTTCATCCTTGATGATGTGAATGCAATATTGAATTCACTCACCGTTTCAGCCGAATAAGCCGGCCAGCCTTTCAATTTTTTGTCCGACCATTTGGGGGTCAATATATTATGGATTTGGATTGTACAGCAACAACCTCCCAAAGAAGTTGATATTAAACCATGCATATTCATTTAGCCTGGTTTCATCATCTGTATTATTCCACGCAATAATGGACTCTCTTAACACATCCGGATTATCCGCATCCCCGGCTTGAATTTCAAAATAGACCAGATTTTTAGGCTTTTTCGTAAACAGGCCCCAATTAACAAGAGCCTCAACATTGTATCCTTCATCTGAAGGAACAACGATAAAATCAATAAATGAAAACATCCCTTCCAATGGTTTCCAATCTCTGCCATAGCGACCCGATTGACTTGCATCAAGATCAGGAAGCGAACCACTGCTGTAAAAAGGATTGAAACGGATCTGAAAGGAGTTGTCTACGGTATATTCACCATCTGATGTTGGGTAATCTCCATTGTGAAGGTATATTTCCGCATAATCTGCCTGCCAGGAATACACCTCTTCACGGCGGACATCCTCATATGTAATAATATTTTCATCCTTCACCTGGATCCAGAACATCATGCCTACTTCATTAAATAAAACCTTAAAAACACAGGATAGATCTTCTGCTGAAAAAAGATAAGAAGGCATTTGCGTGGACTTCCCCGTACAGGAATAAAGAGTGGCTAACTCCCATTCCGGTTCATTTCCATACCCATCAATGACAACTGTATGATTCGTATAGCTTGCAACAGCCTCCGATGTGGTAGGCATATGTATGTCGGGATTCTGTGAAGTGGTTCTCAATTCAATTTCCTCTCCGTATAAGGTACCGGAACCATCAGATACATACGCTCTCACATAGTATCTGGTATCGGGTGAAAGACCGGTTAACAGACTGTTGTATATTCCCCCAGCGTATTTTTCACCCAAACTTGTTTTGGAACTATTTTCAATGGTCGGATTGTTTACATCAGCCCAGCAATGACCATATTGAACAAGGCCGCTCTCGCCTACATCAAACACGATCCCGGAGACTATCGCGCTGTTTTGTGCACTAACCAAAACCCCTCCTGTTTTTAGTAAAGCCTCTTTTTTAATATCCAGATTTTCACAGGAAAGGAACAGACATATACTTGATAAAAGAATCACGATGCATAAGGCGAAATTGTTATCCCTGGCCTTAATTATGCCCTCCATCGCACTCATTTCCATTGCTTTAATAAAGATTTAGAAAGTAAAATTCAAGGACAACACGGGCACGCCATTTACTGAATTATGACGATACCCGATGTAAAGTGTACTTCTTCCTTTGGTTGATAATTGTTTCTTAGTTTGCATAACCTTGATACCGGTAAAAGCCAGATCTCCTATCCAAATAGCTGCAGCTGATATCGCAAATGCCCTTGATATCTTTTGCTGGTTTATGGCATTATTATAATCAGCACTTACCTGATCCAATACAGCAGGATTCAGATAATCATCATAGCTGGATGCTGCTTTCCTGTTATAAATGATCGATGTAGCCACACATGCATAACTGCCGACTCCATATAGCCAATATGGCTTTCCGCCCGAAAACTTAGATAGTCCCAATCCCGGAAGAACAGCAGACATTAATATTGCCTTTCCAGCCTTCATCTCTTGATGACCCTCCCTGGCCACTTTGGGGGATGGAGTATCTATGATCCGTTCATTTTCAGTTGTTATTTTGCTTTCATCGATAGCCAGATTGTCGGCGGACAGCTCTTCATTTATTTCAGTAACCGCATTATCAATGATTTCAATTTGTTTTGTCACCCTGGAATACCCATCCTTACTCAGTTCCAATGTATATTCTCCTGCTGCCAGTTTCTTAATCGTTTGCGGGGTTGTGCCGTAATCTTGTCCATTTAATTTAATTTGGGTTTCAAACGGAGTAGTCACTATTTTTAAAGTTCCCTGTTTTGGTTTAAGTTTTAAATTGATTTCCTTTTTTTCCCCGATCACTATCTCAGTTTTTGTCTGGTCAGGATCGAAATTTTCTTTTTTTGCTTCGAGGGTATGCAATCCGGCAGTAAGCCGTCCGCTATAGGTGCCATTCCCTTTTAATTGGCCATCCACATAAATATCTGATTCAGGTTCGCTGGTTATGGTAATCTCTCCGAAAATAGGTTTCAGATTGATATTCAGCACTTTGTTTTCACCATCACTAATGACAAATTTTTCGGTTTTTGTTTCATACCACTCTTTTCGCAAAGTAACCGTATATGCTCCACTGGTAAATTTTTCCCTGGTATAAGGAGTGACCTCTCCTGTTGGTTGCTCGTTAAAGGATATACTTGCTCCGTCTTCTGGATAAGAATTTATGGTCAGTTTCCCAAAATTGGGTGTCATATTTACAATAACTTCTGTCGTTTGCCCGTCGACTATATTGAATGATTGTGTATTGGTTTTATACATATTCATCGATACAGTGACTGTGTGCTCACCTGATTTAAGCACCCCTGTTACCAGGGGTGTGGTTTTCGATTGTAAATTCCCATCAATACTAATCGTTGCACCCGATTCGGGAGTTGAATATATTTTTGCATAACCGAAATTCGGTTTAAATATGATTTCAATTTTTTTTCTGCCTTCTTCAGCCACTAAGCTAAATCTTCCCGTTTCCGTATGATATAAATCCTTTTTTATGGTATAGGTATAATTCCCTTCTTTCATTTCCTGCTGGAAAGGTGTTTGTCCCACATGTTGATCATTCATATATAAATCCCCTCCTTCAGGCTCAGAAGTGATGATTACCCATTGACTGGGTATTTCATCCTCTCTCATCGCTGGTAAATTCTCATTAAAAACAAAATAGAAATTGCCCATAAGAGATGTTGATTCCCACGGGACCTGTTGTCCTGAGGAATTATCCTCGACCGCAATTCTCACCCTTTTAAATATGTTTTCAATAGAAAGATTTGTGGTTCCGATATACTGTAAAAGAGCTTCAGTATACAATCCGTTTTTCCCTGAACCATCAGATGCAGTACGTCCGGGTGAAGTAGCATACGCTATTAAAGAACCCGGGGGAGCATTCATAAATGCCAACCCTTTCCCTTGTACCCCCCTGTTCCAGCTTCGTTCAAACGGATTATCACGGCAGGCATCCAGAATAACTATATTTGTTTTTGAGTTAGAGCTCTCCATTTTGCCCAATACCCTGTCTGCCCTGACGCAATTATATTCTACATCGGTTTTATCCGTTATTCTGGCATCAGACGGAACCAGATAGTTATTGCCATCAACCTGCAACCCATGGCCGGCATAAAAAAACAGGCCGACATCATAACCTTTGAGCCTCGCTCCAAACTCATCTATCGCAATTTTCATTGATTTTTGATCCAGATTGACATGTTCAATCACGTCAAAATTCAGTTCTTTCAGTTTTCTGCCGATTGCTTTGGCGTCATTTTCAGGATTGGCCAAGGTTCCTGCGTGATCGTACTCTCCATTCCCAATCACCAATGCAAGCCTTTTTTCCTGGGAGAAAGCAGCCATGGACAGCAGCAAGCATATGAAAAATAGAGCCCTCTGCATGGAAGTTTTGCCGGGTTAAGGGTATTCAAGATACAATTCACAACACTAAATTCAAAATAACAGAGACTGCAGGCAGGCAAATGGGAAACGGACAAACAGAGATGGCAGCAGGAATCCTTGCTGCGATCTGTTGGATCAGGGTTTACCGGGGCAAGGCTACATGTTCGCTGAGTGATTTGTGATGTTACTTCTGGAATTCAAACGGCCCTATATCCCAGCCCGTTCCCGCCGGTGCCTGGCGGCCAAGCAGATCGTGGGTGCCGGGATCACACTTAAACAGGCTTTTGATGTCAATTCCGCGGTCGATGCACGGCGATGTCTCTTTGAACAGGAAATCCATCAGCTGCGGAAGTCTGGCCGGATCCGTCAGCTTCTGTGCCCTGTCCACGGCAGGGGTAATCTGCGGGTCACCTGCCACGCCAGCTATTCTGCCATCCACTTTTTCCTGTCCCGACTCGCTGGCCCACTGCTCCAGGCTGCTGTATTTGTCATACATGTGAAACCGGCCATCGGGCGAATAGTAGCAATTTCCGCAAAAAGAAAAGTTCTGGTTCTCAGTTGCACCGCGCAAAAAAGCGCCGGAATCCGCCACAAAAATATTGTTCCAGAAACGCAGATTCGTCACGTCAGAGCCTGATATGCCAATGGCCGGCCCTTCGTTGATGACCAGGTTGTTATAAAAATCATTGTCGCGGACGCCGGTCCTGGCATCATCGTTATGGCCGATCCAAATGCAGCCATGGGCGTCATTTTCCTTGAGATTTTCGAGAATATTGTAGCGAATCGTGTTCTTTTCCAGAGGCCGGTCTCCTCCCCACTGCCAGAGCTGCACGCCGTAACTTTTGTTATCATAACAGTAATTGTACTGCACGATATTGCTGTAGCTCTCAGCATCGATATCAATACCGCCGCCATCCGCCGTGGGATTGGTGTTGTGATGCGATATACAATACTGAATGATGACATCGTGCGAACCGGCAATCCAGATGCCTACCGGGCCGTTGCCGCGCGGGCTCTGGCCGCCGCCATTATAGGCAGCCTCACAAAATTCAACAACAGCATCAGACGCGTCATAAAGCTCGATGCCGCTGCCACTGATGTTCCGTGTATAGTTCGGGTCGCCGGGATTATGAATCGCCCGGCAATAGCCGATATAGAGGCGCGGTGTGCCCCTTGAGCCGCGGATACCGGCGTACCCGTTATCGTGCACGAAGGCATGGGTGATACGCGTGTCGCTGCTGCTGGTGATCTCAATGCCGGCCCAGCGGAAACCGCTCGCCTCCACGCTATCGACCGTGACAAACGAACTGCCGAGGATCCGCACCCCGGCGCCGCGTGGTTGCTGCCCTGTTTGAATCCCCAGGCCCACCACGTCCACATTACGCAGGGTGATGTGCGCCGTCCTGTCGATCACAATGGCGTGCAAATCCTTGCCGTCGATAACCGCACGGCCACCGCCGAACGAGGTGATCACCATGGGCGAACCGGGGGAACCCCGGTCATCCTGCCCGATTTCCAGGGGACCGGCGAATGTTTTGCCACCTGCAAAACACAGGGTATCACCTGCGCCAAAGGAGGCCTGGTTCACCCGGCCGGCAGTCTGCCAGGCCAGAGTCTGAGACAGCCCGGAGTTGTTATCATTCCCCGTTGGGCTGACATAATAGGTTGCCGCCCACAGGGGTACAAAACCGCTGACCGCTGCCAGCACAATGATTTTTTTCATTTGAGTTCTCCTTTTATCAACCATTTTACAGATCTGAATGTGCAATTTATTTCTTCTGCTGTTATCATGCAACAAAGATGAAATTCAGTCTGGCCGGTTACAGAAACAGGGTTGACTTGCGGATACCACAGACTCTATTCGGGCAACATCCAATCCGCACGGTGGGCAAAATCAGCCTGAATTTCATCCAGCCACCTGGAAACACTGATCGCTCCCGGACCGTCATACCAATGATTCCCGGAAGGATCTCGTTGCTCGTACTGACCTCCCCAGCTTTCCTGGTCCGGCTTTTCAGGGTCATTCATTCCCCGCACGGCACTCACCAGGTGCAGGAATGCAGGCGTATCACCCTCCTGCATCCCCGGGCTGTCAGGATTGAAACCTGATCGCGGGTAGACCGCACCCAGGGGTCCGTGGCCTTCACGGATGTTGGCGTTGAGCCACTCCAGGTTTCCAACAGGGGTCTTCTGTGCGAACATCCCTCCGTATGTCTTCTGAGAAACGATCACGAATAAATCCGGGAAATTATCCAGCAGCCACTGGCCGGATCCATCCTGTCCCGTCTTGTCGCCCAGGCCGATCATAAAAATCCTCAGCTTACTCAGAAAAATTTCCAGTTCTTCCCCGCTTCGTGTCTGCTGTACCTTCCAGATTGCCTGAGCAACTTCCTGCGGCCCGCCCCAAACCCCGATCCATACCGGGCGGGGATCTTCCCGGTCTGCGATGCTGATAATGGCTTCCGATGCTTCGCTGTCCCTGCCCTCACCAATGATCTCCCCGGCAGGCTTCCCCCAGTTTCCCGAACGGCCCTCGAAGGTGACAGCACGCAGCCTGTCGGCTGTAGGGTATCGGGGATCATGCTCCCGCAGGTTTTCATCTACCTGATCGTAAAGGTTGAGGATGTCGAGAATGTTCGACTTGTTCGCAATGTTGGCAAAGGTACCGGAGGATGCTATCAGGCCCTCCACCTCGAGATCATTCGAATACAAAAGAAACCGGACCATTGACTGCACATCATCAGGATCACTGCGCTTCTCCGCAGGTCCATAGCCGGCTCCTCCGGGGATGACATCCAGGGGTGGGAAATCACTCGATATGATGATGCGATAGGGCTTCTGGCAAGCGGGTTCCCGGGCTGCCGGCTGCCCAAGTGCCAGGGAAGCGGACAGCGCCGGAATGATCATTGTCAAACAGGACTTCATATCATTTATTATGTGTTGTAAGGCTCCCCCGTTGCGCGGATCGAACTATTTTTCAGTGTGGCTGCCATCGAAATTTTCCAAGATCCGGCTGACCTGCTCCTGCACGTTTACGATCAAACGGCGATAGGCATACAGATTGGGAGTGCCATTGTCATGGACTTCCAATATCACATGGATCGTCCTGCCACCTGCGTCCCCGGGGATTTCCAATTTCGCTGAGGAAGAGGAGCCATTCAGGATAGTCACTGATCCGTCACAGGAACTGGGTTCATCGTAGAAGGACCACAAGCAGGTCAGTGAATGGCCATCAGGGTCGCCGGAATCCGCTGCGCTGAGCTCCATAACGGAACCGGCGGGGGCTGAAACCTCCATTACCTGTCTGGAGTGGTCACCATTCAATACGGCGACAGGGTGGTGGTTTGCATCTGCGTAATTACTGGTGATACTCCAGTCCATCCGGGCAGCAAAGTCATTGTTATAGCCTTCGCTCCAGCGTTCTATTGCCTGGGCACCCTCCGGCGTGTTTCCGTACATATAGTATGGGTCGTACACTGTTTCTGTCTCTTTTTCGACACCTGACATGCTCCGGATGCCTTCTTTTTTGGTGAAGCTGAAACGGCCGCCCCAGCCGCCCTGGTCAATTTGGTCGGGATCATTCAGACCGTTGGGATAGACATGCATGAATGAGGGTGTATCACCTTCGGTAGCCCATTTCCGGTCCGGGTAAACCGCTCCCAGAGGGCCATGGTTCTGGATCTGAGTGTCTAAATATTCATCGGAAGGTTGCCAGCCATAGACGCCAGTGGCACGGATGTAGAAAACATCCGGGAAGTTCTTTGCGATCCAGGCTCCTGCATCATCCTGACCCAGGATATCGTATAGCCTCAATTTGCCCAGGAATTTAGCGAACTCGGCCGGGGGCCGGGTTTCCCGTACTTTCCAGATAGCCTGAGCCACGGTGTTCATGCCCCCCCAGCCCATCACCCAGACCGGGCGCGGATCATCCTTATCAACTGAGGCGATGATCAGTTCTGAACCGGGACTGTCTCTGCCCGTGCCCACGTCGCTCATGCCGTAGCCCTTTTGTCCCATTACAGAGATGGATTTCAGGTAATCGGGGCTGGGATACCCGCCGGCATGCACACGAAGGTTGGAATAAACCTCAGCATAGGCATCAACGATCTTGTCCAGCATGCCGGTGTTGCTCTGGGTCTTTTTCCAGCAGCCGGTAGCGACAATTAAGCCTTCGATATCAAACTCGCTGGCGCAAACCAGCTGGCGAACCATGGATTGTTCATCGTCCGGGTCGGCACCCAGATCCGTCGTGTTGATTACGCGGGGTTTGTGGTATACTCTGTTTTTTACCGGGCATGCAGGCGGATGATCATCTTCCCGGGGAGCAGCCTGCAGCGATGTGAAAGGCATCAACAGGGACAGGGAGGTGGAAAGGATCAGTGAATGGATGGTTTTCATACTGTTTTTGTTCTATTTGTTTTTTCAGCATCAATATTCACCGATCGGTGATGATTAAGTGTTTCACCATGACCCGCATGAAACCAGCCGAAGGGCTGTAAATGGCATCTCCGTTTCATACTGAAATATTCCGGGACCGACAACCTCCTCAGACACGATTTTCATGTTCCAGGTGTCGATGACTTCCAGGGTATAATCCTTCGCACCGCCAAGATTCAGTTCAATGGTCTGTGCGGAATCTGCAGTGTAGGTCAGATAGTATTCCCCTTCTTTGAACAGGGTGTAGATGTTGTTATTGAGTTCCTCAACCAATGTACCGTCATTCCTGTCAGGGATGGTATCAGGAACGGCGAGTCCCGACAGGGAGACCACCTCTGGAGTCATCTCAGTGACAGGCGCTTCCTCCATGATATGCTTGAAGAAGGCAATCCTTTCGGGGCTTTCGCCCATCAAAGTTCCCCCTTTTGCCCACCAGCGCACTTCCGTTTCGTCGTCAGCATCATTCTTAAAAGTCTCTCCATGCATACCGTAAACGCCGCTCAATCCGGCCTTCCAGAAATAGCTTGTCATCTCTTTGGCAGTCAATCTTCCCCAGCCGCTTGGAACATCTCCTTCATAGCGCATCTCATCAAACAGCACCGGTTTCTGGTACTTGTTACGCCACTTGATGGCATTGAAGAAAAAGTAGGTTTGTGCACTTACGTGTGTGACCCATGGACGTGTATGATCGTAAAAATGGCTTTCATCATGGTACCAGTTATGAATCCCGCGAAGCCGCTGATGCGGATCTTCGTTTTGAAGCAAGCTCCCGATTCCCTCCCAGTCAATAGCCTCCCTGATGCTCGGGACATCCCATTCATTGGCCAGCGACCACCAGACGTTGCGGTATGCCGACAGCCTGGCAATGATATAGCGGACATATTTTTCGTTCATTTTCTTTCCCATTTCACAGTAGCCCCATTTGTCATAAGGGTGAAAAAGGATCACGTCGGCCTGGATCCCCATTTCCATCAGCTGTTCGACCCTGCGGTCGAAGTTCTGAAAAAACCCGTAGTTCGGTTGGGAAAGATCATTCTCACCATCTGTTTTCCTGAAGGGAAGCATCCAGGGCTCCGTATCATTTCCGTAACTGTAGTGCTTGGGGAAAACGCACATGCGTATTTTATTGAAAGGCGATCCGGCAAGGGTACTGACAGTCTGTTCCTGGATACTTTGCTTGACGCTGGTCCACTGGTAGGCGGTGGTCCCGACTGAATAGAACGGCGTTCCGTCAGCGTATTCGAGATAGGTTGTATTTACTATTCTGAGCGGGCCATGATTGTTGCCGGCCGGTTCAACACACCGGAAAGATCCGGTGAGATCGTTCAATGCTGCCTGATTGCTTTGGGTCACATAGGTCCAGTGCCCGGGCTGATCCGGGGAGAACCGGATCCTGTAGGTCCCGTTTCCATCATAAAAACCAGGAACAGTAACCGTCTTTGATCCAATCTTGAATTCTGCATCAAGCGAATTATCCATGTAAGGATTTCCATCTGAAGGCCCCTGAAGGATAATTTCGAAAACACCCCACTGCTCGGCTATCCGGATTTCTCCGGACCGACACGAGGTGATAACGCAGGATGCAACGGCAAGCAATGAAAGTGCTCCCGGTACTTTTTTAAAAGGACTGTTTCTCATAGAAGGAGTATCATTTTCAACTCCAAAATTATACTTTGAACAGACCTTACCAAAATTTCCATGACTTTGAATGTAACCAGCATATTCATCCCGGATAGGCATCAAATCAATTTCAATTTTTCATCCAACCATCCGGGGGGTCGCTGCAACAAGATTTATTATTAACTTCCGGATGTCAGCAATAAAAAGCATTCCCCATGAGAAGGTACTTCTATACCCTGGTCACTGTCCTGAGGATCCTGATCGGCTGGCATTTCCTTTATGAGGGTATTACAAAGCTGGTGGACCCGGCATGGAGTGCCAAATATTACCTGCTTGGATCAGACTGGATTTTCGGAGGATTGTTCCACTGGATGGCCACTTCTCCCGGTGTACTGAATGTGGTCGATTTTCTGAATATCTGGGGGCTGATACTGATCGGGCTGTCCCTGTTTACCGGCCTTTTCGTACGCTGGTCCTCCATATGCGGGGCGGTTCTGCTTCTCTTCTATTTTGTGGCGTACCCGCCCATCTTCGGCCATACACTCGGAGCAGTTGCCGAAGGCAATTACCAGTGGGTGGATAAAAACCTGATCGAACTGTTTGTGCTGGTCGTTTTCGCGGCCCTCCCGGCAGGATTTTCCTTCGGGGCAGACCGCTGGCTCAGACGCTGGAAGGAGGAGAGACCCGCTGCACCCGTGCCGGTACCGGGACCTGAAGGAGGATCTGCAGGCAGGCGCCGCGAATTTCTTCGTGATATGATCAGCATTCCCTTCCTGGGGGCATTTGCCTATGTGCTTTACAGGAAAAAGAGATGGGACAGCCTGGAGAGGAGGTTCCTGGCCGGCCGCCCGGATGCAGTGACGGGTGCCACCCTGAAGAGTTTTACATATACCTCGCTTGAAGATCTGAAGGGGACCGTTCCGAAAGGAAGGATCGGGGATTTTGAACTGAGCCGGCTCATCATGGGAGGGAACCTGATAGGCGGGTGGGCCCATGCACGGGACCTGATCTATGTGGATAAGCTGGTCAGGATGTACCATACCGACGAGAAGGTGATGATGACCCTGCAGCTGGCAGAAAAATGCGGGATCAATGCCATCATTTCCAATCCGCAGCAGTGCCGCATTGTGGCAAAATACCTGCAGGAGACAGGGGGAAAGATGAAATTCATCTCAGATTGCGGTGCAGGGGATACCTTTACCGAAGGAATTGAAGTGTCCATCAGAGGAGGGGCAGATGCCCTGTACAGCCACGGCGGGCAGTCGGATTACCGGGTATACAACAATGATCCCTCTTTTTTTGATGAACTTGCCGAAGGCCTTGAGCTGATACGCAGTTATGGCAAACCGGCAGGGATCGGGGCACACCGCATAGAGACGATCAAGGCATGTGTGGCAAAGGGTATCAGGCCTGATTTTTGGGTGAAAACGCTTCATACGGATGATTACTGGTCGGCACAGGTGGATCCTGAAAGGAAGGATGTTCCGGAACCCGGCTGGAAAGACAATAATTTTTGCCTGAAGCCGCAGGAGGCCATTGATTTCATGCATCACCTGGAAGAGCCCTGGATCGCCTTCAAGACGCTGGCGGCCGGGGCCATACCGCCTGAAAGGGGATTCAGGTATGCCTTTGACAACGGGGCTGATTTCATCTGCGTCGGCATGTATGATTTTCAGATTGTGGAGGATGTGAACATTGCGCTCGACTGCCTTGCCGGTGTGAACCGTTCAAGGCCCTGGAGGGGGTAAGATGCCATCCAGACCGGCCTCTCTGTTTCAGCCCGTCATGACCGGCCGGAAGCGACTTGATCCGTTAACGAATATGATATGAAAACAATCCCGGTTCATTCAAACAGAACCACGTTAAAGGCCGGCAAGTTCGTAAAATAAGAGGACCGGTTTTACTGGGCAGTTGACCTTTCACACACCCGTTGAAAATTTTAAGCCCGGGATCTCCTTATCTCCGGAGATCCCGGGTAATCATTTGATGAATTCCTTCAACCCCTTCCGGTTCCGGAGGTCCTCCACCCATTAGTTCTCGGAGTGTTGCATTGAATCAGTGGATCCTTAAATACCATGGGATATCACATCCCTTTTACCGGATCCATTGATACTGCGTATATCTCCCCGATGGAAGCCAATCATTGTGAACCAGCGATCAATCTGACAATCAGAACAGATGGTCTGTTGCTCTCATCCGGGTTCAGGGTCTGGAAAGAAAAAATAATCAAGACGGAATAGCATCACCTGACCAGAATCCCGATAAAGTGCTAAAAACCATCACCATCCGGTGTTATGCCGAACTGAACGATTTTCCGCCGCTTGGCAGAAAACAGAAATCCTTCGCCCGGTGCATGACTTGCAATTCGACCCTGCTGCCGGAGAGCAAAGAATCCATTCGCGACAGGGTTGATCCTGATATATACAACTGCTTCAGCGAATTCTTTTATTGTCCCACATGCAATAAGGTATTCTGGAAAGGCTCCCACTTTGAAAGGATGGAACGGATCATCCTAGGTATCATCCATGGCACATCATAGGAAATCAACCGGGATCCAGGCTGAAACAACAGGTTCGGAAACCGGAAGGGTATCTATCTCAAGGATGGACCTCTGTTTGAGTCCGGTTTCATGAAAATACTTCTGGAAATTCAATATTGAGGAAAAGGGGGGACAAAAAACTTGAGTTCGTATTGAGGCAAACCTTCCCCAGCAGTTATGCGGACATCGTTCACGCACCCACCTTGAACGGTTTCGGTGTCTCAGACACTGTTAAAAACTAAGCAGGATATCAGACTTCATGTGAGAATTCCGGGGGATGGACCTGACAACCCCGGTTATCTCATAATCAGCGGAATCATCGATGGTAATGATCCTGCCTGCCGGATCTTCATCGCCAAAATAGTGGCGTGCCGCTTCCTCTGTTATAACGGCATGGTCCAGGGCCAGAAGGCTGGAATCGGCCTTCCCTGCTTCCAGCGGAAATGAAAGAGATCAAAGGATGAAATATCCCCTGTTTAACATCAGATTCCGGAAGGTTTGTTTGAGATAGCTTATGAACGTGGCAATTAGTCTGTATTCCTCCAGGTATGGACCTGTATAAACTTGGGACTGCACAAGTTGTACTTGCAAAGGGAGGCCGCATTATCTGACAGCGCAATGGTGTATGACCAAATGAATGATTATACATACAAGCTTAACTGAGATGGCTATCCTGCCCGGACTCACAAACCGGGACATGACTTTTTTTTATCTAATTACTTGACATTTAGCTGTATTAGCCATATATTTAGGTCGCCGACTGGAACTAACCCGACTCTTATAGAACTCTGTATGGGATCAAGAAGAGAGCTCTTATTCACCACCTCGATGGATCATGATTTCCTGGTGCCTAAGTATTCAGATAACCCTGAATTCTTAAGAGACATCCAGGCCAGGCAGACCCTCTTTTTCTCTTAACCGGTAATCAATCAAACCAAGACTGGCAGATGAAATATTCCGGAATACCTGGTTATATAATACTCCTTCTATTCCTGGCAACTCCGCATATCAGGGCGGAAAAGATTGAAATAATAACCACCGGCCTGCAAATAGCCGGTCAGAAACTGGAGATCAGTTACGACATTCTCAAAAGCAAAAATACTCATCGCTT
>CAYXUD010000171.1:0-11978 GCA_964467775.1 uncultured Bacteroides sp. | reverse complement strand
TTGATGATGTGGGCATCGGAGCGCTCTTCGGGCTGTATGACTGGCGTTTCGAGGTGCTGGGACTGATCCGTCATGTGAACCATCTTGAGGCGGTATACCATGTAGGGCCCCACACCATATCCTTTCCCCGCCTCAAAAGGGCGTCCCATGTGGAATATGATACCCGCTGGCAGGTAAGTGATGAGGAGTTCACCAGGATGGTGGCCATCCTCAGGCTGGCTGTGCCATATACGGGCCTGATCCTGACAGCCCGCGAACCTGCTGAGATCCGTGATGAAATACTGGAGTACGGAGTATCCCAGATAGACGGGGGCACCAGGATCGGAATGAAAGCCTACTCCGCAACGGGGAGGGACCAGGACCTGGATGCCGAACAGTTTGAGATCAGCGATGACCGTTCCCTCTCAGAGGTCATGGAAGAACTCATAGAGAACGGATACCTGCCCTCGTTCTGCACCGCCTGCTACAGGAGCGGCCGCACCGGTGAGCACTTCATGGAATTCTCTGTTCCGGGGTTCATCAAACGGTATTGCACCCCCAATGCGATGCTAACCCTGGCAGAATACCTGGAGGATTACGCAGAGAAGGGGATCAAGGAAAAAGGGTACAGGCTGATCCGGAACAACCTTGAGGAGATCGGCAACGGGAGGTTCAGGCAGGGGCTGGAAGAGCGGCTGAAAAAGGTGAGGCAGGGAGAACGGGACCTCTATTATTAACACAAACCCATCTCAACCTGTTAGGCGGTAATCAGGAAACTCTTATATTTACGTGAAGTGATCTGACAGAATGGGAGAAGCCATCAAAAAGTCATTCGGCACGGCCCCCGTTTACTTCACAGCCATTGCCACCATCCTGGGCGCCATCTTGTTCCTGCGTTTTGGCTTTGCGGTGGGGACCCTTGGTTTCTGGGGCGTGGTCGGTGCGATCCTGCTCGGCCACATGGTGACCATTCCCACGGCACTGGCCATTTCCGAAATTGCCACCAACAAAAGGGTGGAGGGCGGCGGGGAGTATTTCATCATATCCCGCTCTTTCGGCATGAACATTGGTGCCACCATCGGATTTGCCCTCTTTGTCTCGCAGGCCATCAGCGTGGCGTTCTATATCATTGCATTCACCGAGTCGTTTGAGTTTTTTTTCAGGTGGGTTTCCAGCCGTTTTGACCTGACGCTGCCCCGCCAGGTGATCAGCATTCCGGCCATCATCGGGCTCTCGGTCCTGATCCTGAAAAAGGGAGCTTCAGTGGGCATGAAAACACTCTATTTCGTAGTGGCCATCCTGTTGGTCTCATTGCTCCTTTTCTTTCTGGGAACCACCGAGTTCAGTACAAACAACACCTTTTCAATCACCTCTGCCGGAAAGGGGGACATGAGCCAGTTTTTCATTGTTTTTGCCATCATTTTCCCTGCCTTTACGGGGATGACTGCAGGCGTGGGTCTCTCCGGTGACCTGAAGAAACCGAGCAAATCGATTCCTCTGGGAACCATTCTCGGTACCGTGACAGGGATGATTGTCTATTTTTTTGTTGTATATAAGCTGGCTTCCTCGGCCAGCTTGGAAACCCTGGCAGATCCCGGGAACCAGCTGGTCATGGCTGACATTGCCATTGCAGGAGCAGTGATCATTCCCCTTGGTCTGGCAGCCTCCACCTTCTCCTCTGCCATAGGCTCCATCCTTGTTGCGCCCCGCACTTTGCAGGCCCTTGCAGGGGATCAGTCGTTCCCTTCAAAGCGGTTCAATGCATTTCTTGGAAAGGGCAGGGGGGAGACCAATGAGCCCTACAACGCCACGATCCTGACCGTGATCATTGCACTGGTTTTTGTGATCATTGGTGATGTGAACAAGGTCGCCGGGATCATCAGTATGTTTTTCATGGTGACCTATGGTTCCCTCTGCCTCATCTCCTTCCTTCACCATTTCGGATCCTCCCCCTCTTACCGCCCCTCCTTCCGTTCCCGCTGGTACCTGTCACTGATGGGATTTATCGCTTCGGTTTGGGTGATGTTCAAGATCAATACCCTGTTTGCCCTTGCAGCCATCGTCATCATGGTCCTCCTCTACCTTTTCATCAATCATTACCATAAAACCAGGAAAGGACTTGTCTCCATCTTTACCAATGCGCTCTTCCAGCTCAACAGGAGCCTCCAGGTTTACCTGCAGCAAACCAGCAAATCGAGGCTCAGCAAGGAATGGAGGCCAAGTGTCATCTGCATCTCCAGGGACTCATTCCGCCGCGATAAAGCATTTCAGCTGTTAAACTGGATCAGCTACAAATATGGATTCGGCACCTACATCCACCTCATCGAAGACTACTACTCCAAAGCCAGCCATGAGAAATCGGTGAGCGAACTTGAGAAGCTGATCAGGAACTACAAGGGGAAAGGCAGCCATGTTTACGTGGATACCATGATCTCCCCCTCTTACACCTCCGCGGTGGCCCAGGCGATCCAGCTGCCCGGGATCTCGGGAATGGAGAACAACATGCTGATTTTTGAGTACGACCGTGAAAACCCTTTGAACCTGAAGGAGATCGTCGAGAACTTTTCACTGGTGAATGCAGGGAATTTCGATGTCTGTATCCTGGGAAGCTCCGAACGGACCACTCAGTTCAAGAACGGGATCCACGTCTGGATCCGCAGCAATGATTATGAAAATTCCCACCTGATGATCCTGCTGAGCTTTATCATTCAGGGGCATCCTGCCTGGCGGAAGAGTGAGATCACCATATTCGATGTCTGCAAGAAGGAGGAGGAGGCCGGGACAAGGAAGCACCTGGAGGAGCTGGTCCAGACCGGGAGACTGCCCATCACCTCCAAGAACATCCAGGTGATCTCCAGGATGGCTGAACGAAGTACCAAGGAGCTTGTGAAGGAGCACTCCTCCCATGCCGGACTGATCATCATCGGGTTTCACAGCGAACTGCTGAAACATGAAGGGGCCAGGTTATTCGATGGCTATGACGAAACAGGAGATATCTTCTTCGTGAATTCCCACAGCCAGAAAGAGATCGATTAGCGGACTCTTTTTGCAAAATGCTTTGAATCCCCCCACTCCCCGTATCCGATCTCATTGTCGGGCAGCAGGACCCGCACGTCGAGGCATGGATTGCACTCGCCGGGTTCCTCATCAACGCACGGCTTGTTCTCATACAGGGCATAGTCATTCCTGTACTTCCCAGGTGTGATGTTGGGCATGATGATGTTGGCCCCCGCTGTGACCGCCTTCTCCCTTCCCAGGGGATCGATGGCCTGGAGTGCGGTGGTGGCGGCAATGTTGATGTCCCTCATCAGGATCCTGAGCGTGGCGATCATCTTAAGGGACAACTCGAACCTCTCCCGGATTGGCAGCAGTTCGTACCGGTGCTGGAACAATGGGGTGTGCTGATGCTCAATGTAAGGACCCATGCCCACCATATCGATGTCGAACTGTTTCATGAACAGCAGGTCATCGGCCAGGTGCCCGGTATCCTGGAAGGGAAGGCCGATCATGACCCCTGTCCCGGTCTGGTAACCGATCCGCTGAAGGCTTTTCAGGCAGGTCAGCCTCCTGGCGAAGTCGTGGAGGCAGTCGTTAGGGTGGTAACGCCTGTAGAGATCCGGATTGGAAGTCTCGATCCTCAGCAGGTAACGGTGCGCTCCCGCCTCGAACCACCTGCGGTATACCTCCTCTTCCTGCTCCCCCAGGGAGAGTGTAATGCCCAGCTTTCCTTCTGAAAGCTTCTTGATCTCGCGCAGAAGATATTCAATCCTGCAGGTGAATCCGGGTGACTCCACCTCCCCCGACTGCATCACAAGGGAGCCGTAACCGTTCTCAAAGGCGAAACGAGCCGCTTCGAGTACCTGCTGATCGGTCAGATTGTAACGCTGCGCTTTCCTGTTGGATTTCCGGATCCCACAGTAATAGCAATTCTTCCTGCAGATATTGGAGAACTCCACCAGTCCCCTGAAATGGACCCGGTTCCCGATCTCGTGCCATGTGATTTCGCGGGCCTTCCTGAAGAGCAGCTGCATCTCATCACCTGCAGCATCGAGGAGCGTTCTGACCTCATCCCGTCCGATCTGTTCCCTTTCCAGTATCTCCTTCACCCGCATCATACTCCGCCTCCCTCCATCATAAATAGGTCATTGTACCCGGTTCCAGCTTTACAAAAGGTGCCACAGCCCTCTCGAAGATCCCGTGCATATAGGCGATGGCCATCCCGTAATTTGTCACCGGAACCCCGGCCTCTGTGGCCGGTTTGAGGCGGTTGATCAGCTGTTTGCGGGTGATCATGCACCCGCCGCACTGGATCACCATGCTGTAATCGGTCATGGAACCCGGGATCGTGCCGAGTCCGGCCACCACTTCGAACTCCAGCGCTTTCCCCGAAAATTCAGTAAGCCACCTGGGGATCTTTGTCCTTCCGATATCGCCACAGGAGACCTGATGGGTGCATGATTCCAGGATCAGGATCCTGTCCCCGTTCTTCAGTTTCGACAGGTGCGGCGTGCCTTTCAGGTAGTTATCGAAATCCCCTTTATAGCGGGCCAGTACCGTACTGAAGCTGGTCAGGGGGATGTCCCCGGGGACCGAGGCATCGGCTTTTTTGAATACCTGGCTGTCGGTAATGGCAAGTGCCGGCCTTGGCCGAAGCCTCCTGATCAGGGCATCCACCTCCCGCTCCTTGGCCACAATGGCTATGGCATCGTTGTCAAGGATATCACGGATGACCTGCACCTGGGGAAGGATCAGCCTTCCCTCGGGCGCTTCTTCATCAATGGGGGTGATCAGCAAAACGAGGTCCCCCTGTGAAATGATGTCACCCACGAGTGATTTCGACATATAGGCCGTTTCAGGAATGGCCCCGCGGATCTGACCGGTCAGTTCCTCCAGGTTGCACGGATCCACGGCGGAGAATCCGAGCACCCTCCGGCTGTACCTTTTCTCCATTTTCCTGACCAGCTCCGGAGCCGGGGATTCCAGGTCCGATTTATTGTGGACAACCAGGTAGGGCACTTCCCAGTGCTCGAACTGCCGGATGATCGATTCCTCCGCCTGGTCAAAGCGGTTCCCGGCCAGGACAAGGATCCCGAGGTCAATGTTCCGGATCACCTCAAGTGTCTTTGCCACCCTCTTCATTCCCAGTTCACCGGTATCATCGGTCCCGGCCGTATCGATCATGATTACCGGCCCGATGCCGGTGATCTCCATCGATTTCCTGACCGGATCGGTGGTGGTCCCGGGCTCGCGGGAGACAATGGCCACATCCTGGGCGGCCAGGCAGTTGATCAGGGAGGATTTCCCGTTGTTCCTCCGGCCGAAAATCCCTATATGTGGCTTGGCGTCCCTTCCCTTCATAACAGTTCCCTGATGTCACTCATGGTAAATCCCTTCTTCAGCAACCGGTCCGGCTCCATCAGCCTGCCAAGCAGTGTTTTATCCATTAAACCCAGCTTTTCATTGGCCTCAAAGACATTGCAGCCTGATTCCTTCATGGCCCGGGCCAGTTCCGCAGCCCTGTGATAGCCGATCAGAGGAGAGAGGGCCGTGGTCACCGATACGCTCATGTAGAGTTTATTGCGGGCCTCTTCCTCGTCTACCTCCAGCCCTTCCAGCATATGTTTCCTCATCGTCCTGTTCATGGAGATCATCAGCCTGAGGCTCTCCAGCATGGCACATCCGATCTCAGGCAGGTAGGCATTCAGCTCAAGGCAGCCCTGGGCTGAAAGGGAGGTGATCACCTGGTCATTGGCGTAGATCCGGTGTGCGGAAGTGACCAGGTATTCCGGGATTACGGGATTGACCTTCCCGGGCATGATCGAGCTGCCCACCTGCCTGGCAGGCAGCCTCACCGTCCTGTTACCTGCCGCCCCCGAGGCAAGCAGGCGGAGATCGGATGCGATCTTTTCCAGGTTCACCGCGTGCGCCTTCAGGATGGCGTGGACCTCCACCCACTTGTCCATGTTGCAGGTGGCATCGGGCAGGTTCTCCCCCTGGGCCAGGGGCAGCGAGGTGAGGTTCCTTAACACCGGAACCACCTCCATGATATAGAAGCGCGGGATCGAGATCCCGGTCCCCGTGGCTCCTCCCCCGAGGTTGACCACTTTGATCCGCTCAAACGATTTGGATACCCTCCACCAGTCCCTGGACAGGGCTTCGCTGTAAGTGCTGAAAAGCTGTCCGAAGGTGGAAGGTACCGCCTCCTGCATCTGGGTGAAGGCCAGCCTCAGGCTGCTGCGGTACCTGGTTTCCAGTTGTTCCATGGAAGTCCGGGTCAGGTTCACGGCCTCTTCCAGTTCATTCAGCATCTGCATGGCCGCAACAGTCAGGGCCGTAGGGATCACATCGTTGGTGGACTGGAACATATTGGCTGTCTCGACGGGATCAACCAGCCCGTAATCCCCTGGCTCTCTTCCCAGTACCTTCAGGGCAGTATTGGCTATGATCTCGTTGATATTCATATTGATGCTGGTCCCCGCCCCGCCCTGGACCGCCGGAACAATGAATTCCTCGAAATGGGATCCTGCGGCCACTTCGATGGCCGCCGATTCCAGGGCGCCCAGGACCTTCTTCTCCGGGATCCTCAGGTGCTCCACCAGGTCGGGATCCTCTTTTAACAGGGCTTCAAGCAGCTTCCTGACCGTCCGGTAACAGGCAAGTTTCACCGTTCCGGTGGCCCTGTACCACTCCTCCGGGAAGGGGGTGCTGTTCGGGAAGTTCTCCCTGGCACGGTATGCGTGTATGCCATACAGGGCATCGGATGGAATGGACACTTCACCCAGGAAGTCGCGCTCGGTTCGCATGGGTTCAGAATTTCAGGTAAAATTACTTGAATAAACCGAAAAATCCGCATGCCAGCGGGATGCGGGATGTAGTATTTGGAAAGCAGATACCTGACTGCCCGTTCAATCGACAAGGGGCCAGTCCAGCCGGTTGTGATGGAAGTCGAACATGGTATGGATCTGTCCCTCCGTATTTCTGGGGGTGGACAATTCAGGAAGTGCATCCTCTCTGAAAAAGCCCACATCCAGGGTTTCCATACCGGTGGAAATCCCGAATTCCTCTGCTTTGCACTCAATGAATATTTTGTACGCGTAGAAAAGGTCCTCCGGGTGGTTGTGCCGGTTCTTGTCAAAGACAGCCAGCAGGCGATTGGCTTTCACACGGATTCCCGCTTCCTCCAAAACCTCTTTCTCTGCCACTTCCACGGGGGTATACCCGATATCGCACCACCCGCCGGGCATGGACCAGCGTGAATCTACCCGTTCCTTCACAAGCAGGATCTCGTCCCTGTCATTGAAAACCACGCTGCGGACATCCACTTTCGGGGTCCTGTACCCGTTCTTTTCAGGGGTGGCCACCTGCACTGTTTCAAGGGGCAGGTTCGTGATCAGGGAAATCATCCTTACTGCGGTCTCTTCCAGGCTGTTGTACCTGTCCAGGTCCCAGTCATTCTCCGAGTAGTGAAGCCCGTTCTCTGCAATGGCCTGGACCCTTTTTGCCAGTGTTAGCAGCTCTGTGTTATGGTTCATCCTGCAGGATCGTTGAAATAAAATAATTTGTTGATGGAAAAGGGTAAAATTAATAAAAAAGGGCAATCTGATTATCTTTGCACCATGAATCAGGGAGCGGGGAGAGGCAAGCCAGACGGCAGGAAGAGGCTGCCACCCTGGATGCGCATGCGCATGCCGGGGGGAGACCGGTATATCCAGGTGAAGGAGCAGGTGAAACTGCATGGCCTCCATACCATCTGTACCAGCGGGAATTGCCCGAATATCGGTGAATGCTGGGCAGCAGGAACAGCCACATTCATGATCCTGGGCGATCTGTGCACACGCTCGTGCAGATTCTGTGCGGTGAAGACCGGCAGGCCCCTGCCGGTGGACGGCCAGGAACCGTTCCGCCTGGCGGATTCCATCAGGAATATGGGGATCAGGCATGCCGTCATCACATCGGTGGACAGGGATGACCTGCCTGATAAAGGGGCAGGTGCATGGGCAAGGACCATCCGTACCCTGAAGAAGGAGTTGCCGGGCCTGACCATGGAGACCCTGATTCCCGATTTCGATGGCAACCCGGAACTGGTGGCCATGGTCATCGACGCCGCCCCCGATGTGGTCTCCCACAACCTTGAAACAGTGGAGCGGCTCACACCGGTGATCCGGTCCCGTGCAGAATACCGGAGAAGCCTCGGGGTGGTCCGCCAGGTATCCCGCTCCCCCCTGGTTTCAAAATCGGGTATCATGCTCGGACTGGGCGAACAGGAAACAGAGGTGCTCCGGACCATGGATGACCTGAGGGAGACAGGCTGCGTGGTCTTTACCCTGGGGCAGTATCTTCAGCCTACCGTGAAACACATGCCGGTGGTGGAATATGTGCATCCGGACCGTTTTGAATTCTACAGGCAGCAGGCCATTGCCAGAGGATTCAGGAGAGTTGAGTCGGGTCCGCTGGTACGCTCCTCCTACCATGCGGAAAGGCATCTGGGATCATGAAGGAGCGTCCGGATATCGTTTTTCAGGATCTCGGCATCATCGAGTACAGCGAGGCATGGAGCTGTCAGGAGGATCGTTTCAACCGCCTGGTTGCATTCAAGCGCGAACCCGTTGGTACAGAACGGCCCGACCAGTACCTTCTTTTCTGCGAGCATCCCCATGTCTACACACTGGGGAAGAGCGGGAACAGGGCCAACCTTCTGATCCATGAGGATCTCCTGAAGAAGATCGATGCCACCTTCTTCAGGACCAACCGCGGCGGGGACATCACCTATCATGGTCCCGGCCAGGTTGTCGGATATCCCATCCTGGACCTGGAATTTATGGGGATCGGGCTCAGGCAGTATGTCGCCCTGCTGGAAGATGCCATCATTGAATTGCTGAAAAGATACGGGATCAGGGCCGCCCGGATGGAGGGAGCCACAGGTGTCTGGCTTGATGCGGACCATCCGGTGAAAGCAAGGAAGATCTGTGCCATAGGGGTACGGTCAAGCAGGCATGTGACCATGCATGGTTTTGCACTCAATGTGAATACCAGCCTGGACTATTTCACCTATATCAATCCCTGCGGATTTGAGACCAGGGGGGTGACCTCAATGGAAAGGGAGTTGGGGAAAGGAGTGGATATGGCGCAGGTAAAATCCCTCCTCAGGGAGATCCTGATGAGGATGTTTCTTTCTCCAGGTCACCCAGCAGGGTCATAGCCTCCTCGCGGCTTGAACCGCAAACATCGGGATCTGCTTTAAAATCGTCACAAACCGCGGGCCTGGAAGGATGGCCGTAGAGCATGCACCGGAATTCATCCGAGAGGTGGATGCAGCGGATACCGGCAGCTTTTCCCCCGGGCATACCCGGAATGGGGGAGGAGATGGAGGGGGCAATGCAACATGCCCCGCAGTTTTCACGGCATTCCATGAGAAAGTGGGATGGATAATGCACCCCAAGTTAAGAAGTTTCAGAAGAGGTTCCTATTTCCGGTACCTCCTCGGATAGAAATCGGGCGAGTAATTCTTCAGCTTCTCCCTGCGCAGCCTGACCTTGGCATCATTTTCATAGAAGAGGCTTTCATTGTGCTGGCTCATATCCAGCCCCACATCCTCATAAAGGCTCGGGACGCGCATGGGAACGATCTTGTTGGTGACCCAGTAAAGGAACAGTGAGCCTGAGAATGCAAAAACGGAAACGATGACAAGGGCCAGCAGGTGGAAAAGGAAAGTGGTGACATGCCCGTGGACCAGTCCCACCTCCTCGGCAAATACCCCGGTCATGAACATGCCCACCATCCCTCCGATACCGTGTGCGGGGAATACATCGAGGGTATCATCCACGCCCCTGCGTGAAAAGAAATAGATCATCAGGTTACTGGCAATCGCCGCAGACCCTCCAATGAACAGGCTGGCTCCCACACCAACGAAACCCGCTGCCGGAGTGATGGCCACCAGACCTACCACGGCTCCCACACAGGCACCCAGCGCGGAAGGTTTCCTCCCGCGCACCCCATCGAAGAAAACGTAGACCAGCATGGCCGAGGCGGATGCACTGTTCGTATTCAGGAGTGCCTTGACTGCCACATCCGATGATTCGAGGGCTGAGCCGGCGTTAAATCCAAACCATCCAAACCAGAGCAGGCCGGTGCCCAGCAGCACAAACGGGATGTTTGCGGGATAGGAAGGTTTTGCATAGTCCCTTCTGGGCCCGAAGAAGAAAGCCCCGGCCAGCGCCGCCATTCCGGCAGACATATGCACCACGGTACCTCCTGCGAAGTCAAGGACCCCCCAGTTCCTCAGGAATCCGTTCGGATGCCAGGTCCAGTGGGCCAGCGGACAGTATATAAAGGCCATAAACAGCACCATGAAGATCATCAGTGCCGTAAAACGAACCCGGCCCGCGAATGACCCTGTGAAAAGCGCAGGTGTGATGATTGCAAATTTAAGCTGGAACAGGGCGAACAGCGCCAGGGGAATGGTTCCGGCGAAGTCAGCATCCGGAGCTCCTCCTACTCCCCTGAACATGAAGAAGGTTAAAGGATTCCCGAAAAACCCGTATCCGTCCCAGCCCACACTTTCTCCGAAAGCCAGGCTGAAACCAAAAACCACCCACAGGATGCTGATCAGCCCCATGGCGATAAAGCTCTGGAGAATGGTGGATATCACGTTTTTGGGTTTGACCATTCCCCCGTAAAAGAATCCCAGTCCGGGGGTCATTAAGAAGACCAGAGCGGTCGCGGCAAGCATCCATGCCACATCGCCGGAGTCAATTCCGGATGTCTCTCCCGTGTTGAAATTATAAGGAAAAATTACCCCCAGCAGTGAGATCACTGCAAATGCCATGAGGGCGATCAGCCACTGTTTTTTCATCAGAATCGGGATTTAATCATTCCGACGTAAATATATAATAATTGATATATACCCCTATTACAAATAGGGGTATAAATTTAAAATATATAAAAAAATTAGGTGAGGTATTAAAATAGACGGGGGTTAATCTTGAAAATGATACTTTCTATTAACTATCCCCCGAAAGCAGAAAATCATCGATTCTCATGGCAGCCCGCCTTCCCGAGGAAATGGCAGTCACCACCAGGCTTGCCCCGTTCACCGCATCCCCGGCGGCAAAGACTTTATTCACACTGGTGCACATCTGCTGGTCCACCTGCACGTTCCTTCCGGGATCGAGATCAACGTTCAGCTCAGCCAGCAGCCCTTCATAAACGGGATGGACAAACCCCATGGCAAGCAGGATCAGGTCGGCCTCAAGCTGCATGACGGTACCGGGGAGAGGTGTCATACTGAACTGCCCGTTATTTTTATTCCATCTCACCTCCTCCACCTCCGCGTGGCTCACCCGCTGTTGCATGCCGATGAAACGGAGTGTTGAGAGGCTCCATAACCGCGTACATCCCTCCTCGTGGGAGGTGGAGGTCTTCAGTGTCCTGGCAAAATAGGGCCAGGGATTGTCCGCTTCCCTTGAACGGGGCGGTTCGGGAAGGATTTCGATCTGGGTCACACTTACAGCACCCTGCCTGATGGCGGTCCCCACGCAGTCTGAACCGGTGTCGCCTCCCCCGATGACCAGCACCTTCCGGCCTTCCGCAGTAATCCGGTTGTCATAAGCTACGTAGGCACCGTTATTGACCCTGTTCTGCTGGGTCAGGTACTCCATGGCAAAATGGATCCCGTCCAGGTCCCGCCCTTCCACCTCAAGGTTCCTCGGTTGCATGGCTCCGATGGCCAGGCATACAGCATCGAAAGAATCGAGGATCTCCCGGCCGGTGATCTCCCTGCCTACCTCCACGCCGGTCCGGACCTGCAGACCTTCCGCCACCATGATCTCCAGTCTCCTGTCGATGTTGCGTTTGTTCAGTTTGAAATCGGGTATCCCGAACCGCAGCAACCCGCCTATTTTTTCATCTTTTTCGAAAAGCGTCACCGTATGCCCGGCTTTGTTCAGCTGGTCGGCGGCAGCCATTCCCGCGGGGCCGCTTCCGATCACGGCCACTTTCCT
>CAYXUD010000170.1:0-47458 GCA_964467775.1 uncultured Bacteroides sp. | reverse complement strand
AATGTCCGTCCTCCTTGCCCTGCCGGTGTTTGCCGTAGTTTCCGTTTACGCGCAGTGTGTGCCGGATACGGTGAACTGCAAGGATATCAATGAGCCCGGCGAGATCTGTCCCGCACAGCTCCCCGATGCCACCGTGAATGTAGAATATAATGAGGTGATCACAGTTATTCCTCCCGGTGAAGCGACGCTGGGTACCCAGACTATTTATATCGAATATATTATCCTCGATTCAGTGGCAAACCTGCCTGGGGGCATTACTTACCAGGCCAATGCCGCTACCATGTATGCCGATTCTCTTTACTGTATCAGCATTTCCGGAACACCGGTAACTGCCGGAGAGTATCCGCTATCTATCTATATCACTCCTTGGATATTTGCAGGTGGTACGACCATCCCGGGCATCCAGGTGAAAAATGACACTTCTGTAGTAATGACCGTAAATGAAGCTGCCGGTGTGGATCCGAACCGGTACAATGAGTTCCAGGTCCTCCCGAATATCCCGAATCCTTTTTCAGAGGTCACCCTCATCGGCTTCTTCACACCTTACGATGACTTGATCGAACTGGAAGTATATAATATCCTGGGCGAGTTAATGCATCATGAAAATTATGGTTCTCCGCCCGGCGAACACTATTTTAAGTTCGAAGGAGAGGATTTACTGCCCGGTACATACATTTACAGGGTGACCAATCACAAGGAGGTCTTTACCGGAAAATTCATCAAGGCTAGAAGGTAAGTCTTAACTGAAGGGTAAAATGGCGGGGCGGGCCAATATCCCCGGGCCGGCCCAGGTATTCGATGTTGAATGCATTCCGGAGAATGGCCACCACCCGGAAGGCAGGGGAAATGTTCCATCCCATCCTGAAATCCACCAGGGTGTAACCGGAAGCGGTATTGTACCAGTAATCGGAGAACCCGGGCAGCAGCAAGTCTTTCAGCGAGGTTGTATCAATAAAGGCTTCATCCACATTGATCATCCTCGAATTGTACTGGACATTGATACCGGTAAATATTCTCCAGGCTTCCACCTCAAGATCTGATTTGACCAAATGGCGGCGGCGGTATTTCAGTACATAGGCCTCTGTTCCGGTCCTCCCGATGCTGTCCAGCAGGACCGGGTCCACCGGGTCCATGATGGTATATCCTGCTGTAAGGTCCAGATGTATGGGCCCAAGTGCCCCCTGGCCGTTCACGGATAGTTCCGAGCCTATGATCCTTGCGTTTTCGATATTCAGGTTCTTGAATCCCACATATTCGAAGGGCGGACGGGTTAGGGAATCTGGGGGATGGTAACCGAAGGTGTACTCTATCATATTCTTGTATTCGGTCCAGAATATGGCCAGATCGGCCATGCCCTTCCAGCTGCCCAGGGCAAAACCCTGCTTGATGCCCAACTCGGCAGCCCATCCCTTTTCGGGCTCCAGGTCGGGATTGGGAAAGATCTTCAGATCCCCTACCACTGCATCTGCGAATTTCTCAGCCACCGAGGGGAACCGGTACCCCTGTCCGAAGGAGCCTCTCAGGAAGGTGGCCTGCCCGGCCTGGAAATTAATCCCGGCCCGCACCACCGGTAGAGAATGGTACAGTTTTCCATTCAGGCTGTTTACTTCCCATCTTACTCCGGAAGAGACTTTCAGGCGACTCAGCATATTGATGTCCAGCTGTGTGTATATCGCACTGTTGGATCCTTTATGATCATTGAATAATCCGGCCAGCACTGTATTGCGCATAAAGGAAACACCGCTGGTCCAGTGGACCCTTTCCCTGAATTTCTTCTGGTACCGGTACTCACCGTACCAGACCTTTGAGAAACTGTTCTTCGATGCATCCACCACTGCGTTCCCCACACTGTACAGCCTGGTTCTCAATGTATGCTTGTCCCCTCGTTCAGTGAAGTACTCCACGAATGGATCGATGTTGAACCTGTATCCGGTCATCCGTGCATATGATTCAGGGCTCTGCCTGTAAGCCCCGGAATCAGCATCCATCCATATATAGAAATCGGCCTGGTCCACATACATGGCGCTGGTTGTGAGGCCTGCCGATAATCCTTTTACTTTACTGAACCTGTACCGCAGGCCCAGGTTACCCCTGACCCTGTCCTCAAATTCAAGTTCCCTGTATCCTTCATCCTTGAGATAGTTCCCTCCCGCAGAAAGCTCCAGATTCCTGATTTTCCTCAGATGGGAAACGGAGATACCCGTATTCAGATGGTTCCTGTCCCACCAGATCAGCTCCTCCCTCCTGGGATTCATGTATACACCTCCAAACAGGGTCACCTCGGTACGGGGGTCGTTTCCGGGAATGCTGGTTCGCAGGTTGATCACCCCGTTAAGCGCAGAAGAACCGTACAGAACCGACGAGGCTCCCTTGATCACCTCCACCTGGTTCACATTTTCCACCGGCAGGTAATTCCACTTCACATCCCCTGCATCGCCTGAAAGCATGGGCAGGTCATCCACAAGCATCAATACACGGCTTCCGACTCCGAGGCTGAATCCGCTCCCTCCCCTGATACTGGGTTGCCCGTCCAGGATACTGATCCCGGATGTCCTCTCCAGGATCATGTCCAGGGAGGTGATGTTCTGGTTGGAAAGCTGGCGGGGTTTTATTACCTCCATCGAGACGGTCACATCCGAGAGCTTCTGCTCGAACTTGCCGGCGGTCACCACCACCTCGTCCAGCATCCTGCTGCTTACGACCATATCGATCTCCAGGTGAACGCTCCCCCCCCTCTCCAGGGTAACCTCCTTCGAGACCCTTTTATAGCCCACATAGTAGAACTCGATCTGGTGGTGCCCGGGGGTGAGCTGCAGGGAGAACTCCCCGTCCTGCCCCGTGATGGTCCCGGTCCGGCGGTCCGCGCTGATATTCACCGCCACCATGGATTTTCCATCAGCCGCATCCCTGACCACCCCGGTAATGGTCCCCCCTTCCTGCCCCAGGAGGGCCATACCGTATATGAACAAGCCTGTTGCCAGAAAGTATCTCATAACAGTTTCAGCATTTGATTCTTCGTCTTCATAAAATTCGCTTTCAGGAGAGAAAACCTCTCCCGGTCCATAACAGCGGTCCGTTCATCCATGAATATCTTCTTGTATTCGATGGCCATGACCAGCACCTCCCGGTTGAACCGTTCAGCGTACTTACGGGTAAGGTACCCCCCGGAAAAGAGTTCATTTTCCCCCACACGCAGGGGATGACCGTCGATATGCATGCCGGATACCCCCTCCAGGAAAGCGTCAACCAGCAGTGTGAAGTGCCTCCTGTTGATGTGACGGGTCCCGAGATTGATTTCGGGTTTCGCATCGTTAAACCAGTCAACCGTGCCCTCCCGCTGGAAGCAGAACGAATGCATATCAAAGAGGATGACCGGGGCGCCCTGGTGAAGCATCATCTCCAGGACCATATCGAGAATGGCGTGGAACTCCCTGTATTTTAAGCTGGTCTCCTCCCTTTCTTTCCCGGTCAGTTCCCTGTTCCAGACCTGAAGACCCCACTTCTTCTCTCCTGCCGCATAGATCGACTTCTCCGGCTCCCAGTTCAGGTCATATTCAAACCTGGAATCCCTGGCAATCAGCTGTAAAGGAAATTCGCGGATGAAAAGGTCCGTATCCGGGTCCTCCTCCCGCAACCGCTCCGGCTGTGTCACCGCCATGGCACCGGAGAGTGCCGGTCTCACCCGGCTGCCGGCATGCAGGGCCACCCCCAGGTAGGGTGCCGGCTCCCTGAAATGAAATTCTGCGGAACCCAGCCTGCTGATGCCGCTGAAGGGAAAAGCCCCCTTTTCAAGCTGTTTACTGATCGCTTCCAGGTCATATGGTTTCAGTGCTGCCAAACCCTGTTATCCATTTGATGGTTCGGGATAGGCCGTCAGTGTGGGGACAAGCCCTCCCCCGGCGCTCACATTGATCACCTGGCTGTCCGAGACCCGCGTGATGGCGCCGCTGTATTTTCCGCTCAGGGCAAACGGATTGATATTTACATATTTGTCCCTGAAAGTGACCGATTCACCTATCTCCGGGAAATCCCCCGTCGGAATGTTCACATAGTCCTGAACCACCCAGGTCTGATCCTCCAGGTGGCGGTGCATGATCTCCTCCCAGATGGATTGTGGCGTCTCCCTTCCAATGTGGACATCTTTCCCCCCGTACCTGTTACTGGGCTTCAGCACCAGCGAGATCCTGTTCTCGGGGATGAACCTGCGCAGCTTCACCTGTTTGCCACGGTACTTCTCCTGGCTGTCCGCCAGCACCCTGGTCCAGGGCACTGTTCTCCTGATCAATGCGCTCTCCTGCCTGTTGAAGATGGAGCTGAAACGGGGATCGGTGATGACCGAAAGCGCCTTCTTGTTCCCCACAATGCAAGAGCGGAACGAGTTGCAGCAGCACACCAGTCCGTCGCGGACCGCGGCCAGGAAGGGTCCCACTTCGTTCCACCTTAAAACAATCTCCCTGGTAATGACGCGCCTGTAAACAAGATGGACCTCCTGTCCGCCGGCAAACGCCTTCCCGTTGACAATGGAGAACTCCTGCGGGGTGGCTATGACCGAGTCGATCCCCCGGTTTCTGAAATATTCGTGGTGCAGCCCGAATTCAGAATAGGTGGATACATCCGCCCAGTCCACAATGGCTATGACCGGCCGCTCCGGCATCCGCGGTTTCCTGCTCCGGAATTCCCTGTAGCAACCAAGCAGGGAGGCCAGCAACATCTCCTGCCTGCGGACATAATCGACATGGTAGCCGGAGAGGAAGGGATAGTCCCTGAAGAGTTCGCGGAATCCCTGCTCCATCACATCGGCATATGCGATCCCCGCCGGTGAATCACAATTGAATTCCAGGAATTTCAGGGAATCATTCAACAGGAAGGCATCAAGCCTGGAGACAACCAGCGGATTGGAATAGCCCGGCTCGATCCTGAAAAGCTCATCCTCCCTGTCGGAAAAACCCATGATCCTCTTCACCCGGCTATCTCTCAGATAGAGCCCGATGAACTTTGTCAGCGCCCTGCCCATGACCTCAACGGATGCCTTCAATAAGTCCGTCTGGCCACGGGACAGGAAATTGGGCTTCAACAGGGTGGGCATGGCAACGCCCCTGAATGTGCAATGGTGGTCTACCAGGTACCTCTCCAGGCGCCCCAGGTCATCCTTCACCTGGCTGGTATGTCCGAGGAAATATTCCCTGTATTGATCGTTCAGCAACCGGATGGATGTTACCATGTATCGAAGATTCGATCAAATGCTTATATTTATCCGACTAAATTAACCTTTTTTAATCTAAATACTTACACCATGCTGCTGCATCAACAATTTGTCAGGAATGCAAAGAAGTATTCGAAAAAGTTTGCCATCAAGGACAAGACCACCCAGAGCAACGTGACCTACGGAAGGGCGCTGATCGGGGCACTGATCCTGTCCAGGAAGTTCAGAAAATATGACCAGGGATACATAGGCATCATGATCCCCACCTCGGCCGGCTGTGCGCTGGCCACGGTGGGTGCCCTGATGAGCGGCAGGGTCCCGGTGATGATCAACTACTCCACCGGCGCAGAGGAGAATGCAAGATATGCCATGGAGAAGTGCAACTTCAGGACCATTATCACCTCCAGGGCACTGCTGGAAAAGATCAACTGCCCGCTGATAGAGGGCATGATCCTGATAGAGGATATCATGAAAGGGGTGACCACGGGGGACAAGCTGAAGGCCGCCCTGCGGTCCAAGCTTCCCACTGGGATCCTGCTGAGCACCATGCACAGGGGAGATGAAGATGATAACGTGGCCATCCTGTTCACCAGCGGAAGCGAGAAAGATCCGAAGGCGGTTCAGCTGACCCACCGGAACATCGGGTCGAATATTTTAAGTTTCTGTGATTATGTGCATATCCACCCGTCTGATATCATCCTGGCCAACCTGGTGTTCTTCCATATCTTCGGGTTAACGGTCAACCTCTGGGTCACCTTTGTCAAAGGAATGACCATGGTCACCTACGCCAATCCCACGGAATTCCAGACCATCTGCAACATCTCCCGGGAGGAGAGGCCGACAGTCATGGTGGGCACACCCAGTTTCTTCTGGGGATACCTCCAGAAATCGGAACCCGGGGACTTCAAAAGCCTGCGCATCATGGTGGCAGGCGCCGACAAATGCCCGGATGCCCTCCGGGAGGGATACAGGAACAAGCATGGCGTTGTGCTGCTGGAGGGTTACGGTGCCACGGAAACCTCACCGGTCGTATCGGTCAATTCCCTTGAATATAACAGACCGGGCAGTATCGGGAGAGTCATTCCCGGTGTGCAGGTCAGGATCGAACACCTGGAAACCGGGAAGGACAGCAGACCGGGAGAGGTGGGTAAGATCATGGTGAAAGGGGACCTGGTAATGAAAGGATACCTGGGAGCTCCGGAACTTACGGCGGAAAGCATCGTGGACGGCTGGTACAATACCGGGGATATGGGATACCTGGATGAGGACGGCTACCTCTGGCATTCCGGAAGGTTCAAACGGTTTGTGAAGATCGGGGGGGAGATGGTCTCCCTTGTAAAGGTGGAGAACGTGATGGAGAAATATTTACCGGAAGGGGTCGCCTGCTGCGTGGTCGAGATCCCCGATGACGTGAAGGGTGCCACCATCGTGGCAGCAGTCACCAGGGATATCAATAAAATAGCGATCCTCCGCAAGATGGGGAAAGTGCTGCCCAATATTGCGCTGCCACGCCAGTTCATCGTGATCGAAGAGCTGCCGATGATGGGTACGGGCAAGATCGATTTCAGGTCAGTGACAGAGCTGGTCAATGACCTGATGCAGAACCCGGATGCGAACTGATCAGGGATCCAGCCGGGGTTCATAGGCCTTCCGGGCTCTCTTCTCTGAATGCCTGAGGACCATCCTGACCAACCAGGGTGCAACCCTGAGTGCCACAACCAAGGCTTTACCCAGGGTGGAAAGGACCAGCCTCTCCCTTCTTCCCTGTATCATCCTGATAATCTGCCGGCTGGCCTTATCCATCGGCTGCAGGGAGAGGTTCTTTCGCTCCCCGGTGGGCTGCAGCTCCCCGGTGGGACCGAGCACCCTTTTTTCAGGCGCATTCTTCAGGAATCCTGCATAGACGATACCCACATGCACGTTGCTCCCGTACAGTTCGACCTGGAGTGACTCGGCAATGGCCGTCAGGGCCATTTTTGAGCTGCTGTAGAGGGAGGAAAAGGGAAGTCCCAGCAGTCCGGCCAGACTGGATATGAACACAATGCTGCCGCCTGTTTCCAGGATATGCGGCAGTGCATAACTGGTGATGTATATCCCGCCGAGGGTGTTGATCTCAAACACCTTCCTGAAGATCTCCGGGGTGGTATCGGCAAACAGACCGCCGCTCCCGATACCGGCGTTACTGACCACGATATCGAGCCTGCCCAGTTTCCCGATACATTGCCCGATCATCTCCCGGCACTCCCCCGGTGAACTTACATCCCCCCTCACAGCTGCTACCTCGTAGCCTGATCTTCTGAACTCAAGGGCGGTCCTGTCCAGTCTCGCCTGGTCCCTGCCGTTCAGGACCACCCTGGCGCCCAGTGAGCACATCTGTAATGCCAGTTCTCTTCCAAGGCCCGCCGTGGATCCCGTTATGAGTGCAACCTTTCCGTCAATCCGGTACATATGCAGCAACTTTGAATGCAGAAATCCTGTTTGGGGACCTAAAGCTATAAAGTTCTGCTATCAAAAAAAATAGTAAATTGGATGAAACAGATAATCAACTGACATAATGAAAAATTATCAGACAATCATGACCGGCATGGTGGTTGCAGGGCTTGCATTAACGCGATGCTGCGCACAACCGGGATTCCCGGCAACAGGCGCCATAGACCGCCTCAACCCGGAAATGGACCGGATCATTGCTCCCGGAGTACTGCCCGAGGTCCTGGCGGAAGGATTCAACTGGTCAGAGGGGCCTCTCTGGCTGCCTGAACAGGATCTCCTGATCTTTTCCGACGTCCCTGAAAACTCCATTTTTCAATGGGATGAGAAAAACGGATTGCAGCTCTACCTGAAACCTTCAGGATACACGGATACGGTTCCGCGCGGCGGGGAGACGGGGTCCAACGGGCTCCTTCTGGACCGTGAAGGAAGGCTTGTCCTCTGCCAGCATGGAGACAGAAGGATGGCCATGATGAAATCCCCCCCGGACAAGCCCGCCCCTGAGTTTGTCACCCTGGCTGACCGGTGGAACGGGAAGCGGTTTAACTCACCCAACGATGCGGTATTCGGTAAGGACGGGACACTTTACTTCACCGACCCTGCCTACGGAATGGAGTTCAGGTATAACGATCCCAGAAGGGAGATGGATTTTACAGGGGTTTTCCGGCTCGGGACCGATGGGGAGGTCACCCTGCTGACCGATCAGCTCTCCTCCCCCAACGGGATCGGAGTGTCGCCCGACGGAAGCCTTCTGTATGTGGCCAACTCGGGAGGACCGTCCGGACCCATCTGGATGGTCTATGAAATTGGGGAGGACGGAGCCCTGGCCAATGGGAGGGTATTCCTTGATGCGAGGCCGGCCGCGGATACCCTGAGGGGGGGACCTGACGGGCTGGTGGTGCGAAGTGACGGGACCATCTTTGCCACAGGTCCCGGAGGGGTATGGATCATAAAGCCGGACGGGAAACACCTTGGAACCGTAAGGACCGGACAGGCAACCTCCAACTGCACCCTTGATGAGGAGGAGAAGTACCTCTATATGACCGCGGATATGTTCCTGATGCGGATCAGGCTGCTTTGATTCCCGGCTCAGACCGAAGGCAGGGCCCATGGTTTCCGGTATTCCGGGACCAGGTAGCTGTCCGCTCCGGTGTCATTGATGAACTGACTCCGCTCCGCATCCCAGTAGAGCCTTCTTCCGGTCTTGTAAGCAATATTCCCCAGGTGGCATGTACGGGCCACTCCCGCGGCGATCCCGACGGGGCAGTTGAGTTTTGTCCCGTTCTTAATTCCGTCAATAAAATTGGCCATGTGGTTTGCCAGCCCGTTGCCCGTCCCCCTGATCAGGTCCACCCTTTCCAGGGTGGGATTCCCCCCTTTCGGTTCAGGGATCACCTCCCACCCCTCCCGGTCCACCACCAGGGTTCCCTCGTTGCCGACGAAACCAACCCCGTGTGAGCGGCCATAATAACCCCCATCGATCCCGATGCCGTGGTCCCAGAGCATTGTAAACCCGTCAAATTCATAAATTGCCTGCTGTGTATCGGGGGTTTCACAGGCATCATCCGGGTAGGCGAACTTGCCTCCCAGGGAGATCACCGATCCGGGTGCCGACTGTTTCATCCCGTAGAGCGCGTAATCCACGATATGGACCCCCCAGTCGGTCATCATCCCCCCCGCATAGTCCCAGAACCACCGGAATGTGAAATGAAACCTGTTCCTGTTGAAGGGCCTTTCAGGCGCCGGTCCCAGCCAGAAATCGTAATCCACTCCTTCAGGGACCGGGCTGTCCGGGACCACGGGCACAGAACCCATCCACCCCTGGTATGACCATGCCCTCACCGTGCGGATCTTTCCCAGTCTGCCCGAGTGGACATATGCAATGGCATCCTGCCAGTGCGGGTCGCTCCGCTGCCACTGCCCGATCTGCACCACCTTTCCGTACCTTCCTGCAGCACGCTCCATGATATTACACTCCCCGATGGAATTGGCCAGTGGCTTTTCACAGTAGAGATGGTATCCCTGCTGCAGGGCAGAGACAAAGGGAATCACATGCCAGTGGTCCGGTGTACCGATGATGATCACGTCCAGTCCCTTGTGCTCCAGCAGTTTCCTGAAATCCCGGTATCCTTCGGGTCTTTTCCCCTGGATTCTCTCCACATCGGCGATCCTTCTCTGCAATACGTTGGCATCCACATCACACAGGGCCCCGCACTCCGTGCCGGGTTGATCGAGGAATGCATTCAGGTCGGCAAATCCCATCCCGTTCACGCCGATCACCCCGCAAACCAGTTTCTCGTTGGCTCCCAGGATGTTCGCCTTCAGGACCGGGAATGATGACGAAATGCCGATGGCGGCTGTGGCTGCGGCGGACCGCCTGATAAATTCTCTCCGGTTTGCAGACATGATGCGGAAATGATTAAGTTGGCAAATCTTCCTGTATAAATATAGTCACTTCTTTGGATCCGGTGTAAAGAGTGAATTCCCGTTGTTGAATTTCCTGTCCAGCAACAGGTCAACCACCTGTACCCCGTTCATCATTGTACCGTACAGTCCATGTGCAAATTTGGGCTGAAACAGGTTCTCTATGGGTGTTTTCATTGGCAGCCTTCTGGGCCCGAACTGTGTCACCAGCGAAGCAATATCGTAAAGGCTGCCCGTGGGAGATCCTGAATACCGTGCATAGGTGGCCGGGGTGGAGATATCCCGGACAACAATGTGTTTAGTCAGATCAGGAACAAAATAGTGTTCCGCAATCCCGGTAAAGAAATCACCCCACCGTTGTTTCTCATCATTATACCTCTGGAAATCATGCTCCCGCCATTCCACCCAGCTGTTCATGGCGAACGGGGTACACCTGATGGTGAGGGTGTTCTTGCCGCCGGTGGTCAGTGACGGACAGATCACTGCTGCATGGAAACAATCCTCTGAAAAAGCATGGTCCCCCTTCAGGAACCCTTCGAACAGTCTTTCGGCTGTGCCCAGCCCGGTGGATACGACATTGTAGGGGTAATCCAGGTCCATGGTGGTCAGATCAATCCGGTCATCCAGCCCCAGTGCCACATTGATGGATGAAACGGACATGATTGTATTTTCCAGGCGTGCCACATATTTTTCCGGGAGATGTTCATCTCCTACCAGCTGCCGCATGGCCAGCATTGGATCTACGGTGGTGATGATCCGGTCAGCCCGGATCATTCCGTCCTCCCCTTCCACCCTGACTCCCGATGCAACACCATCTTTGACCACTATCTTTTCCACCCGGGAATTAAACCGGATCTCCCCGCCGCGTTCCTGGAACAGCTGTGCCATCCTGGCTGGAAATTCATCAAAATATCCATGGGGGCGGAAACAGCGGGTCATGGACGAAAGCATGGCCCCGGTGGCCAGGATGGAAGAAGCCCTGCTGGAAGGCACACCTGAAAATGAGGTGAAGGTCTCCATAACCTCTCTCAATTTAGGATTGGTGATACCGAATTTATCGAGTAATCCGGAATAGGTACGGTTCAGGTTGGCCACCACCTTTGGAGCCTGAAACGGAATCATTAATTTGTCTTTCAGCGTGGAATGGGCTTTCAGCTTCCGGACCTGTCTGAACAGATCCATCGAATATTCCATCAGTTTCCTGATCCTGTCAGCGTCACCGGGAAAGGTTTCAGTCAGATAGGCAGTAAAGTTCTCCGGACCGGCCGGGATCTTATATTCATCCACATGGTCGCCTTCCACCACCAGGCGCCTCATGAAATTCTCCTCATAAGGTTTCAGTTCAATCTCCACGCCCAGATAATCGATGATATCGATAATGTCGGGGAACAGCTGGGTGGTTTCAAAGACATATCCGCCCCGCTCATAAGCTGTACTGTATCCCCCGGGATAGCTGTTTTTTTCAATGATCAGGGTTTTCTTACCGGTCGTATTCTTTTGCCAGAACAATCCGGAGGAGAGACCGCTGATTCCACAACCGATGATCACCAGGTCAAAATGGTCATTCCCCGAAAAGTTGGAAGTGACCGCATCCCTTTTTAGTTCCATTGTTTTTGCCATGGCAGATTGTTTCAATGATTTTCCGAAAGTTATCAAAAATTCACCCGGATCACGCCTGCGGGGATGATTCCTATCTGTGACACCTGTTCGATCTGGTCCGTGTCCGGGTTGTACTCCTTGAAAAAGGGATTGACATGGTTGGTCAGGTTCTGGATATCTGCCGAAAATGTCCAGGTGGCCTTTGGCCTGTTCCATTTGTAGGCGATCCGCAGGTCCAGCCGAAAATAATCATGATCCCTCGATTCATAGGCCCGGGAATAGTCCCTCACCGTCCGGCCCGCTTCCCTGGACGCCTCCAGGTCGATGGGGATCATGCGCAATCCGCCTGCCCAGCTGACACGCGCATCCGCCGAAACGGCGTCCTGGTTTTTCAGGGGCCTTTCATACCCGCCCAGCAGGTTGAAGATGAACCTCCCGTTGAAGACACTGTTCCGGATCTTCCCGTCACTGGCCCTGTACTTGCTGTCAAACAGGGAGAGGGTGGCCAGGTAGTAGAAATTGCCGGACAGAAAGCGCTCCATGGTCAGTTCGAGCCCCTTGTTCCATCCCTCCCCTTCGTTCACCAGGCTGTCATGCACCTGCCCACTGAAACTGGAACCGTAATTGATCATGGAGATATACGATGGATAGGTGGTCACGGGCACATCAAACAGTTTCTGATAATAGATCTCGGCCTTCAACCGGTGCTGGCTGTTGATCATGAACTGGTACCCCAGCACCACCTGGTGGCTGCGGGTAAAGCCCAGGTTCCTGTTGGTCTGGACATATTCGAGGTTTATCGTGTCAACGAGGGTCTCGGAGAAATAGACCGTCCGGGGGAGCACCTGGCTGTGCAGGCCGTAACCCAGGCTGACATCCTGCCTCCTGGAAAACTTCCAGTCCAGGCTGACCCTGGGTTCAAGAGCCCGCTTGCTGTTGAGTGAGACCTGTTGATAGTGGACGCCGGAAACCAGTTGAAGTTCCTCGGTGAACTTGTGCTTCCAGTTGATGTAGCCGCTCAGCAGGAAGAGATCGCCCTCTGTATCGGTGATGGTAAAGAAGAATCCGTAATCCGACACAAAGATGCTGTCCCTGTAACCGGCTTTGATAAAACTCAGCTCTGCCCCGGCCACCAGGTGGTCTTTGCGGGTCAGCTTTCTCCGGAGGTCGGCCTGGAAAGTGAATTTCTGTTCGGCGAAATGCTGGCCGTACTGATCTTTCAGCACTCCATCCACAACGGTTGAATCAATCCCGTAATTCCGGATCCCTCCCCAGGAAAGGATGGTCCTCAGCCTGGTCCTGTTGTTGAAATAGTGCTTGTAGGAGATCCCCAGCACCCCGGTATTGGCATAGGAACGCCAGAAATCGGTCCTGACCGTATCCTCCTTTTCCGTTCCAATATGGCTCAGCCCCCCCATCCCGAACACCGAAAGGCGGCCTTTCTCACTGAGCGGAATATCGAGCTTGAAGGTAAGGTCCTGGTAGAAAGGAACGGCCGGTACCCCGATATTCATACCCAGTTTATCGAACAGTGCCAGTGATGAGTACCTGTAGCCCACCAGGTAGGATGCATTCGACTGTTTCGAGAAAGGACCCTCGGCGCCAAATTCAAAACCGTTGAATGCAGCCTGGGCGGTAAACTCACGCTCCTGGTTGTTCCCGTTACGGATATTCAGGTCAAAAACCCCGGAAATGGCATTCCCGTATTCTGCCGGGAATGCCCCGGAATAGAAATCCGAGCTGGCCAGCAGGTTGTTGTTGATCATGCAGATGGGTCCTCCCGTGGAACCGATGGATCCGAAATGGTTTGGATTGTAGATGCTCACCCCCTCCATTTTCCAGAGCAGGCCAGCCGGGGAGTTGCCCCTGATAATGATATCGTTGGACTGGTCGGCCGGGCTCTGCACACCGGCGAAATTGGCCACCAGCCGGGCCGGGTCCCCCCAGCTCCCGGCATACCGCTCCGCCTCCTCCATATTGAAAGAGCGGGCACTGACCAGGGCCATCTCATTCAGGGGCCGCCCTTTCCCCGAACGGGCACTGATCACTGCCTCCTCACCCATAATCACCATCTCCTCCATCTCCACGTTAATGGTGAAGGCCTTTCCTGACGAAACATCGAGCGCGCGCTGCACAATCCTGTGGTACCCAAGATAATCCACCTGGATCCCCTGCCTTCCCACCGGCACCCCGTCCAGCGTAAAATATCCCTGGTGGTCCGTGATTGTGCCCAGCAAAGGCTCATGGTCCAGCAGTACTACCGTGGCCCCTATCAGCGGGATCCCCGTGTTCTTATCGGTCACCGTTCCCCTGATAACCTGGGTTTTCTGCGCGGACAGCGTTGCCGCCGCAAGCAGGTGGAGGAGCAGTCCGACAAGGTATGTCAGCCTTGGAAAGTCAATCGGACTATAAGACATCATATCCTGATACAGTTTCCGCCACCCCTTCCCGGTAAGGTTCATCCCGGCCACACGCAACCGGTTCAGGTTACTGCCAGTTTGAGGTGATTTCCATTACTTTGTCCCTGATCTCAAGTGGCGTGGGATTCAGTTCCTGGGTTGTAAAGGTGCCGTTCTCGATATCGATGCGGTCAAAGACCATCTTGTAGAGTTGGTAAATGATGTGCAGGCTTAACAGATAGCGGCCGTCTATTTTTGTGGAGAGATCTTCTATCGCCTGAAGTGTTTGTTCACCATACCGCTTCGCGTGATCACAATACTCCCTGACCACATTGCGGAACGATCCTGTGACGGTCCCTCCATGGGCAATCTCCTTCAGATCGGATGGAGAAAGCTGGTTTTTTTCAAGCATATCTTCAGCAAAATAATTCAGATTATTCAGCTGATCCTCTTGGAAATCACGGATAATATGCACGATATAGCTGAATATGGCACACGGCCTCGCTGCCTGTATCACATCAAATTCAGGAGCCCTGTATTCCCCACCCTCTTCCGAAAGGCAACAGAGGTGTACAAATATGGATGCAGGGGCCACTGAGGCTCCTTCTGCATAATCAATGAATTGATCCAGGGTGGAGAAACCGTTGTGGTTAATATCATGCATCATGGATCTGGCGAAATTATGAAAGAGTTGAAGCGGGATCCTGAAAGTGCTGATGGTTTGGGCCAGTTCCAGGTAAAAAGGATCATGATCGCTGTTCCCCTCAAGGCATTCTATCCAGCTGTATACTTTATTGCTCAGTTCTTCTCTTTCCATGCAGCCGATCTCTTCATCCATGGCTTTCCTGTCGTCGATGTAATCATCGATCATGCGCATGAATTTATAGCACACCCTGGCGGCGTAATACCTTCTGTCATCCCAGAACCTCGCCGCTATCAGGATATTGGGGTGCTTTTCGATATGTTCGAAAGCGATGCTGTTGATGATATTCTCTGTTTCCTGATTCATGTCACCGCATTGGATTCCTGTTATCTCTTTCAATTCGTTCCGAAACCAGTTTTGCCGAGAGCAGTGAGAGGGGCATTCCGCTTCCCGGTTGTGTACTGCCACCTGCAAAATAGAGATTCCTGTACTTCCTGTGGCGGTTTCCCGGCCGCAGGAAACCCATCTGCAGTAGATTGTGGGCCAGGCTGCCGAAGGTACCACCCCTGGTCAGGTTAAATTCCGATCTCCACCGGTCCGGGGTAAAACATATCTCAAATTTAATATGTTTCCCGAAGCCGGTTAACCCCTCCTCTTCAAACCTTTTCAGAATGGCATTCCGTGCTTCAGATTTAATCCCTTCCCAATCATATTCTTTTGTATCATCAAGGTTCCCTGCATGGATGATGGCGGTGATGGAATCCTGGTTCTCCGGTGCGGCAGAGGGATCGGACCGGACCGGGGAGTGCACATAGATGGAGGGCTCCCTGGCAAAGCCATGATCCCTGAAAATAGTCCTGCAGCTCTCCCGGTGGGTGCCGGATACAAAAACGGTATGCTGCTCAAGCTGCGGGTAGACCCTGTCAACGCCCCAGTGAAAGACGATGGCTGAACATGAATACTTCTTCCTGTTCAGGCGCCTGGCCTTGCCGCTCTGTGGCAACAGATGGTTGTACACATAGGGCAGGTCAGCGTTCGAGATGACCAGATCGGCCGGATGGAACGATCCGTCTTCCAGGACAACTCCCTTTGCCCGGTTCCTGTCCACTTCAATCCTGCTCACCGGGGAACTGAGATACAGCTGTACTCCCTGTTCCCTGGCGACGGACAGAAGGCTTTCCGCCACCTCATGCATTCCTCCTTCTGGAAAGTAGACCCCGTCTCCCAGTTCCATAAAGGGGAGGAAGGTATACATCCCCGAGGCAGCAAAAGGATCCTGTCCCAGATAGAGGTTCTGAAAGGTGAAAAAAGCACGCAATTCCCCGGTTTTAAAATACCTGCTGATGTACCTGTAGTGGTTATGAAAAGCCTTGTACCTGACCAGGAGGAAGGGATATTTCAGGAGTGACGGATCCAGTATGCGAAAATAATTGCGGTCGATCAGCCGCATCGACCTCTCATAGATGTTGAACCCCCTGCTCATCAGTTTCAGGAACCTGTTGTAACTTCCCTTCTCAAGCTCCTCAAACTGCTTCTGCAGTGCGGCCAGGTCGGAGGTGAACAGTACCTGCTTGTTCCCCTTGAACTTCACCTTGTAAACAGGATCCACACGGTGGAGGGTCAGTTCATCGAACAGGCTTTTACCCACGGCGGAAAACGCCTCTTCATAGATACCTGGCATCATCATGAAGGTGGCCCCGATATCAAACCTGTGACCATTCTTCTCATATCTCCCGCATCTCCCCCCGGGATAGGCGTTCTTTTCAAAGATGGTAACATGGTAGCCTTTGCTGGCGAGATAACCTGCTGTGGTGATGCCCCCGATACCCGCTCCTATGACAATAACCTTCTTTTTCTCCGGTTCTGGATTCATTTCATGATGCCCGCTCATGGGCTCCTAAAGGTAACAGAAAACCCTTTAAAGGGAGTCCCCTTCGGTGCAATTTCGGTGAATTATCGGGTAATCAACCCAGCAGGATCTCAGGATCGATATCAAGTTTCTGATTCAGCAGCCGTGCAACTTTCAAGGTGGGTTCTGCCTTGCCGGTCATGTATTCGCTGATACGGGACGGACTTACACCCAGGAGTTCTGACAGTTCCTTTTGAGTAATGCCCCTTTCTGTCATTTCATCCCGTATTACTTCTGCCAGGGTTGGCATTTTAACAGGATAATACTTCTCTTCATATTCCTCGACCAGGTTTGAGATTGCGTCAAGTTCCATGAAATATCGATCTGTTGCCGGTGTATCATTGCTTACAACTTTGAGCAGTTCCTCAATACGCTCTATCATTGCCTCGTATTGCAATTCATTTTTTATTTCAGCCATTTCAACCTAAATATTTGCACAATCCGTTTTTTCATAGTTACTATGAGTGCCAATGTATCTGATATAAGCACGCTGGGCTTTGAAATTAATCATGGCAACCAACCGGTATTTATTACCTCCAATATTGAAAACATACCGATCATTGCCGATATAATCCACTCCCGGAAATTTATTTCTTAATTCATCCAGACAATTATATTTTCCTTTTTTCATCCATTTATACCACCTCCCAAGTTTGACACCAGAGTCCGGATGATCTTTCATAAACTCTCTTATGCGCTTGTACGATACCACATGCATTGCATATAGACTTACAAATATCAAAATAATATTCTGAAATTCAAAATCATTGTCCCCAGCCCTCCCTGTCCAGGTTGCGGTAGCTGACCGCTTCAGCCACATGGGAGGCATGGATATGCTCATCTCCTTCGATATCTGCTATGGTCCGGGCTACTTTGAGGATCCGGTCGTAGGCCCGGACCGAGAGCCCGAGCTGTTCAATGGCTCTTTTGATGAGCAACTCCCCGGCCCTGTCCAGCCTGCAATACCTGTTCCTCAGTGCAGTTCCCATCCGGGAGTTGCTGTTCACACCCCGGATCCCTTTAAACCGCTTTTTCTGGACCTCCCTGGCCATGACCACCTGCCTGCGAATGGTCTCGCTGCTTTCCGCTTCAGCATCCGCCGAGAGCCTTTCGAAGGGAATCGGGGCCACCTCCATGTGGATATCGATCCGGTCCAGCAGCGGCCCCGAGATCCTTGAAAGATAGGTCCTGATACTCCCCGGACCGCAATTGCAAGCTTTATCCGGGTGGCCATAATAACCGCAGGGACAGGGATTCATGGCTGCCACCAGCATGAAATCCGACGGGTACACAACCCGATAGCTTGCCCGGCTCACATGGATCTTCCCCTCTTCAAGCGGTTGCCTCATTACCTCCAGCACCTGCCGCTTGAATTCGGGGAGCTCATCCAGGAAAAGTACACCGTTGTGGGCCAGGGAGACCTCCCCCGGTTGCGGGGTGCTCCCGCCGCCGATGATCGCGATGTGTGAGCTTGAATGGTGGGGCGTCCTGAATGGCCTGCAGACCATCAGGCCCTCTTCCGGACCCACCTTTCCCGCCACCGAATGGATGATGGTGGTTTGCATGGATTCTTCCGGGGACATGGGCGGCATGATCGAGGGCAGGCTCCTGGCCAGCATGGTTTTCCCCGATCCAGGCGGACCTACCATGATCAGATTGTGATGGCCGGCAGCTGCGATCAGCAGCGCACGCTTCACCGCCTCCTGTCCCCTGACTTCCCTGAAATCATTCCCGCTTTTGTCTGTCCGGTCATGAAGCCGGGCATGGACCTTCTTTGACAAGGGTCTGATCTCCGGGCTGCCATCCAGGAATGACACCACCTCCTTCAGGTGTTTGACTGCAACCACCTCAATACCATCCACTGCAGATGCCTCTCCACCGTTCCCGTGGGGAACGACCACCCCCCTGAAACCCATCTCTTTCGCCTTCAGGGTCATCGGCAGGATCCCCTTCACGGGCATGACGCTTCCATCCAGGGAGAGTTCCCCCAGGATCATGTAATCCTTCAGAAGATGGTCATCCACCTGCCTGGTGGCTGCCAGGATCCCCGCCGCCAGCGGCAGGTCAAAATGGGTGCCCTCCTTCCTGATGCTTGCAGGGGCCAGGTTGACCACCACCCGGAAACGCGGCCATTGAAACCCGTTATTGGTAATGGCCAGTTCAACACGCTGCTGGCTCTCCCTGACGGAGTGGTCGGCAAGCCCCACGATCATGAACCTGATCCCCTGTGAAACGTTTACCTCGATGGTGATGGCGGTCCCCCGGATCCCCTGAATGGCACCGCCAAATGCCTTGATCAGCATAAACAGGCAAAATAATCCTATAGCTGTTAATGTGACAGAGGATGGAATGATCGAACCGGGCACACCGCCACCTGAGGGATCCTTATCTCACCGTGAAACGCGATGTCCGGTAAACCACAGTGCTTTCCCCCGGTCCGTTCCCGCGAAGAAGGATCTCAAAATCACCTGCCTCATCCGAAGTGTAGAACCTGATTTTGGCCGAACCCCTTCCCTCCAGTTCCAGGCGTGGCTCCCAGAAAAGCAGGTTCCGCCTGTCGGCAAGAGATGAACGGCTGGCTTCACCCGAATAGTCGGGAGAGGAAAACCTGGCATCTGAAAACAACTGGTAATTGAAAAACTGGCTTTTATCAATCAGGTCGGCTGCAAGGTCTTTCTCCTCGGAAAATATGCTGATGATACCACTATACTTATCATCCCCAATGACGTAACCCTCATTGATGACCTCTATCCGGTCTATCCGCCGGCAGGCAGTTTCCAGAAGCCTTTCGTCATTGGCAACCGCTATGTTATCCACGAGGATCAGCGGTGGATACTGCGACAGGCTGGTGGGTCCGTGAACGACCAGGTATGGCTTCCGTTCCCGGTATCCCACCGAGACATTATACACAAGTTCATAGAAGAACTCCTTCAGATTGTCCAGCTCGATGAAATCTCTCTCATTGATGGTGGAGACAGGGATCCCGTAAAAAGCAGGCCATATGCGGTCCTCACGTTTCAGCGGGGAGTCTTCCTGGTAAAATTTTCTGCCCAGCTGGGCATTGAGGAACAGCTCACCGGCCGTTTGCCTCCCCCGGTCCTCCAGATGGAACGGAACATAGGGAAGGGTGACGGGTCTGTTGCAGAATTCACTGGAAATCAATATTTTACACTCTTCACTGCACTCCTCCCCGAGGGCTATATGAAATTCGTGGCTGCCTTCAGCGTCCGGGAGCATAAATACAAAAGAACCGTCCTGCCCGGAGGTGGCAGTTGAAAAATAGAAGGAGCTGGAGTAGGAGGAAAGAACGATCTTCATGTCCGGGACCGGTTCACCGCTCCTCCCGTCCACCACCCTGCCTGAGACGACCGGGCTTTTGATCTCCGGCAGGAACTCTACGCCTGGCTGGCTCCCGGATTCATCCGTTCCGGCATACCGGAAAGAGTGGTTCAATGGATCAATGCTCCCCGCCTTGGCCACACTCAGGCAATAATGGCCCGGCAGGGCACTTTCCGGCAACGCGATCTTAAATTCAACCAGCTGCCTCTTCCCGTAAGATCCCTGCAACTCCCTGATAACAATGGCATCGGCCAATTCAGCCTTGCTTACCATCTTTGATTCGGGTGGTCCCTCATCCCTTTCCGGTCCTTGATCAATCAGTATCGTATTAGGGTTCACGATCGTGACCATCAGGTATGTATAGGAGTAGGGGGAGTAGTTGCGCATCCACATTGTGTACGCCCTCAGGTAATAATTTCCCGACCTGATGTTACCGGGTATGCGGAGGGACCCGTCCGCAACACCATTCTGAATGCGCGCCGTTGAGCTGGCCAGCTTGGTGCCATCCCAACGGATCAGTTCTGCATAGAGAACCTTGCTCCAGTCCCGTGCCTGGACCCGGGGCGGTTTCCGGTACCGGGCCGTGTAATATATCAGTTCGGAGTTAGCATACAGTGACCTGTCGGAACAGAGTTCGATGCTTTCCCCCGAATCATCCGGCCTGATCACAACGGGGACCTGGGACAGCAGTCGCATTCCCTCAAGCAGCAGGAGCATCAGGACGGCCCATCGTGGTATGTGGTTCCTCTCTGTCATACAAGCTCAGTTGTTTTCCCAGAATTCAGGCGGTTCGAGCGCTCCCCCCCTTACACGGCAATCAAAACAGTAAATATCTCCCGTCAGCCACTCCCCGGACTCACCGTACCTGATGTTGATCGGGAATGGGCTCTTAAAGTCAAACATGGGATCGAATACATGAAGGGGGCATATTTCATCCGGTACCACCAGGTCACTAGGCCTGGAGAAGAAAATCCGCTTTTCGGTTCTGGACGACACCCAGAAATAACCCAGTACCTGTTCATCCGGATCATTGACATTGTATAGGTTGGTGATCGGTTGACCGGGTTGCTGGTTATAGAGGCCCCCGGACTCCTCCGCGACGGTCCTGTTCTGCTGCCAGTAAGCGTAGGCACCCTCATTGAGGGTGTACTGGTTCACCAGCAGGGAGTATTTGAACTTCAAACGGTCTGTACGGGTGGAGACATAGTTCAGCGGGATTTTCTTCTTCTCATTCACGGTCAGGTTCACGGTATTGGAAAGATAAAGCCCCGGCACCTCTTCGCTGATCCAGCACCGGTACAGGGCCCATCTGTTATCCGGTGCTCTCCCCATTCCGCTTACATAGAGCCTGTAATCGATGGGGCCGCTGCTGGTATACTCGTAAGTTTCGGTAAGGATCCACCGGAAATACCTGGGATGATCATCCGGTGCCTTGATATCGATAAAGAACTGGACCCCGTGCAGCTCCTCTCCCGTAAACGGATCGAACTGATCCTCCAGGGCATGGTATACTGAATCCACCACGGCAGAGGCATTTAACATCTCATATTCCGATGCATATTCCACCCCATCCGGAGTGGTGATCCTGAGCATATACTGTCTGCCGTATACCAGTGACTCATCTGGTAGCGCCAGGGTGTACCTTCCTTCCGTCCGGTCTTCGAACAGGAATACCTGGTCCAGCTCATCCACCACCCTGACTACACACCCCTTCATCGGCCAGAACCTTGGATCAAGCAGGGATGAGGTGGTGGAAACCTTTATCTCCTGGAGCGAATTCCCCTTGATCAAACTCCCCTCCACCACGATCAATTCACTCTTCTCTTCAATATCCGCTTCGTAGGGAAAGATGCAGGAAGCTGCAACCAGCACCATTGCCAGGAGCAGGAGGGCCACCTTCCTCAGGCCTGATCCATGTTGACTGCCTTCAATCACTGTTATAGTTACCAAGTTTGAAATTCCACGACAGGGTGACGATGGGTTGTGCAAAGATCGAGAGCTTATATCCTTTGATCTGCCCCTCTTTCGCCTCATAAAAAACGGAGTAGGCATTGTCTCTCCCGGTTACATTATAAATATTGAGCATCCAGTAACTGTGGGCGATCTTCTTGAATTTCAGGTTTCCCTCCAGGTTCACCGAGAGGTCAACCCTGAAATAATCAGGGATCCTGTAACTGTTACGGTCCGAATAATAGAGGTACTCCTGTCCCTCCGCATAGTAGACTGCAATGGGCAGCGTGACAGGCCTCCCCGAGGAGTAGACCACATTGGATGAAACACTGAAACGACGGCTGAGCCTCAAGTTGCCGACCAGGTTGAAGCTATGGGGTCTGTCGAAGTTGGAGGGGTATACCACACCGCCGTTGATCCTGTTCTCCTCATAAACTCCGTCGATCAATATGGTGGATCGCGAATAGGTGTAGGATACCCAGCCTGTGATCCTGCGCGTATTTTTCTTCAGCATCACCTCTACCCCCCTTGAGTCCTGCTGCCCCTGCAGTATCTGTGTTTCAATGGGTTCGGCGGATATGAAATCGGCCCCGTCCTTGTACTCCACCACGTGGTTCACCCATTTCTGGTAAACCTCGACTGATGCGCTTACACCCGGCCTTTCGAAATCATGGTACACCCCCAGTGACACCTGGTCCGACACCGGGGGCCTGATATGGTAATCGGTCAGCTTCCACTGGTCGTTGGGTGCTATGGCAAAGGTGTTGCTCAGCAGGAATATATACTGCCGCAGGCGGTTGTAGGATGCTTTCAGGGAGCTGTTGCGGCCAAGCTCATAATTCAGGGCCACCCTGGGCTCAATCCCTGAATAGGTCCGGACAATATCTCCCCGTTCGTAGGATAAGGTTCCCAGCATGGTGTATTTATTCCTCGGCAGCCCCTCCTCGTATTCCTGGACCTCGGAGGGCCCAAGCTGGCCGTAGAAACTGTACCTCAGGCCCAGAAGGGCATTCAGGCGGGGCACGATCCTGAATTCGTCCGAGACATAGAGGGCACTTTCAACACCCTGTTCCCTGCCCAGCTCAATGGGAATTCTTTTGGAAGCTGCCCCGTAGGGTATGATATCCCCCCTGTTCAGGTCATACAGGATGCCGTTCACCCCAAACTCGATCCTGTGCTTCTCCAGGCGGGTTAAGAGGAAATCGGCCCTGAACTCTGTATGGTTTACATAGTATTCATGCTGATAGGCCTCTGTAGGGTTGTTCAGATCAATGTTCCTGAACCGGTACCTGCTGCTGGCCACTGCAAGGTCTGTCGAAAGGGAGGGGGAGAACCGGTGTTTCCAGTGGATGGACCCGCCTGTCGTCGAATAGCTGTAGTCATTCCTGTCGGAGAGGGAGAACCTGTCATTGCTCAGGTAGACAAATGCCTTCAGCTGGTTGGAGGGATTGATCTCGGCATTCAGCCCCAGGGTCCCGTCATTGAAATAGGCATTGCTTTCTCTGAAATCCTGGTTTTTTATGCGATTCAGCAACCAATCTGAATAGGTGTTTCGCCAGCTGGCCACGAACGAGACTTTTTCCCGGATGATGGGTCCTTCGACCGAGGCGTGCCCGGTAACGGGACTGATCCCTCCCTGTGCAAAAAAGTTCCTGTTGTTCCCGGGCCGTGTGTTGATATCAAAGATGGAAGCAATCCTTCCCCCGTATCTGGAAGGAACGTTGTTTTTGTAGAGCGAAAAATCACTGATGATATCCGGGCTGAAGGCTGTGAAAAAACCAAACAGGTGGGAAGTATTGTAGATAGATATGTTATTGATATAAAACATATTCTGGTCTGCCGTCCCCCCCCGGACATTAAAGCCCGATGATCCCTCACCGGCATTCTGCACCCCGGGAAGCATCTGCGCCACCTTCAGGATGTCCTTCTCCCCCAGGACCACGGGTATCTCTTTCATCGATTTTGCAGATATGCGTTCGAAACCCATCAGCATACCCTGAACATTGCTGCGCCGCTGGTCACTTACCGTCACCTCCTCCAGTGCGATCAGTTCATCCTCCAGTTCGAGCGCTATCTCTCCGTCGGAAATCACCCTCAATCTATACTCCGTCTCCTTCATCGCCATGTGGTGCACCACGATGGTATACTCACCAGGCCGGAGGTTCAGTTTAAACTCACCGTTTGCATCGGTGATCGTCCCGGTTCCAGATTCCTGGATGAAAACCACAGCCCCGATCAGTGCCTCCCCGTTCCGCTTGTTCCGGATGCTTCCTTTGATCTGGCATCGTTCACCGTTTTTCAAAGCCCCGGTGCTGCCAATGGTGATATAATTCTCTTCCGAGACTCTCTTGGTTTGCTGATACCGATCCTCCGGCTCTGCCTCCTCCTGACCGGAAAGCAACTCCTCCTCTCCGGTTACCAGCTCTTCGAAGGGCGGCAATTCCGTAACGATGGGCTCCCCCGGGTAAATATAAAAATCGTTCTCCTCCCGGTACAGATTCAATCCAGTCCCTTCCAGCACAGAGCTGAGGACCTGGTCAACCGGGGATGCTTCTTCAATCCCGCTTACGGTCAGGGTGTCAATCCATTCCTGCCGGTAGAAGAATCTGAACCCGCTGCTCTTCTCCAGCTCACCGAGGAGTTCAACAAGCTTCATCCCTGAACAGGCATGGTCTATCTGGTGAACATTCTGTGCAGGCATGACCCCCGCGAGGCAGCTGATACAGAGACCGGTGATAAGGTGTTTCAACGGATCCATCATTCCTTGATTACAAATTGTTCCGGGTAAGTACCCCCTGACTGAACCGGATCACTTCCTTCATGGTCTCTGCATCCGCCACGTTGACCCTGATGCTTTTTGACCTGAGGAACTCCTTCACCTGGTCTTTCACCGCATCGGGAAACTGCCCGGTAAAGCTCCTGTTGCCGGTATACCCTGATATTTTCCCGTTCACCTGCAGGTAACGCTTCTGTTTATGATCGGTAAACCGGTAGGAGACCAGGTTCCCATCCCTGTAGGATTTGTAGCGCAATTTGTACCACGAGCTATAGCAACGGACCTGTTCCTCTTCCCATACCACCTGGAGATAGGAGCCTCCGGGCCCGCCATCCGGATCTTTCCTGAAGTGCAGTCCCTCCAGCCAGAACTCCGAAATGAACTCGTTGGACAGAAGGATCATCAGCAAGGGTTCCTCCGGCCGGGGATTGATCACGATCTGTTGATGAAATATGTCATATTTCATCCTGATCCCCTCATACCTCCTGTTGCGGTAAACGATCGAACCGGTGTGAAACCCGCCGTCATTCAGGAACGGATGTCCTTCTGCATTAAAATAGGGATTCTCATAGTAGATGCCGTTCAGAAGCAGGCAACTGGCATCCATCTTTTCTGTAGCCATTTTGTATATCGTGGTAAAATCCTCCTCCAGCTGCCGTTCATCATCCAGCATCCTTTTGGCCATTTCCCGGATCTCGGCCTCTTTCCCATCAGATCCCGTCACGGAGTCCTGGGAGAGGCAGGCGGTGAATACACAACACGCAAGAGATGCGGTAAAAAAGTAATTAAAAACAGAAACCATCGGTCCATTCAGATTTCCGTTCAAAATTAATCTTTTTTTCGAATAATAATCCCCGCTGTTCTAATGATTTAACTTAATTTGCAGTTATTCTACTGCATTTTTAGTTGACTTACGTAATAATAAGTTATATATTTGCGTTATATGATAAAGCCTGCACGATGACCAGAAGACTGACCAGGGCGGAAGAGGAGATCATGCTGATCCTGTGGAAGCTCAATGAGGCCACCATCCGGGACCTGATGGGGGAGCTCAGTGATCCGGGAACCCCCTATACCACTGTATCAACCGTGGTAAGGGTGCTGGAGAAAAAAGGGATCGTAGGCCACAAGGCAGTGGGAACCACCTACCTCTACCATCCGTTACTGGAAAAAAAAGAGTACCTGAAAGGGCATTTTGCCGGGATCGTGTCCAAATATTTCGATGGCTCCTTCACCCGTATGGCCGCCTTTTTTGCCAGGGAGAATGACCTGAAGCTTGCTGAACTCAAAGAGCTGATGGGGGAGATTGAAAATAAACTGAAGGAGGACGGCCATGAATGAATATTTCACATACCTGCTGAAAGTCTCGGCCGGACTGGGTATCATTTCCCTGCCTTACCATCTCCTGCTGCGCAGTGATCCCAACCTGGTAGTGAAGCGTATCTACCTGCTGCTGGGGCTGGCCTCCGCCTGGATTTTTCCGCTCATCACCTTCCAAAAGCCTGAGCTTCTGGTCCACCTCACACCCACCGTCTTTATCGATCCGGAAGGCACGGGGGCCCTGTATCCCGATCCGGCCGGCCCCGAAACCGCAACCGGATTCACCATCCACTGGATCCGGATCTGGGTCGCCATCTACCTGTCGGGGCTGATCTTCATGCTGGTAAGAAACCTGGTTACAATCGTTCATTGGAACCTCACCTGGCAAAAGACAAAGAGTGTAAACGGCTTTGCCTTTACGAAAACCGGCCAGGTGTTCACCCTTTTTACCAGGATCTTTATCCCGCGATCCATGCAGGATCAGCAGGATCTTGAGAATATACTCCTCCATGAGAAAGCACACGTGCAACAGCTTCATTTCATCGATCTTGTCCTGATGGAACTCACCCTGCTTTTCACATGGTTCAATCCCTTCTCATGGCTTATTTCCAGGATGATGAAAGAGAACCACGAATACCTGGCCGACAGGCAGGTCCTTTCGGCGGGGGTCAACCCGGCTCACTACCGCGCCCAGCTGCTCAACCACACCCTGGGTGTGAATCTCTTCAGGCTGGGGAACCAGTTTAACCATTCCATCACCTTTAAAAGATTCAACATGATGAAAAAGCCAGGAAGATCCCCCCTGGGGATCATGAAAATTGCCCTGTTGATCCCGGCCATCCTGATCACACTGGGCCTTGCCACCGGGATGGCCCCTCAGCAACAAAAGACCATTGAAGGAAAGGTGGTTTTTGCAGATACAGGCGAACCTGCCCAGGGTGCCGCGGTTCTCATCGCCGGAACCACCAAAGGGACCATCACTGATGACCATGGGGCATTCATGCTGGATGTGGCAGGTGATCCCGAGATAGTGATCTCGTTCGTTGGGTATGCCACGCTCCATCCCCATGCATCGGAAATCTCCAGCAAATTATTGAAACTGATAGTAAAACCATTCACCGTGGATCCGGAGGCTGTCCCCGACGGCGATATCAGCGTGAACGCTTCTGATCAGGAGAAGGCTGATCTCCTGGCGGTTAACAATGAGGTGTTTTATGTGGTGGAGGAGATGCCCGGGTTTCCCGGTGGAACGGACGCGCTGAAAACCTACATCTACTCCCGCCTTGAATATCCCGAAACCATGAAGAAGGAGGGGATAAGCGGGGAGGTGTACGTTGAGTTCCTGGTCAACATAACCGGCAAACTGGAAGAGATCCGGGTGGCACGGAGCACCCACAAGGAATTTGATGCAGCTGCCCTCAATGTTTTTAAAGGCATGCCTGACTGGGAACCCGGAAGGCAGCGGGGAAAGCCGGTGAAGGTAAGGGTGGTGGTCCCGGTCAGGTTTTCGGCAGAGACTGGATAATCCTGGATTAATAAGCCAATTCAGAAGAGGGGCTGTTCCGGAAGGGGCGGCCCCTATTTTGCACCCTCTTCGATCAGCAGGACAAGTATATGCAGGATCTTGATATGGACCTCCTGGATCCTGTCGGAATGCTTCCTGCCCTTCACACGGATCTCAACATCCGCCATGCCGGCCAGCAATCCCCCGCTTTTCCCTGTGAGCCCGATCACTTTCATCTGCCTCTCCCTGGCCGCTTCCACCGCCTTGATGATGTTCATGGAGTTGCCGGAAGTGCTGATGGCCAGCAGGGCATCACCCTCCTGACCCACCGCTTCGATGTACCTGGAGAAGACGGCATCAAACCCGTAATCATTGGCGGTGCAGGTAATATGGGAAGGGTCTGAAACAGAGAGGGCGGGCAGGGCCCTTCGTTTTTCCCGGAACACCCCTGAAAGTTCCTCGGCAAAATGCATGGCATCGGTCATGGAACCTCCGTTCCCGCAGGAAATGATCTTGTTCCCGGATTTCACAGTGCCGATGAGCAGGCGGGCTGCTTCCTCAATCGCTGCAATGTTGCCCGGTTGCCCCAGGAACTCTTCCAGAACTTCCCCTGCTTCCAGCAGGTTGGACCTGATGATCTCTTTCATAGGTCCAAATGTAAAAAACTGTTTCGACTTTATTGACTTTATGACTTTACAGACTTTATTCGCTAACTTTACGGCCTAAAACAGGTTTGTATGGGAATACCCAGGTTTATAAAACTCCCAAGCTATAAAAGGTTCGCATATTCACCACGCTACTATGACCCTGAAAAGGAAGCAAGGGACGAGCGTATCAGGCAGATAAAGCAGGAGATGGGCATTGAGATCCCTTCCGATCCCAGCAGGACGACCATCAAGCGGGGCTCATTCCGGCAGGCCCGGCAGAAATCGAAGATCAGGGCGAGCAGGAGCTCCAACATCAGGCTGGTTGTTATACTTGTGGTGCTCTTTTTTCTTGCTTATCTCATATTATTCAGATAGATGTCGGGGATCATCCACCTGTTAAGTGATGCGGTAGCCAACCAGATCGCAGCCGGAGAGGTTATACAGCGCCCCGCTTCTGTGGTGAAGGAGTTGATGGAGAACTCGGTGGATGCCGGGGCTACCGCCATCACCGTGCAGGTCAAGGATGCCGGGAAGACAATGATCCAGGTGACGGATGATGGGGAAGGCATGTCCGAAGGGGATGCATGCCTCTGTTTTGAAAGGCACGCCACATCAAAGATTACCGAGGCAAAGGATCTGTTCGCCATACGGACCAAAGGGTTCAGGGGGGAGGCACTCGCTTCCGTCGCAGCCATATCGGAGGTCAGCATGAAAACCAGGCGCCCGGCAGACGAACTGGGTACACAGATCCGGATTTCCGGTTCAAGGCTGGAGTCACAGCAATCAGTGCAGACACCGCCCGGGACCACTTTCCAGGTCAGGAACCTGTTCTTCAATACACCTGCCCGGAGAAGGTTTCTGAAGAGCGACAATACGGAACTGAGGCACATCATCAGCGAATTCAACCACATCGCCCTAACACACCTGGATATCAGGTGCACCCTCATCCACAATGGCACGGAGATTTTGCAGCTCCCCCCGGGAACCCTGCGTCAGCGCATTGCGGGTATCTTTGGCAAAGCCGCCAATGCAACCCTGATACCGCTGGAGACAGAAACCTCCATCATCAGGATCACAGGGTATATCGGCAAGCCGGAACATGCAAGGAAGAGTTACGGGGAACAGTTCTTTTTCGTAAACAGCCGGTTCATCAGGCATCCCTATTTTCACAAAGCGGTGATGAATGGTTACCAGCAGATCCTTGCAGCGGACCATTACCCCTCCTATTTCATCTTTTTTGAAACGGACCCTTCCCGCATCGATGTCAATATACATCCTTCCAAGACGGAGGTGAAGTTTGAAGACGATAAATCTATCTGGCAGATTCTGCACGCGGCAGTCAGGGAATCCATCGGCAGGCACAACCTCTCCCCTTCACTGGACTTCGACAGGGAGGGTATCATTGATATCCCGGTGCTGACCCGCGATACCGGGATCAGGGTCCCTTCCATCGATACCGATCCTGCCTATGACCCGTTTAAGGGTGAGGGGAGCTACCAGCGGAACAGGCAGGGAAGGCCTTACGAGGATGACCGGTTCGAAGGATGGGAACAGCTTTTCGAACCTGCATTTTCCACGGGCGGAACAGGCAGCAGATACCTCCAGATCAAGAACAAATTCATCCTCTCACCTGTTAAATCAGGGATCATGGTCATCCATCAGCGCAGGGCGCATGAGCGGATCATTTTTGATAAGCTGGTGCAGTCTCATAAGGAACAGCAACCCCATGCACAGCAATCCCTTTTCCCGGAAACGGTGAAGCTTAATGCTGAAGACTACCAGGTCTGCCTGGAGATGATGGAAGAGATGGAGCAACTGGGATTTGATATCAGGGACTTCGGCAACCAGAGCGTGGTGATACACGGAATGCCCCCGGACCTGAACCTTTCAGGGAAAGGAGCCGTTGATACACTGGAGATGATGATAGAACAATACAAATCCCTTCAGGGGGAGGTCGATATGGGATTCAGGGAAAGGATCGCACGCTCGGCTGCCAGAACATCCGCAATCGGATTCGGGAAGCAGCTGACTGACCTGGAGATGCAGGAGCTGACCGACCAGCTTTTCTCCTGTTCCGATCCCAACCATACTCCCTCCGGCAAACTCATTGTACAGATCATTGAGGTGGGTGAGCTGGATCGTCAATTTAAATCATAGGATCATGAGTCGCTTTTATTCAGGAAGAGTCAGCAGTACCCCTCCGGTGGTCAAGAACCTGCTTATCATCAACGTGGTGATGTTCCTCGGGACGATCATGTTCGCGAGGCTGTTCAACGTGGATCTGAACAGGATTCTCGGGCTCTTCTATTTCCAGTCACCCTACTTCGGGCCGTGGCAGGTTGTGACCCATATGTTCATGCATGCCGGGATTGCCCACATTTTCTTTAATATGTGGGCACTCTGGATCTTTGGCAAAACCCTGGAGAGCGTATGGGGCAGCCAGCGATTCCTGATCTATTACCTGGTAACGGGACTTGGGGCAGCCCTGGTTCATTCCCTGGTGCTTTACTTTCAGTTGGGCCCCGATGTGGCCGCGCTGAAAGCTGCCTACTCGGTGGAAAAGATCAATCCGAAATTACTGGCGGAGATCCTCAAACCGGGGAACCCGTATTATGAACTCGGCCGGAACCTGCTGACACCCACGATCGGAGCATCAGGAGCAGTCTACGGGGTGCTGCTGGCGTTCGGGATGCTTTTCCCGAATACACCGCTTTTTATCATTCCCATCCCCTTCCCCATTAAAGCCAAATGGCTGGTGATCGGGTTCGGGGCCCTGGAACTGTTCCTGGGTGTGACACGGACAGGGGACAACATCGCCCATTTTGCCCATCTTGGTGGTATGGTTTTTGGGTTTGTTCTGATCAAGTACTGGAGCCGGTTCACCCGGAATTTTTACTAACTATTTGACAGAATGAGTATTATTGACGATATCAAGGAATCGTACAAACGGGGTACCGCCCTCAATAAACTGATATATCTGAACCTGGGGCTTTTCCTGGCAGTACAGATTGTGAGGATCGTCCTCTACCTGTCCAATTCCTATGACCATTATGATGGATTCCTCCGGTTCCTGGCCATCCCCTCCAATCCGCATGTGCTTGTCAGGCGGCCATGGACCATCATCACCTATATGTTCCTTCACGAAGGGTTCCTGCACATTTTTTTCAACCTTCTGTGGCTTTTCTGGTTCGGGTCCATCTTTATCCAGGAGCTGGGAACGAAGAAATTGCTGAGCACATACCTGCTGGGGGGCCTGGCCGGGGGAGCCCTTTTTGTGCTATTCTATAACCTCTTCCCGGTATTTGAACCTGTCAGGGATCAGGCCATTGCCCTGGGGGCCTCGGCTTCGGTGATGGCCGTGGTGGTCGCTACAGCGGTCTACCGGCCCGACCGCAGGTTATACCTGGTCCTGATCGGACCCGTGAAGATCGGATACATTGCCCTTGTGATGTTCGTGCTGACGTCATTGATCGATTTTTCCGTGAATGCAGGTGGAAAGATTGCTCATATAGGAGGCGCTTTGATGGGTTTTCTTTTTGCATATTACTACAAACGGGGAAAAGACATCTCGCGCGGATTTGACCGCATGATGGATCGAATGGCAACATGGTTCAGACCCGGAAATAAAAGAATGAGGGTCACCCATAAGCGCCCTACCAACGATTTTGATTACAACAGGCAGAAGGCTGAAGAGCAAAAAGAGGTGGACCAGATCCTGGAGAAGATCTCGAAGGGTGGTTATGACAGCCTGACGGCCAGGGAAAAGGAGCTCCTTTTCAGGATGAGCGATAAGAAATAATCGCGTGAAAAAGTTCACCTACAGCATTATTCTGATCCTGAATGCGGTGTTTGCTGCCGGGTTGCTTATCTCCTACCTGGCGCCGGTGATCAATCCGGCAAGACTGATGGTTCCTGCGCTGTTCGGTCTGGCATACCCATACCTCCTGGTCATCAACCTGGCCTTGGTATGTTACTGGCTGATCCGTCTCAGGAAAGAGATCCTGGTATCGCTGGTGGTGATTTTGGCTGGCTGGAACCACATGAACAACCTTATTCCATTGAACATCAGGAAACAAGAGATAGGTGAGCAGGCAGCATACCCCCGGCTTTTCAAGATACTTTCATACAACGTCAGGGGTTTTGACCACTATCAGTGGACACACGATCCCGGTACCAGGAATAAGATCCTGCACTTCATAGAGGAGCAGGATCCCGATATCATCTGTTTCCAGGAATTCTTCACCTCCCCGAAAAGGGGTGAGACCCGGGCAGAAATTTCCGCACAGCTGAAACGTTACCCGGAAATGGCTGTCTACTATATCGGCGACCCGGCCAACCGGAACGGATCCGGCATAGCCACTTTCAGCAGGTTCCCCATTATCAGGCAGAGCCGCATTCCGTTCAACTCTCCCTCCAATGCCGCCATGTATACCGATATGCTGGTCCGGGATGATACCATCCGTGTATTCAATATTCACCTCCAGTCCATCAGGTTTTACAAGGAGAACTATGCATTCATGGATACAGTCCGGTTGAAATACAGCCATGAACAGGTGCGGGAGATAAAAAGCATCGGTTCCAGGCTGAAAACTGCCTTCGCATTAAGGGCCGAACAGGCAACTATGATCGCCGGTTATATCAGGAATTCGCCCTATCCTGTGATCGTGGCGGGTGATTTCAACGATACCCCGCAATCCTTTGCCTACAGGAAGATCAGAAGGGGACTCCATGATGCATTCAGAAAGGCCGGCAGGGGCTTCGGGAACACCTATGCCGGTGAGATGCCCTCATTCAGGATCGACTACATCATCTACTCCGATCCCATGATACCCTATCAGTGCAGAAGGATCAAAACCGATTATTCCGATCATTTCCCGGTGACCACCTGGCTCTACCTGCCTGAAACCACCAGCGCTGAATAGGCATTACTCCCGTTTCCGGCATCCGGCAGCCCGGATGGGATGACAGGCGGGATCCTCACATGATCAACAGCGGAAACTCCGGCTGGAAGTATTTTTCCAGAAGCAGGCGGGGCAGATCGATGATCCTGCCGGGATAGTGGTCTATGATCACCGTATCGGAAGTACAGACGGCATCGCTGTTCTCATGCTGCAGCATATGATCGGGGGATTTCACGGTGAGCGCCTCACCCTCGATTTCCATCTGGACCATGTCTTTGGAGATTTCGATGGCAAGCCTCCCGCTGTAGGAAACAGGCTCGTCGAGATAGAGGATGAAGGTGCTCCCTTCATGCTCCTTCAACAGATCCAGCAACAGGCCTACGCTCCGGGTGAAGACCGGTTTATTGATGATCTTTCCTCTCATCTCGCCGGCATCCCTCAGCAGGCCATCATTGCTGATAAACACATGTTTCCCCAGCAAATAGTTATTGATGGTGAAAAGCACATTGTAGGTATCGATCAGCACCAGGTCCCTCTTCCGGATCGATCCGATCTTCTTCATCCTTTCCCGGGCCTTCTTCCTGGCTGAGATACCCCTGTAAAGCACCTGCCGCATCTCCCTGGATAACATGAATTTATCACCAACCAGTTTCAGGGATGCGTTCTGTGGATAACCTCTCGTTAGCATCCAAAAATAGTCCCTTGCAGCAGGTAAAAGCTCATTCAAAATCTGCTGATCCATAGGGTAAATATACAATAAAATATCTTAATATATTGATAAACAACTATATAGAGTTATTAACAACTCCTCTTGCAATCCAACTCTTCAAATGAAGGAAATTATTTATCTTTAATCGTGAAGAACCAATACTTTAAGGTTATGAAGAATTCAGTAGGGATCATCTTGCTTGCACTGCTTGTTTCATCCTGCAGTTTGTTTCAGAAGCCATCCATGACCCAGGAACAGATTGATGCCTTGATGGCTGAAAACCAGGCCCTCAAATCCCAGGTTTCAAACAGCAAGGATGCTGAGGATAAGCTGGCCCTGACCAGGATGCAGTTGGATGAAGCCATGCTCAAGCTGGCTGCCTGCGAAGAGGCTGCAAAATCGAAGGTTCATATCATCGTTGGAGCATTCAAGACCTCTTCCTATGCTGAAGAGTATTCCGCTGCCATGAAAAACCAGGGATACGATGGAAAGATCCTTGCCGGACCCTATAATTTCAACCTTGTAACGGCAAGTTCCCACGAATCGGTCCGGGCAGCGTTAAATGCCCTGGGGCCGGTCCGGGCAAACCTGATCGAAACCGCCTGGATATATATAGAATAGCTTGCTCCGCAAGCGTTAACCGGTTTCGCCTGGCTGCCTATGTTCCGCTCATGATAAAGAGGGGCTGGAATTCGAAGCTTTTAAAATGCGGGCGCAGCCTCTCCACGTTGTAGTGCTTTTTGACATCCACCGTTTTCTTGGTGCTGGTCACCACATCCAGCGGAGCATTGTCGTACCTCCCGTTCCTCAGTACCACAAGTCTTCCGTGGATCCCCTTCAGAATCAGGTCAAGGGCCAGGTTGCCATAGGCCATGGGCACGATCGAATCGATGGCATCCGGGTCACCTCCCCGTACCAGGTAACCCAGGTGCTGGTTGATAATATTGACCGGGATACCATTATTGAATTGTGCTGATTCCTTTTTGATAACATCTGCCACGGCGGTCCCTATCCCCCCAAGTTTGGCGTGGCCATAGGCATCCTTGGTGCCATCCCTGAACATCATCTCCTTCATGCCCTTGAATGTGGCCCCTTCGGAGACCAGGACTACCGAATATTTGCTGGGATTCTGGATCCTGTCCTCCACCAGCAGTTCCGTGAGATGCAAAACGTCGAACTTGTATTCGGGGATCACGCACCGGTTGGCGGCGCCGGCCATGGTGGGAAGCATGGCCGTGAACCCGGCATAGCGGCCAAATACCTCAAGGACCAGGATCCTTTCATGAGACCCGGCCGATGTCCTCAGGGTATTGGTCATGTTGATGGTCCGCGTCACACAGGTGCTGAACCCGATACAGTAATCGGTTCCAGGCACATCATTGTCCATGGTCTTGGGAATGGCGATGACCTTGAACCCCTCCTGGTAGAGCCTGACCCCGTAACTGAGCGTATCGTCCCCTCCGATGGGGATCAGGTAATCGATGCCAAGGAAATCCAGGTTTTGCAGTACTTCAGAGGTGAGGTCATTCTCCTCTTTTGTGTAGGTATCTTTCAGGTGAACCGGCACATTCTCCTTTTTTATCTTACTGGGTTTGACCCTGGAGGTGTGCAGGAAAGTCCCCCCGGTCCGCCCGGCCTTGTTCACAATCTGTTCCGAAAGCATGATAAAATTGCCGGAGTTATCTGCATTCTTGTCCCGGATAATCTCGGTAATGCCTGCCCACCCCCTCCTGAGGCCGATTACCTGGTAACCCTCCCTGAGAGCACGTATGGTAACGGCCCTGATGGCCGGATTGAGACCCGGCACATCCCCGCCACCCGTCAGAATGCCAATGGTTCCTTTTTTCTTGATCACCTGCGCCATGTTTTTTTTCTTCTAAAAATAAACCAATATTCGGAACAAATCAATGGCAGCGTCCAGCTGATTAATCATCCCATTAAAGGATCTTCAGAAAGTCATACTCCTCGGGATTCTTTACATATTTCCTGGCCGAGCGGTAATCCTCCTGGGTAATATAATGAAGGTTGTTCCTGAATATGACCTGAACCTGCTCCGAGTCAATGTTGACCAGGCGTGGTTTCACCTTCCCGTTCTCATCCTCCACATCTTTCAGGTAGAGCGGTGATATGTTCCCTCCACGGTCGATGGTGGTCATGCACCCGGTTTCCCCCCTCGAAAAAAGGCTGTATACGCCAAGCCCGAGGCGGGTGGCATATGAAAGGTCACAGGCAATCGGCCTGCAACAGCGAAGTTCATAACCGATCTCTTCAGGCCGGCTTTTCACATTGATCCGGAGGTTCTTCAGATGCTGCTGGGTCAGCATGTTAAAGATATGGGATTTGCTTACGTTTCCCAGCTCCGGAATGACGATCATCGGATAGTGGCACGCTGTTCCTATACCGAAGGCAAGATGACCGGCCTCACGGCCCATGGCACTTACCACAAACCAGTTGCCGCTGGTGCGCGCATCTTCGTATATGGTGGTGCAGAGGCGGACCCCCTCCTCCTTGGCCGAATGATAGCCAAATGTAGGTGTCCCCTCGGGCAGGGGCAGGTCGTTGTCAATGGTCTTGGGAACATGGATGTTCTTCACCTCCAGCTTCTGCTTGGCGAGGAATTTGGTAAGCCGGTTGGCCGTGGATGCCGTATCGTCCCCTCCTATGGTCACCAGCAGTTTTACATTGTTCTTCTTGAAAAAATCGACCTTGAACTCTTCGTCCTTAGGCTTGTAACGGCTCATTTTCAATGCCGAACCTCCCCGGCTGTATATCTGGTCAGCATACTCAAAATCGAGGTATTCAAATGCCGGCTCATCAGCAAACAGGCTTTTATATCCTCCGTTGATGCCCAGGACATTGTATCCGTTGTTAATGAAAATCTTGGTAACTGAACTGATCACAGTGTTAATGCCTGGTGCCGGACCGCCAGCACAAAGTACAGCGATAGCATCTTTCATGGTTACAAGCTGATATTGAAATGTATGATCTTCAGGATCATCGGTTTTACGAGCCGCCAAAATACATAAAATTGAAATGAAACCACTGAAGAAATGGTCTAAATTAGTCTGCTATAATTGTTAATTTTGCCTCACCCTGACTCAAAGATGAAAGGAGTGCCAAAACCGGGCAGCAGCATATCTGATTTCCTGCTGATCAAATGGATCAGATACCTGCTTGTGTTTGTGTTGATCCTGCCGGTAAGGATCTACCAGTGGACCATTTCACCCTGGCTTCCAAGAACCTGCAGGTATCATCCCACCTGCTCTGAATATGCCATCGAGTCACTTCGCATACACGGCCCGTTTACCGGGCTGTTGCTGGGAACAAAAAGAATCCTCAGTTGTCATCCCTGGGGCGGGCAGGGATATGATCCTGTACCTCCCCGGGGCACTCCCTTTATGAAGCTTTTTATAAAAAGTAAAAAATGAATAAGTCCACGCTGACATTACTGCTCATCTGGCTGCTGGCTGCCTGCCATCCATCCGGCGGTTCCACCCCCGAAAAACCGGTCATCAGTGTGAGCATCCTTCCCCAGCGCTATTTCATTGAAAGGCTGGCGGGGGACAGGGTCGAAGTGAATGTAATGATCCCGCCGGGAGCCAGTCCGGCCACCTACGAACCAACTGTCGCGCAGCTGGAGTACCTTGACAGGTCAGCGTTCTATATGAAAATCGGATATGTGGGATTTGAACTCAGCTGGATGGAGAAGATCCTTTCAGTGAATCCATCCATGAAGGTGGCCGACCTCTCCAGGGGAGTCGAGCTGATCCGCGGGGAAGAACAGCGGGACCAGAACCGGCATCCGGGTCATTCCCATACGGGTGTCGATCCCCATATCTGGATGTCGGTCCGGAATGCCAGGGTGATCGCCTCCAATGCCTATGCATCACTTCTTGAAGTGTTGCCTGCTGAGGAGGAGCTCCTGTCATCCAATCTTTCGGAGCTGTTGAAGGAGCTTGATTCACTGGATCATGACATAGCGGTTATGCTGGACGGGATGGAGCACCGGGACTTTATGATCTACCATCCTGCCCTCTCCTATTTCGCCCGGGATTACAACCTTCAGCAGTACGCGCTGGAAGTGGAGGGAAAAACCCCTTCACCCGTACATCTGAAAGAGTTATCGGACCTTGGCCGGGAAAGACAAATAACCACTATCTTTCTGCAAAAACAGTTCGATGTGAAGATTGCCCGGGTACTTGCCGGCGAGATTGGTGCGGAGGTGGTCATGATCGATCCGCTGGATCCCGACTGGCAGAACCAGATGCTCACTATTGCAACCCGTTTAAAAGAATCAGGCTGATGGACCGCCCGCTTGTACAAATCAGAAACCTGGATGCCGCGTACCACGGAAAAGTGGTTCTGAGCAAGGTATCCCTTTCGATCATGGAACATGATTTCATCGGGATCATTGGCCCAAACGGGGGAGGCAAGACAACCCTGTTGAAGGTCATGATGGGATTGATGAAACCGTTAAAAGGCACTGTGGAGTATGCCATTGACCGATCGGAGATCGGGTATCTGCCCCAGGGAAGCCAACTGGATGAACGTTTCCCGATCACTGTCAAAGAGGTGGTGGCTTCGGGGCTGGAACACAGAATGCGCCCTGGCGGCAAAAGCAGGAGTAGCCAGAGGCAGCAGCTTGAACGCATCCTGCAGAAGGTGGGACTGGGTGATCTCCAGTCCCGGTCCATCGGGGAGCTATCGGGAGGTGAACTCCAGCGGACCATGCTGGCAAGGGCCATCGTCTCCTCCCCGAGGCTGCTTGTTCTGGACGAACCTGACACCTATGTGGATAACAGGTTTGAAATGGAGCTGTATGCCCTTCTCAAAGAGCTGAACGAATCGATGGCTATTTTGCTGGTTTCCCATGATATCGGGATCATCTCTCCCTATATAAAGACCATTGCCTGTGTCAACCGCGATCTCTATTACCACACCTCCAATGAGATCAGTGAGGAGCAACTGAAGGTATACAACTGTCCCATCGAAATCATCACCCATGGCCCTGTCCCCCACCGGGTGATGAAAACCCACAGCTCCTGATCCCATGGATATCCTGCACCTTATGAATTATGGATTTATCCGGCATGCATTCTTTGCAGCCCTGCTGATGTCGGTATCCTGCGGGATCATAGGTACGTACATCGTGTCGCGAAGGATGGTGTTCATCAGCGGGGGGATCACGCATGCATCCTTCGGGGGTGTGGGGATCGGCTATTATCTGGGAATACCTCCCCTGGCAGGAGCAGCCGTTTTTGCTGTTCTGGCAGCACTGGCTTCCGAAAACCTGACCCGCAGGAAAGTATTTCGCAATGATTCGATCATTGCGATCATATGGTCGCTCGGAATGGCCCTCGGGATCATATTCATCTACCTGACCCCCGGTTATGCACCGAACCTGATGAGCTACCTGTTCGGAAGCATCATTACTGTCTCCCGGACCGACCTGTGGCTGATGCTTTTCCTGGCCCTGCTGGTGTCAGGGGTCTTCACCTTCCTCTTTAAACCAATCCTCTATGTGTCATTTGATGAGCAGTTCGCAAGAACGCGCGGAATACCTGTGATGTTACTGAACTACCTGCTGATCATCCTGGTGGCCCTGACCGTCGTCATGAGCATTCGCATAGCCGGGATCATTCTTGTGCTTTCAATCCTGACCATTCCGCAGAACATTGCTAATCTTTTTACCAACCGGTTCGGAAGAATCCTGCTTGGCGCGATCGTGCTTGGATTTTTTGCCTCCATCCTGGGACTGGTGATCTCCTATCTCATGGACATTCCTTCCGGCGCAACCATTATATTTACCCTTGTAGTCATGTATCTGGCTGCACGAGTCATTAAAGTTGTTACTTTTGGAGGGCAGAAAAATCTGAAAGAGAATGAACCTGGTAAAAACGATCGAGCAAGCCTGGGAAAACAGGGACCTGTTGAAGGGTAAAGATGTTCAGCAGGCCGTTTCAGAAGTGGTTGATCAGCTTGACCGGGGAATCCTGCGGGTGGCTGAGAAAAGGGAAGGCGAATGGAAAGTGAATGACTGGGTCAAAAAGGCTGTGATCCTCTATTTCCCCATCAGGAAGATGGAAACCATAGAGGTTCCCCCATTTGAATTTCATGATAAAATCCCTTTGAAAACCGGCTATAAGCAAAAGGGAGTACGGGTTGTCCCCCATGCCATCGCCAGGTACGGGGCATACATCTCCAGCGGTGTGATCCTGATGCCCTCGTATATCAACATCGGTGCCCGCGTGGAAGAGGGAACGATGGTGGATACATGGGCTACCGTGGGATCGTGTGCCCAGATCGGGAAGAATGTGCACCTCAGCGGGGGAGTGGGGATCGGGGGGGTGCTTGAGCCCGTCCAGGCTGCGCCGGTGATCATTGAGGACAACTGTTTCATAGGATCCCGGAGCATTGTGGTGGAAGGGGTGAGGGTTGAGTCAGAAGCTGTCCTCGGTGCCAATGTGGTGATCACCAACTCCACACGGATCATCGATGTGACCGGCCCGTCACCTGTTGAGATGAAGGGTGTTGTTCCGGCCCGTTCCGTGGTCATTCCTGGCTCCTATACAAAGCCCTTCCCCGCGGGTGACTTCCAGGTTGCCTGTGCCCTGATCATCGGGAAAAGGAAACCTTCCACCGACCTTAAGACCTCCCTGAACGACGCCCTGAGGGAATATAATGTAGCAGTGTGATGCGGATCGGATTTGACGCGAAACGGGCCTTTAATAACTATAGCGGGCTGGGTAACTATAGCCGGTATATTATTTCCAATGTCTGCCGGTTCTATCCCGAAAACGAATGCCTGCTGTACACGCCGTCCATTGCCAATCCGGATCTTTTCTATGAGCCTGAAGGAACCATTATCAAACGGCCCAGGACAACCATTGGCAGGTATTCCAGGTCATACTGGCGGAGCTTCCGGCTTACCCACTGGCTGGATGATGATTCAGTGGATATTTACCACGGACTTTCCAATGAACTACCCTATGGCATCCACCGGACCATGATCCGGTCGGTCATTACCATCCACGACCTGATATTCCTGGAACGCCCGGAACTCTATCCGTCATTTGACCGTTATGTCTACAGGAAGAAAGTCCGGTACGGTGCCAGGTATGCCTCCAGGATCATCGCCGTGAGCGAGCAGACGCGGCAGGATATCATCCGTTTCCTGGGTGTGGATGAATCGCGCATCCGTGTGGTTTACCAGGGATGCGACAGGCAGTTCTATAACCGGGTCAGCAGCGAAGCCCTGCAATATACCCGCCAGCGTTTTGCCCTTCCGGAAGAGTATCTGCTATACGTGGGCACCATCGAAGAGCGAAAGAACCTGCTCAGGATCGTTGAGGCCATCAACACGGGGAATATCGATTGCCCGCTGGTGGTGGTCGGCAGGAAAACCGCATACTTCAACCAGGTAATGAACTACATTGACAGAAGGGGGATGAACGGTATCCACTTCCTGAACCAGGTCCAGGTCTCCGACCTTCCTGCTATTTATCAGGGTTCAATGGGTTTTATCTACCCCTCCTCCTACGAAGGATTCGGCATTCCTATCCTGGAGGCCCTCAATTCCGGAGTCCCGGTCATCACCTCCTCGGGCGGATGCCTCGAAGAGACCGCCGGGAAAGGAGGGTTGCTGATCAACCCCAACGACAGGGAGCAGATGATCGATGCCATCCGGAAGGTTCTTGAGGATTCAGCATTGCGTGACCGCCTCATCAGGGAGGGCGGGGCCCATGCCTTAAGATTCCGCGAGGAGCAGACCATCCCGGCACTTTACAATGTCTACCTTGAATGCCTGAACGATGCATAACGAGGTCCGGGAAGCTGCAGGCGTGATCCGTTCAGGGGGAATCATTCTCTATCCCACAGATACGGTCTGGGGGATCGGCTGTGACGCCACCAGCCCGAAGGCTGTACAAAGGGTTTATGATATCAAGCAAAGGTCCGACCACATGAGCATGCTTGTGCTTGTGTCCGGACCGGAGATGCTTGAGAAATACCTCGAAAAGGTCCCGGCAGTGGCCAGCGAGATCATCAGATCAGCGGTAAAACCAACCACCATCATATATCCCGGGGCTGTCAACCTGGCCGCCAACCTGGTTGCCGGGGATGGTTCAGTCGGAATCAGGATCACATCCGATCCCTTCTGCCGGGAGCTCATTCACATGACCGGGCTACCCATTGTCTCCACCTCGGCAAATACCTCGGGAAAACCTTCGCCTGACACCTTTCATGACATTGAACGGGCGATCATAGACCAGGTGGACCATGTGGTCCGGTGGCGCCAGGATGAGACCACCCCGGCGAACCCATCCGCCATCATTAAGCTGGATGAACACGGGTCAACCACCCTGCTGAGACCCTGAAACATCCGCCACCAAAAGCTATCCCGCATCGCCCATGCCGGGTGAACTAAAAACAGGCTGCCTGTTGCTGCAGACAGCCTGCGGGTGGTTGCATTCACACAACCGCTCCTGTATCCCCTCCCTCCTTGAGGCAGGGGTGCTCCGTATTTTACAGGGACCTGACCTTCCCCGATCCCGATGCCGAGCTGTTCACCTCAGGGTTCCCATGGTAATATACACTTCCGCTTCCTGAAAGTCTGGCATCCAGCTCCTCTGTTACAGTGATCCTGCACGTGCCCGATCCGCTGATATTTGCGGAGAATTCAGAAACAGTGAAGTGTTCCGCCTGAAGCTTCCCTGATCCGCTGATCTTTACCTCCATTTCATCGGCTGTTCCCTTCTCTATGACCGCATCCCCTGAACCTGAGATCCGCACATCCATTTCATCACTTTTCAGCTCAGAGAACTGCACCGTCCCGCTGCCTGAAATAGAAACATAGATCTCTTCAGAGCTGACGGGTTTTTCTGCTATGAATTTCGCAGATCCTGAAACAGAGATTCTTTCAAGTTCCCTGGAAGTGATGTGGATGGTCAGTTTTGACCTGCCGACTCGCCAATCATCATATTTCAGTTTCAGGGTGCCGTTCTCCACTTCAGTGATCAGGTCCTTTACATCGCGTTCATTCCCCTCGATCCTGATCTCATGGGTGTTGCCCGGTGTGTAGAAAACATCCGCGCTGATGCCGATCGCGATCCCGGTGAAAGTTTCCAGGTCACGGGTCTCCTGCTGGGAAGCGCCAACCGGCAGGCAACCGCTGCCCAGCAACAGCAGAAGAATTGCAGGCAAGGATCCAAATGTTTTTTTCATCAGTGTTAGGCTTTAGTTAAAATCAAGTGTTTACCCAAGGACGATGTAAAAATCCTTTTGTTACAGATCGGTGATCCCCCCGGGCAGGTCCAGGTATACGGCAAGTGCACGGTGGTCGATCTTAAGGATGTACTGCCATGTGGCCGGGACCATCAATTCCTTTCCCGGAAAATCGATGAGCCAGACAGGATTCATCCCGCTGGGCAGATACTCCACTATTTTTCCAAGTTCCCCCAGTTGCCGGTCATAAGCGGTATAACCCACCATGTGCTGAAGCTCCCCTTGCACGGAAACGGTTTCAGGGTCATGCGCCATATCCATATAGAGATCGCATCCGGCAACCCTCGAGGCCTCCTCAACACTGTTGATGAACTCGAGCTTCACGATGGCATGACCGGCAGAGACAAGGTCAGCGGACTCTGTAAAGAAAGGAACCCGCTGCCCATCCAGGTCGATGAACAACGGGATCCCTGTTTTGATATGTTTTGCGCCTTCAGGGCTCAGTATGATGTGGATCTCTCCCCGGAGACCGTACGGTTTGGAGATTTTCCCTGCCCTGAGAGCACCCTGCACCGCCATGGAAAGAGATGCTATTGCTTCTTTTTCTCGCCCACTTCCCCGGAGGGTTCCTTCTCAATCTTCGGTTCTTCCTCCTCAGCATCAGGTGATTCTGCGGCAACCACCTCCCCGACAACAGAACCCTCTTCAACAGGGGTTTCTTCGACAGCCGGGGTTTCTTCGACAGCCGGGGTTTCTTCGACAGCCGGGGTTTCTTCGACAGCCGGGGTTTCCTCAGCAGCCGGGGTTTCCTCAGCAGCCGGGGTTTCTTCAGCAGCCGGGGTTTCCTCAGCAGCCGGGGTTTCCTCAGCAGCCGGGGTTTCTTCGACAGCCGCTGTTTCCTCAACAGCCGGGGTTTCCTCAGCAGCCGGGGTTTCTTCGACAGCCGGGGTTTCTTCGACAGCCGTTGTTTCCTCAACAGCCGCTGTTTCCTCAACAGCTGCTTCCTCCGGAACGGCTTCTGCCCCGGCGTCAGCGGCGGATTTTTCAGCCGCTTCAGCTTCCGCCATTTCCGACCTTTTCTTTGCAATCTCCATGGCCCTCGCTTCCCTGATCTTCGCCTCCTCTTCAAGGCGGCTCTTCTCAAGGCTTGCTTTGGCCGTTTTGATCTTATCCCTCTTGGCCTGGATCTTCTCTTCTTTTTCGGTTATCCAGGCCTGGAATCTCCTGTCAGCTTCAGCTGCGTCAAAAGCTCCCTTTTTCACACCCTCAAGCAGGTGTTTTTTGTATAAAACTCCCTTGTAGGATAGGATAGCTCTACAAGTATCTGTAGGTTGAGCGCCTTTCTGCAGCCATTCCAAGGCTCTGTCGAAATCCAAAACAATGGTAGCAGGATTGGTGTTGGGATTATACTGCCCCAACGATTCAATATATTTACCATCACGTGGCGCCCTGCTATCAGCAACTACAATAGAGTAGATCGACTGGAATTTACGACCCTGTCTTTGTAATCTGATCTTTGCCGGCATACTCTGATTATTAAATTATTAAAACCCTACATTTTTAAGCGTCGCAAAGGTAACATTAATCAAATAATATGCAAAGATTCGGAGAAACTTTAGGGTGCCTGGAGGCGCAGCCCTTCGGCCATGAACTTATCAACAAAGGTGCATCGTGGGGCAATTTCTCCTATCTTTAACCATCATGTTCCTCATCTTTGACACTGAGACAACCGGATTGCCCAAAAGGGATAATGCGCCTGTCAATGAGGTAGATAACTGGCCAAGGGTGGTACAGGTCGCATGGCAGCTGCATGACAGGACCGGGGGGCTTGTCGAACATCAGAACCTGCTGATCCGGCCCGAGGGTTTTGAGATCCCTTACGCAGCCGAAAAGGTGCATGGGATCTCCACCGAAAAAGCATTAAAGCAAGGGATCTCCCTGCATGAGGCCCTGGACCTTTTCAACCGGTCGGTTGAACGGGCGGATCTCCTGGTGGGACACCACATTCGCTTTGATATCAACGCCCTTGGCGCTGAATTCATCCGAAGCGACATAGCCACCTCTTTCCTGGAGAAGAAGCAGGTCTGCACCATGCATTCCACCACCGACGAGCTGAAAATAGCAGGGGGAAGAGGCGGTAAATTCAAGCCTCCCAGACTGATGGAACTTTACGAATACCTGTTCGGGGAAAAGTTCGGGGAAGCCCATAATGCAGCAGCCGATGTGGAGGCAACCGCGAGGTGTTTCTTCGAACTGCTTCGAAGGAAGATCATCACCCCTGAATCAGTGGGCATCACTCCGGAGCAATACAGTGAATTCATTGCGGTCAACCAGGGGAAGGTTGCCGGTACCGGACTCATGCATGCGTCACACCGGGAGGATAAGGCCGTCCCCGCCAGTGACAGGCCACAGCCGGAAAAGGAGGATGGCACCGCCGGGGAGGATCTGGAGTTCTGCCACCTCCATGTCCATACCCAGTACTCCATCCTGGACGGGGCGGCAAGCATCCCTGCACTGTTGAAAAAGGCCATTGATGACGGTATGCGGGCAGTAGCCATCACCGACCACGGGAACATGTTCGGGGTAAAAGAGTTTCACAATGAAGCCAACAAGAGGGGGATCAAGCCTATTCTGGGCTGTGAGGCATATATTGCCCGCCGTTCCAGGCACACCAAAGAGGATAAGAACCTGGATGCGAATGACCATATCGTATTGCTTGCCAAGAACCTGGAGGGATACAGGAACCTGACTGCCATGATCTCGCTGGCCTGGACCGAAGGGTTCTATTACAAGCCCAGGATAGACAAGGAGCTTCTGGAAACCTACTCCAAAGGGATCATCTGCCTCTCTGCCTGCCTCGGCGGAGAGATCCCGCAGGCCATCATGCAGAGATCGGCCGAGGAGGCTGAAAAGATCGTGCTGGAGTATAAAAGGATTTTCGGGGACGATTTTTACCTGGAGCTGCAGCGCCACCAGACCGACGATCCGGAGATGAACAGGCTTGTATTTGACGATCAGGTTTTTGTGAACCGAACGCTGATCAAGCTGGGCAGGAAACACGGGATCAAATGCGTGGCAACCAATGATGTTCATTTCGTGGAGATGGAGGATGCGGAAGCACATGACCACCTCATCTGCCTGAATACCGGGAAGGACCTGGACGATCCGAAACGCATGAGGTATACCAGGCAGGAGTGGTTCAAGACCCGGGCGGAGATGGCTGAGATCTTCGCCGACCTGCCCGATGTTCTCCAAAATACCATGGAGGTGGCCGGCAAGGTGGAATCCTACGAACTGAATTCCAATCCCGTGATGCCGTTCTATCCGCTGCCTGATGAGTTCAAGAATGAGGATGAATACCTGAAACACCTGACCTATGAAGGTGCAAAAAGAAGGTACGGGACGCTTTCCGACAGTATCAGGGAACGGGTGGATTTTGAGCTGGAGACCATCCAGAGGATGGGATTTCCCGGCTATTTCCTGATCGTTCAGGATTTTATCAATGCCGCCAGGGGAATGGGTGTCTCGGTTGGACCCGGCCGGGGGTCGGCAGCAGGATCGGCAGTGGCCTACTGCCTGGGCATCACCGATATTGATCCTATCAAATATGACCTGCTTTTTGAACGTTTCCTGAATCCGGACCGGATCTCCATGCCCGATATTGATATCGACTTTGATGAGGATGGCCGGGATGATGTGCTGAGGTGGGTGGTGAACAAATACGGGCACGACCGGGTGGCCCATATCATCACCTTCGGTACCATGGCCGCAAAGATGGCCATCAGGGACGTGGCCCGTATCCAGAAGCTGCCCCTTCCCGAAGCCGACCGGCTGGCCAAGCTGATTCCCGAACGCCCGGGGACCACCTTTGAAACAGCCTATGAAGAGGTCCCTGAACTGAGGGCAGAGCGCAACTCCCCCAATCCCCTCGTGGCAAACACGCTCCGGATCGCCGAGAAGCTTGAAGGTTCGTTGCGGCAGACCGGACTGCACGCCTGCGGTGTGATCATCGGCCGGAATAACCTTATCCAGCATCTTCCTGTCTGTATATCAAAAGAATCTGAGCTGCTGGTGACCCAGTTTGACGGTCATTTTGTGGAAGACGTGGGGATGCTGAAAATGGATTTCCTGGGATTGAAAACCCTCTCGATTATCAAGGATGCAGTTGCAAATGTACGTGATTCAAAAGGTATTGAGATTGATATCGACCACATCCCCATGGATGACGGGCTCACTTTTGAACTCTACTCCAGGGGAGAGACCACGGGACTGTTCCAGTTCGAGTCCCCGGGAATGAAAAAATACCTGAAGGATCTTCAGCCCAACCGTTTCGAGGACCTGATCGCTATGAATGCCCTTTACCGACCGGGGCCCATGGAATACATACCCAGTTTCATTAACCGGAAGCATGGAAAGGAGAAGATCG
>CAYXUD010000169.1:0-31874 GCA_964467775.1 uncultured Bacteroides sp. | reverse complement strand
GTAAACCGGGTGTTTGCTGTGGTGAAACGTCAAACACCCTATGTCAATACGTATCAACAAAAACTTGCTTGAGATATTTGTTTCTATCTTAGAATTCGAGGAGTTTCAATATAACGATTACATCCTGAAAGAAAACTGAGTAAAATGGACCTTTCGACAACCTACATGGGACTGGAGCTGGCAAATCCTGTCATCGTTGCAAGCAGCGGCATGACCGGGAACCTGGAAAGCATCATCAGAATGGAGAAGAACGGAGCTGCAGCGGTGGTGCTCAAATCGATTTTCGAAGAGGAGATCCTGCTCGATCTGAACCGCCAGCTCAAGGAAGCACAGCAGAACCCGATGATCTATTCCGGGCTCTCCGAAACGCTCGATTACCTGGATCTTCACATCAGGGAGAAAAACCTGGGTGACTACCTGAAACTGATCAAACAGGCCAAAAAATCGGTCTCGATCCCGGTGATCGGGAGCATTAACTGCGTTTCCGATGAAGACTGGACCTATTTTACCGGAAAAATTGAAGAAGCCGGAGCCGACGGACTGGAATTGAACCTTTTCCTCAACCCGGCCGATTTCGAGAACAAGGAGTTCGAAAAAGCCTACTTCAGAATCATAGAGAAGGTGCTGGCCGAGGTCTCTATCCCGGTATCGATCAAGATCAGCAGGTACTTCACCCGCATGGGCCTTTCTGTAAAGGCACTTTCCGAAACAGGAATATCGGGGATTGTCATGTTCAACCGTTTCTTTACCCCGGACATCGACCTGGATACCCTGTCTCTTGTATCCGGAAAGCTGTTCACCACTCCTGAAGATATATCCGAAACCCTGAGGTGGATCGCCATCATGAGCGGGAGGGTCAGTTGTGACCTGGCCGCCTCAACCGGCATTCATACCGGCGAAGGGGTGATAAAAATGCTGCTGGCCGGAGCATCGGTTACCCAGTTGGCCTCGACACTTTACATGAACGGACCGGATCAGATTACGCGTATCCTGAAAAGGGTGCAGCTCTGGATGGAGGAGAAGGGATTTGATTCGGTGCAGAAGTTCCGGGGAATCGTTTCGCGGCAGTACGAGGGAAATCCCGCTGCTTTTGAGCGGATGCAATTCATGAAGCATTTCAGTGAGATCAACTGAGCAACGGGCTATCCTGCAACAAAATGGACGCCCGTTTGTTACTTTTTTAATCCGGACCAGTTGCCTATGGATGACCTATCTTTTTTGCAGCACCTCGACACCGAGGCCATCGAGGAGCTATATAATCAATACAGGGAAGATCCCGGTTCGGTTGATCCAAGCTGGCACCATTTTTTCCAGGGATTTGACCTGGCCAGGCGCGATTTCAGCCACCCGGAATCAGAATCCCTCACCTTCGATGAGGAGTTCAGGGTCATTAACCTTATCAATGGCTACCGCAAGAGGGGACACCTGTTCACGGAAACCAACCCGGTCCGCATCCGGCGCAAGTATTTCCCCACACTTGACCTGGAGAATTACGGACTTTCAGAGGCGAACCTGGATACCTATTACCATGCCGGAAGGGAAATCGGCTGTGGAAGGGCAAAGCTGCGGGATATCGTGGATTATCTTAAAAAGACCTATTGCGGGCACATCGGGGTTGAATATATGTTTATACGCAACCCCGAGAAGGTTGGCTGGCTGAAGGAACGGATCGAGAAAGGGCAGAACCGGACGGAATTTACACCCGGCGAAAAGAAGAGGATCTACCATCATCTGAAAGAGGCTGTTGGATTTGAGAAGTTTATCCATAATAAATTTGTGGGCCAGAAACGGTTTTCCCTTGAAGGGGCGGAGATCCTTATTCCTGCTTTGAACGATCTTGTTGAAAAGGGATCACAGCTGGGCGTCATGGAGTTCAACATCGGGATGGCACACCGGGGCCGGCTGAATGTGCTCGCGAATGTGCTGAAAAAGCCCATGGAGAATGTTTTCAAGGAGTTTGAAGGAGAGTCCTACGAGGAACGGATCAGCCTGGGGGACGTGAAATACCACCTGGGATACGGCAGCACCATTCGCACCCCTGAGGATAAACCCGTGATCCTGAACATTGTGCCAAATCCATCCCACCTCGAATCGTCGGCACCCGTCATTGAAGGTGTATCCAGGGCCCGTATTGATCATATATACGGCGGGGATTTCAATAAACTGGTCCCGGTCATCATTCACGGTGATGCTGCCATTGCAGGACAGGGTGTCGTGTACGAGGTGGTGCAGATGTCAGAACTTGAAGGTTACAGGACCGGCGGGACCATCCACCTGGTGATCAATAACCAGGTGGGTTTCACCACCAATTACCTGGATGCCCGCTCCAGTACCTACTGTACCGATGTGGGTAAGGTGACCAAGGCACCTATCTGGCATGTGAATGGGGATGATGTGGAGGGACTGGTACATGTGATCCGGATGGCCATCGAATACAGGCAGGTTTTCCACACCGATGTTTTCATCGATATCCTGGGGTACCGCAAGTACGGGCACAGTGAAGGGGATGAACCCAGGTTCACCCAGCCCCTGCTCTACAAGGCCATTGCCATCCACCCGAACCCGCGGGACATCTATAGCCGGAAACTTGTTGATCAGGGCACCATGAATCAGGATGAGGTGGCCGCCGCAGAGAAAGAATTTGATGAACTGCTTGAGAAGCAGCTTGATACCTCACGGAAGAGGAAGAAGGTCACCATCCAGCAGTTCATGGAGGCTGAATGGCAGGGCATCGACTATGCCCGGATGTCCGATTTCGCAGATTCCCTCAATACCGGGGTCCCACGCGAAAACCTGGACCTGATCGCCCGTCAGCTTACCACCCTGCCGGAAAACCTGGAGTTTTTCAATAAAACCACCAGGCTGGTGGAGGAAAGATCCAGGATGTTCAGCGAGAACAGGGTGGACTGGGCTATGGGAGAAAACCTGGCCTACGGATCACTGTTGCTGGAACGGCATCCGGTCAGGATCAGCGGCCAGGATTCAATAAGGGGTACATTCTCCCACAGGCACGCCGGGATGGTGATGGAGGAGACCATGGATATCTATTTCCCGTTGAAATACCTCGGGGAAGACCAGGCTCCCTTTGAGATTTTCAATTCTCCCCTGAATGAATACGGCGTTCTGGGCTTTGAGTATGGTTACTCCATGGCCTGCCCGGGAAACCTGACCATCTGGGAAGCACAGTTCGGTGATTTTGCGAATGTTGCCCAGGTGATCCTGGACCAGTACATTTCAAGTGCAGAGGAGAAATGGGGTGTGATGAACGGACTGGTCCTCTACCTGCCGCATGGCTTTGAAGGACAGGGCCCTGAACATTCAAGCGCGAGGATCGAAAGATTCCTGAGTCTTGCTGCCAGCTGCAACATGCATATCATCAATCCTACCACCCCGGCCAATCTCTTCCATGCGCTCAGGAACCATATGGCTAAAAAATCACGGGTACCGCTGATCATATTCACCCCGAAAAGCCTTTTGCGCCACCCCCTTTGCATTTCCACCCTGGATGAGCTTGAGAATGGAAAATTCCAGCTGGTATACGACGACCCCGACACAGATGTTGATGAGGTGCGAAGGGTGGTATTGTGCAGTGGAAAGGTCTATTACGACCTGAAGGCCAGGAAAGATGAGCTGGGAGCAAGGGATATTGCCCTTGTGAGGCTGGAACAGATATTCCCGTTCCCGGAAAAACAGGTGAAGAAGGTCCTGGGCAAATACAGGAACAACATGCTGACCCTGTGGGTTCAGGAGGAGCCCGAGAACATGGGGGCATGGTACTATATCAGGACAGAGATGAAAGCGACTGAGATCATCCCTGTTACCCGGCAACCCTCCGGCAGTCCTGCCACCGGATTGTTCAAACTGCACCAGATCAGCCAGACCGAGATCATTGACAAGGTATTCAGGGAATGCACCTGTGAGCTGCTGAACGTATACTGCGGGCTGCAGTGCGTGATCGGCAGTTCAAGAAAGGAGATCCTGCACCAGCACAACTATTTCGACAAAGAAAAATCAGAAACATAATCGTATGGCCCTGGAGATCAAAATACCGAGTCCCGGAGAATCCATCACAGAAGTGGAACTTACCTCGTGGTTCGTGGAGGATGGGGCCCTGGTTTCTAAAAACCAGGAGGTGGGGGAGATTGAATCGGAAAAAGCAACCCTTCCCCTGATTGCCGAGCAGTCAGGTCAGCTGAAGATCCTTATACCTGAAGGCGAAACGGTGAAGGTGGGCGTTGTGGTGGCCACCATAGACACCAGTGTCAAGGTACCTGAATCAGATGCGGAGGCAGGGGGCCATGCACCGGAATCCAGGCAAGGGCCGGACCGGGAACAGGCTGCGGGGAGCACCACCCGGGATACGGCCGCCCCCCTGAACACACCCGCCCCCCTGAGCACACCCGCCAAGACTGCCCCGGGCCAGTCCGGTTACAAAGCGGTAAAAGCCACTCCGGTGGCCAGGGAAATGATGGAAAAAGAGGGACTTTCGGTGGAGGATGTCATCAACGGATTAAGAAAGATCACTGCTGATGACGTGCGAAAGGTGATGCAGCATCTCCCCGCTGCTCCACTCCCTGCCGTGGACCAGGTGGCGACCAGGGATGAGGAGAGAAAGAAGGTGAGCCAGCTTCGCAGGAAGATCAGCGAACGCCTGGTGGCTGTGAAAAACGAAACAGCCATGCTTACCACCTTTAACGAGGCTGATATGAGTGCCATCATGGCCCTCCGGAAGAGATACCAGGAGAGGTTTGTTGAGATACACGGGGTCAAACTTGGCCTTATGTCCTTCTTCACCAAATCGGTGACCGAAGCCCTGAAGCTCTATCCTTCCGTTAACTCATACATGGATGGCGATTCAGTGGTTTCACCCCGCTACTGTGATATCGGGATTGCAGTACAGACCGATAAAGGTTTGATGGTCCCTGTTCTGAGGAATGCTGAGGTTCTTGGACTGGCCGAAATCGAAAAGCGGATCGCGGATCTGGCTGCCAGGGCCAGGAAAGCCAGGCTGGGTATTGAGGAGATGACCGGCGGGACCTTCACCATCTCCAACGGGGGGATCTACGGTTCCATGCTGTCGACCCCCATTCTCAATCCTCCGCAATCCGGGATCCTTGGAATGCACAACATCATTGAGCGGCCGGTGGCTGTGAACGGGAAAGTGGAGATCAGGCCCATGATGTACCTCGCACTCAGTTACGACCACAGAGTGGTAGACGGAAAAGATTCTGTCGGATTCCTGAAAACGGTGAAGGAGTTTCTGGAGGAACCCTCACGGATGATCTTCGGAGCAGGATCGGCCGAACAGTTCCTCCTGGAAATATAGAACAGCTCCTAGTAGTATGAATACTCCCGGGTGATCACAACTTCAGGCACGATCTTATCCTTGCCCGGATAAACCAGCCTGACGGTCCAGTTGCCCTCTTCATCAAAAGCCTTATATTCATAGTGCTGCGTAAAAGTCCTGGTTCCGCTGATCTCTTCCTGGTAGTTTTCAACCAGCAGGTCCTTTTCATACACGAAGTAGTTGACCACCTCCCTGCCGTTTTCCACACTGGCCTGCTTTTCTATCCTCCCCTTTGAATCATAGAAGTTGGCACCCTCGAAATAGAGCCTGTCACCTTGCCAGACCTCGAAATTCACCTGTTCTTCAGAGACGCGTTCATAGATGGTCCTGCTTGTCCGGCCATTCAGCGCAGAGAAGAACAGCTCCTCAACCATCTCCCCGTTTTCACGCCTGCTCCTGGTGAATCCGACGGTATCCCCGCTTTCAGCCAGGGCTATGCTCTCCAGGTAGAAGCCATCCCTGCTGAAATTCACAATGCGGTGCCCGTAAAAGCCGGGGGTTCCGGCCACCCAGCTCCCGTCCCTGTATTCCGCTTTGAACTGGTGCTCCTGCAAGGTGCTGACCCTGCCCTTCAGGCCGTAGAGGTCAAGGTCGGTATACCCTCCGGAGCAGGAGGCCAGGAGCATGACAGCCAGCAGGGGATAGTGAGATCTCTTCATATCGGACCAATAAATGCGTCAATGTGCAAAAATAAGGGATTGCCCCAATTCCACAATGGCTGCTTCATTACTGACCGTTCACATAACGGAGCACCTGGCTGACCATGGAACGCTCTTCATCCGATACAGCCATTGCAGATGCATTTTCAAATGAATCCCTGGCCTCCCCCGTCTTCTGCTGGAAAAGAAGCACCATTCCCTGATAGAAGTAGTAGTCGAAATGTTTCTCATACCCCAGGCATTCAGAGAACCACTCCTCTCCTTTCGCCATCAGCTCCGGGGTCCTGTATTGCTGGTCCATGTCCACGATCTGCGACGCAGCCCCGAAAAGCCAGCGATGATCCCCTTTCCGGTCAGCCGCAAACCTCCGGTCCACATAGGCAATCAGCTCATCCAGCTGACCGGTATAGTAGTAGTACTGAATGAAGGGCAGGGACTTTAGGTCCCATGACGGGGTTACAACGGTTTCAACCAGCGGTGCCAGTTCATTGGCCATTCTGCTGACAAGCCCGATATCCTCCTGCCCAACGGCTTTTACCAGCGTGTTGTTATAAATCATCTCCATGGCAGGCAGGTAATCATCTCCCAGCACCTCCCGGATCCTCTCAGGATCGGATCTGAACTCCCCCCACCATGGATCCTCCAGGTCCATATAGAATGCCACCACACGGATATCATTGTCGGAAAGCTCCTGGTCAATTCCCTTTTTTATATACTCCCCGGCCAGTTTTTCGGCCCGTTCCCCGTTCCCCATCTCCCGGACCAGCTGTATATATCCGGCAAATGACTCCGGGGTCAACGTACCTTTCTCATATGCAGAACGGTACGTTTTCATAGCCTCATAATTCTCAATCACCCCCCTGAGTGATGCCAACAGCTCCCCGGCCGGTTTGAATCCGATCAGCCTGCTGACAGGGTCTCCTTCAGGGCCAAAAACGAACAGGCTCGGATAACCCTCCAGTCCCTGGTCCGCCGCAAACTTCCTTCCGAAATCGGTCTCCCCGTCCATACGCACGCTGACAAAATGTGCATTCATGAATTCCGCAACTGCCGGATCGGTGTATACCTCCCTGTCCATCACCTTACACGGACCGCACCATGTGGCATAGATATCGACGAAAAGCAACAGGTCACCCTCCCTTGCCTTTTTACCGGCATCTTCCATCTCCTGTGATGTGGCTGCTTCGATGAACGCTACCTGGGAAATCAGTTCCCATGAAGAAGCCATCACCAGAGCCAGCAGAAACACACTCTTATATTTTATCATCTCTCTCTTTTTTCAGATAATCCCGCATTCAGCCAGTAGGGCCAGGTATTCCTTCGACTCATTTTCCCAGCACAATTCAGCGGCTGCCCGGTTGAGGCCTTCCCTCCAGGCCCCCTCGGAACCTTCCCTGAAGATATACCTGATGATCCCTGCAAGCTTCTTCGGATCACGCTCGCTGGTAGCAACTCCCACCCCGTAAGCCCTCACGATCCGGGAGATCTCAGGCATGTCAGAGCAGAGCACGGGTACCCTGGCCTGTATATAATCGAAAAGCTTGTTGGGCAAGGCATACCGGTAATTGAGGCCCCGGTCCTCTTCCAGGGAGACTCCCAGGTCGGCCGCACAGGTTAGCGGGTATAATTTGCCGGGAACCAGCCTCCCCCTGAATTCAACCTTCTCACCAAGGCCCTTTTCCTTCACGAGCGCTTTCAGCCGGTTTTCGATATCTCCCGCACCTGCCAGCAGAAATACAGTGTCATCCAGGTACGCCATCGTTTCGATCATCAGCTCCAGTCCTCTCCCCACATTCAGGGCTCCCTGGTAAATGATCACCTTCTTCCCGCGGTGATCCTGCTTCACCTCTTTATCGGGATAGGGTTCCCTTCTCCTGGGCACATTCCTGACCACCCTGAACTTCGTTTTGTAGAGCCTCCTGTATATCTCTGCAATTGAATAGCTTACGGTAATCGCATGATCGAGCCTGGGCACGATGCGGTACTCGATCCACTTCCAGATCCCCTGTACCAGCTTCCGGTTGATCAGCTCCGGGACCTGTGTAAAGAATTCATGGCTGTCGTAGATAAGCTGCACCCTCCTTATCCGGCTTGCCAGACGGGCCGCAGGCAGTGTGTCCAGGTCGTTGGCAATGATCAGTACCGGTTTTGGTGCCATCATCAGGTACAGGAAGAGCCGGACGTTATAGCAGGCATAGAACAGTGCACCCCTGTTGAACAGCATCCTGAACCGGCGATGCCTGAAAGAGACTCCTTCCAGGTCCGGACTCCGTCTCAGCTTCCTGCCGACGCAGGTAACATCCAACCCCTGATCCTGCAACATCTCAACCACCCTGTGCACCCTCTGGTCCGTCACAAGATCATTGATCACCGTTATGTATACACGCTTCAATGGCGCCAGTGTGCTGACCGGATAAAGATAGAAAAATAGAACCATATGGTTCATCGCTATCTTCAGGCAGATCCGGGTTTAACAAATAGCATGAATCATTGTTATATTTATGCGACGCGTATTAAAAGTTCCGGATATGTCCCAGGTAGCACAAAATCATGACCTGAAGAAGTTCAATACTTTTGGCATCGATGCCAGGGCAGCACTGTTTGCCGCTCCTGAGAGCATCGAGGAGCTATCGCTCCTCATGGAGGAGTATGACCCACAGGAGCGGCCTTTTCTTGTGATCGGGGAAGGGAGCAACATTCTCTTCAAAAGTGATTTTCAGGGACTCCTGGTGCAACCCCGGATCAAGGGTATCGAACTTCTGGAGGACGATGGAACAGAGGTGACCGTGCGTGTTGGCGCCGGTGAAAAATGGGACAGCTGGGTAAACCATGCCACCAGTCATGGCTGGTTCGGACTGGAGAACCTCTCCCTGATCCCCGGGTCAGTCGGGGCCGCTCCGGTCCAGAATGTGGGGGCCTATGGCGCAGAACTGGAAGATCACTTTGCCTGGCTTGAGGCGTGGGACCTGGCTGAAAAGAAGATGGTGCGGCTGCGGCGTGAAGAGTGCGGGTTCGGTTACCGGAACAGCATTTTCAAATCCGGGGCAAACGGCAGGTATGTCATCACCCATGTGGCTTTTAAACTGAGCAGGATTCCAGGCATTAATATCAGCTACGGTAATATCAGAGAGGTTTTTCAGGAGGCGGGCGGATCCACCCCCATGGACCTGCGAAATGTGATCATCTCCGTCAGGAACCGGAAACTGCCTGATCCCAATAAGATCGGGAATGCAGGGAGCTTCTTCAAGAATCCGCTGGTCGACAGGACCATCTTCAAATGCATACGCGTTGATTACCAGGAAATCCCCTATTATCCGGAAGCCAATAACTGCGTGAAGATCCCAGCTGCCTGGCTTATCGAAAAAGCCGGATGGAAGGGCAAAAGGATAGGGAACGTTGGCACCTGGCCCGCCCAGCCTCTGGTGATCGTAAACTGGGGGGGTGCCAGCGGGGAGGATATCCTGGAATTTTCAGAACAGATCCGTGCAGATGTGGACCAACTGTTCGGGGTCTGCCTGGAGCAGGAAGTGAAGGTGGTGTAACGGACAGCTAACGGTAGATCCTGTTTTGATTCAATGCCTTCTGGTAGGCACCGGCATTACGGTTGTGCTGGGACAGGGTCCGGGCGAATTCGTGATAACCGCTGAAATCAGCCCTGGCACAAAAATAGTAGTAACCGTGCTTTTCATAATCCAGCACGCCGTCGATGGCCGATATGGATGGAATGGAGATGGGACCGGGTGGCAGGCCTTTGAATCTGTAAGTGTTGTAAGGGGAATTGATGTTTCTATCCTCCAGCAGGATCCGCTTCCTGGAAAAATCCCCCAGGGCATACTTCAGAGTGGGGTCAGCCTGCAGCGGGATCCCCTTTTCAAGCCGGTTCATATAAACCCCGGCCACACGGCTGTTTTCTTCATCAAAAAGGGTTTCTTCATCCACAATGGAAGCCAGCGTCACCACCTCAATACGGGACATATTCATCTTTCTGGCCTTACGGTCCCTCTCCCCTTTCCAGAAATCCTGGTACTCCCGGTTCATTCTCTCCACAAACTCTTCCGGTGTGGCTGTCCAGAAAAACTCGTAAGTGTTGGGGATAAACATGGCTGTAAAAGTGGTTTTATCAAAACCATACTTTTCAGCCACTCCCGGTCCGGATAAGAAAGCCGCAATTTCCGCCGAATCACCCTCCAGGTAATGGGAAACCCGGCCGGCAAGCTGGTCCAGGGTGCGGACATTGTTGAATACCACCATGACCGGATCCTGGTTGCCTGAACGCAGCATATTCACAAGCTCATTGTTGCTGAGCCCGCTCCTGATCTTGTACCTTCCCGGTTTCACGTTTTGTTCATACCCCTTCCTGATTGCCACCCACCGGAATGATCTCCGGTTATCAATCATCCCCTCCCTTTCCAGGGCATCGATCACAAAACCGAAATCCGAACCTGTGGGAATATAGAAAAGCTGCTGTTCCGTATCCATGGATACATTGGCAGCAAAGATCCTTCCGTAGAGGCTATAGACCACGATCACCATCACCACCAGTCCCAGAAAGACCAGCATCAGAGAGATTCCCACCACATTTCCCGTCCGCCTGGTCCTTCTTCTTTCAAACATGGCTCCAATGATTTATTTTTGACTTACAAATGTAATAGAAATAAGGGAGTGCATAAATCTTAAAAAACCTCTTTAAATGGATAAAGTCAAAACAGTAGCGCTTGTTGCCCATGACAACAGGAAAGCGGATCTGACAGAATGGGTGGATTACAACGCCGCCAAACTGGCAAAGCACCACCTTGTCTGTACCGGTACCACAGGCAGGATGGTGGAAGATACCCTGGCCAGAAGCGACTTCGAACCAATCTCCCTGATGAAGCTTAAATCGGGGCCCCTTGGCGGTGACCAGCAGCTGGGCGCACTGGTTGCCGAAGGGAAGATCGACATAGTGGTCTTCTTCTGGGATCCGATGCAGCCCCAGCCCCACGATGTGGACGTGAAAGCGCTGCTCCGGATCACGGTACTCTACAACGTGCCGACAGCGTGCAACAGGGCCACTGCTGATTTCCTGATCGATTCTCCACATTTTGAACTAAAATACGAGAAGATCCTGAAAGACTACAGCCACTATATCAACCGTATGATTGAATGAGATACAGGAGAACCTGATTTGAAAGGACCGCGGAGACTTGACAATCTGGAAGTCTCACACTAACTTTGCATGATCAGTCAAACCCACACAAAATGGCACTGAAGCGGAACTGGGCCAGAGGCATCATCGGGGGTCTTAGCTTTACCTCTGCACTCTTCGTTTTCCAGGCATGTTACGGAACCCCGCAGGACATGATGGATGATTTCCTGGTAGAGGGAAAGGTCTCCTCAAAATCGACAGGTCATCCGATCAGGGATATCAGGGTTTCGGTGGCGGACGACGGACAGTTTGTCCATACCAACAGCCTGGGAAAATTTGGCTTTTACACCGCGTGGAGGGAAAATATGATCCTTCAGTTCAACGATGTCGATGCGGCCGCGAACGGGAGCTATGCCAGCAGGGATACTGTTCTGAACGATCTGTCCGACCGGGTATATGTGGACATTGCCCTGGAAGAGAAATAGATGCTTTCAGCACTTAAACGATCTGCATTCCGGAGATTCAGAAAGGCGGAAACGGAGCTCCATGAATTGAACTATCTCTTCTGGGAGTGCACCACCCGGTGCAATCTGAAATGCCTGCACTGCGGAAGTGATTGCTCAAGGGACAGTTCCCATCCCGATATGCCCCTGGAAGATTTCCTGGCAGCCCTTGATACCATCAAGGACCCGGCTGAGAACTTCATTGTGGTCCTGAGCGGGGGAGAACCCCTGCTCCGTAGGGATCTGGAGAGATGCGGCAGGGAAATCCGTAACCGGGGCATGAGGTGGGGGATGGTTACCAATGGCCATCTCTATAGCAGGGAGAGGCATATGGCCCTGTTAAACGCCGGAATGGGTGCACTGACCATCAGCCTCGACGGACTTCAGGATTCCCACGACTGGCTCAGGAACACTCCGGGAAGCTTCACCCGTGTTGGCAGCGCCATTGAGCTTGCAGCCAGTTCACCACGCCTTAACTTTGATGTGGTCACATGCGTCAACAGAAGGAATTACAGCGAACTGCAGCAGATCCTGGAATTCCTGGTCCGGAAGGGGGTGAAGGCGTGGAGGCTGTTTACGATCACTCCTATCGGCCGTGCGAAGGGCCGGCAAGAGCTGTTCCTCTCGGACAGTGAACTGAAAGGCATGCTGGATTTTATTACTGACATCAGAAAGAAGAACATTATTGACGTGAAATTCAGCTGCGAGGGGTATGTGGGCAGGTATGAATTAAAAGTGCGGGACACTCCTTTCTTCTGCCGGGCGGGGATCAACATCGGGTCTGTCCTTATTGACGGGTCCATCTCGGCATGCCCCAACATTGACCGTGATTTTGTCCAGGGCAATATTTACAAGGATGATTTTTACCGCATCTGGGAGTCCGGGTTTGCCCCCTTCCGGGACAGGAGCTGGACCAGGACGGGGCCGTGTGCGGACTGTAAGGATTACAGGGACTGCCTGGGCAACGGTCTCCATAACTGGCAAACCGGCAGGAATGAGGTGCTTGTCTGCCACAAAAGAATGCTTGACCGATTTCAGCGTTGACAGGCGGGGATCGCCATCCCGGGATCCACTATGACAACGCAGCCAGTGCTTCCTTCAGCCGCTGCATCGCGATCTCCAGGTTCTCGTCCGAATTGGCATAGGAGATCCTGACACATCCTTCAGCCCCGAAAGCAGACCCTGGGACCGTTGCAATGTGTCCAACTTCCAGCAGGTAGATGCAGAGGTCCATGTCATTTCCGATCCTGCGGCCATTCACCGATTTCCCGATATAGGAACTCAAATCGGGGAATACATAGAAGGCACCTCCGGGGGTAGGGCATTTCACCCCTTCGATCTGGGACAGGTGGCCCAGGATCAGGTCACGGCGGCGCAGGAATGCATCCCGCATCTCATGGACACAGGTCTGGTCTCCAACCAGGGCAGCCAGCGCCGCACGCATGGCAATGGAGGTAGCCCCCGAGGTCATCTGTCCTTGTAATTTCCCGCACGCCTTCACCAGCCATTCGGGCCCGGCCATGTAACCGATCCTCCATCCGGTCATGGCATATGCTTTGGAAACTCCATTGATGATGATCACCCTCTCCTTGATCTCCCCGAACTGGGCAATGGACTCATGCCCTCCCAGGAAATTGATATGCTCGTAGATCTCATCCGTGATGATAAATATTTGGGGATGCCTGGCGATTACACCAGCAATTGCCCTCAGCTCCTCCCTGGTATAGACACTCCCGGTTGGATTGGAAGGGGAACAGAGCAACAATGCCTTGGTCTTCGGGGTGATGGCGTCTTCAAGTTGCTGAGGCGAGATCTTGAATTCATCCTCCACGGTGGTATCCAGAATTACATTTACGCCTTCAGCGATTTTCACCTGTTCCGCATAGCTGACCCAATAGGGTGCAGGAACGATCACCTCCTGGCCCTTATCGATCAGGCAGATCATCACATTGGCCAGGCTATGCTTCGCACCCACACTGACCATGATGTTGGAGGGCTTGTAATCAAGATTGTTCTCCTTCTTGAATTTTTCCACAATGGCTTTCAGCAGATCTGGGTATCCGGCCACGGGAGCATAGTGGTGCCAGTTTCCGTCGATCGCTTCTTTTGCAGCTTCGCGAATATGCTTGGGGGTGATAAAATCGGGTTCTCCCACGCTTAAATTGATCACGTCAATTCCTTTCTCTTTCATCTCTTTACCCTTTTGATTCATGGCAATGGTGGCCGAAGGGGACAGTGAATTGATTCGTGCTGAAAGTTGTTCCATAGGTTTATGTTTAAGTTTTGGATAATGGCATTTCGGGGGTTAAAATTAATCTTTTCGTTATAATTTACCTTAATATTGCATAGGGCAAGTTTCAAAAAAAAATGAACATGGATATTTTGCTTGAAATCCTTAAGTATACCATACCTGCGCTGATCGTTTTCTTTACGGCATGGGTCATGCTCAGAACATGGCTGCGGAACGAGAACCGGAGAAGGGAGAGTGAGTTCAATATGCACATTACCGATGATATCCTGCCGGTACGGCTCCAGGCGTATGAGCGGAGTATCCTTCTGCTTGAGCGGATCTCCCCGGAATCCCTGATTATCCGCGTCAGCCGGCCGGATTATTCGGCCAGGCAGCTTCAGCAGGAGCTGCTAAGCAACATTACCTCAGAATTTGAGCACAACATTGCTCAGCAGACTTACATCAGCACCGAAGCCTGGGAAAAGGTGAAAACGGCCAAGAACCAGGTGATCAGCATGATCAACAATGCCGCATCTGAAGTGAAACCCGATGCCTCCGGGCCCACACTGGGCAAACTGATCCTTGAACGGCTGACAGAATTGAAAAACCCCCCTTCCCAGGCCGCCATCGAATTCCTGAAGAGGGAGGTAAAAACGCTCTTCCTTTAGGGCTATTTGATCAGCTCCACGCTCCGTTTTACAAACGCCGCAAGATCCTCCCCCTTGAGTTGATTATTGGCAAGCAGTGCCAGGTCGATCAGCTGCTTCACAAGTTTCTGGCTCTTCCCGTGTTTTTTCAGCATCTCCACACGCTTGTCCTCAAGCTCTCCCAGTCGTTTGTTCACAGTCTCCATCTGGTCCTTTTCACTCTGGGGGATCTCCTCCTCCTTTTTGCCTTCCTTCGATTTTTCAAGGAGCTGCTGCTCTTCAGAAAGGCCTCTCTTTTCAGCTCTTATCTCATCCAGTTTCGTCCCCAGCTTTTTCTCGGTCTGTTCAGCGATCCTGCTCACCAGCGGATGGTTGGCATTGATCACCAGGTTGTAGGAATCAGGAAAACTCCCGTACATGGAGGCATGTCCGCTAAGCTCCTGCATATCCTTCATCCGCCTCATGAATTCACTCTGGGTGATCATCACCGGCTGGTCATTCTCGCCCAGTGATTCGTAGCTTACATAGTAATTCATCTCCTTTCCGGGAAGATGTGACTGGAAAACCGGGGTCAGGTCGGCCTTCTGCTGTGCTGTCAGCCTGGATTCCCTTGCCTCCTCCTTGTCAATCAGCTTGTCGATGATGTCCGAATCCACCCTGGCAAACCTTGATTCATTCAGCTTTGTCTCCAGGTGGTTCAGGAAATGAGTGTCCAGCTGCCCGTCCATCAGCAGCACATCATACCCTTTTGCCCTGGCTGCTTCAATGTAGCTGTATTGTTCTTGCTTGTCGGTGGCATAGAGATAGACCAGGGTTTTGTTCTTATCGGTCTGCTGCTCCCTGATCAGCTTCTCATACTCTTCAAGGGTGAAGTATTTGCCTTCCACGTTCTTTAATAATGCGAACTTCAGGGCCCTGTCGTGGAATTTCTCTTCCGTGATCATACCATACTCGATAAAGAGCTTCAGGTCGTCCCATTTTTTTTCAAACTGTTCCCTTTCATTCTTGAAAATCTCTTCCAGCCGGTCAGCCACCTTTTTGGTGATGTGCGAAGAGATCTTCTTTACATTGGAATCGCTCTGAAGAAAGCTCCTGGAAACATTGAGGGGTATATCGGGTGAATCGAGTACCCCGTGCAGCAGGGTCAAAAACTCGGGCACGATCCCTTCCACTGAATCGGTTACGAATACCTGGTTGCAGTAAAGCTGGATCTTGTTCTTCTGGATCTCAATATTGTTCTTTATGCGCGGAAAATAGAGGATCCCGGTCAGTGTAAAAGGATAATCCACGTTCAGATGGATATTGAACAGGGGTTCCTCCGATACCGGGTATAATTTCCGGTAGAAAGCTGCATAGTCCTCCTCCTTGGCCTCTGAAGGAGGCTGTGTCCACAGAGGTTTCGTATCATTGATGATATGATCCTTGCCGGTTTCAATCTCTTTTCCGTCCTTCCACTCCTTCTCTTTCCCGAATGCGATCTCAACAGGCAGGAACTTGCAGTATTTTTCCAGCAATTCGCTGATCTTCTGCTCTTCCAGGAATTCCTTACTCTCCTTGTCCAGATACAGGATGATATCGGTTCCCCTGTTTTTCCTGTCCGTATCATCGAGCGTATACTCCGGGCTCCCGTCACAGCTCCACGACACACCTTTGGCATCCTCCTGCCACGAGCGGGTATTGATTTCCACCCTGTCGGACACCATGAATGAAGAGTAGAATCCCAGCCCAAAATGGCCGATGATGGCATTGCTGTTATTCTTGTATTTCTCGAGGAAATCTTCAGCGCTGGAAAATGCGATCTGGTTGATGTACTTTTCCACCTCCTCAGCGGTCATCCCCACTCCTGTATCAGATACCGTGAGGGTCTTTTTCTTCTTGTCCACATACACCCTGATGGTCTGGTCGCCCAGCTCTCCCGTGAATTCGCCCACCGAAGCAAGCGTCTTCAGCTTCTGAATGGCATCCACTGCATTGGAGATCAACTCACGCAGGAATATTTCATGATCCGAATAGAGGAATTTCTTAATGATGGGGAAAATGTTCTCCGTGGTAACATCAATCTTACCTTTCTGCATTGCTCAGTTCTTTTTTATGGGTTTTACATCCGGTCACGAGGTGACAAATGATATGCCATCAGGTTAAAACTGACAATAAGTCAGTATTGCAGCCTGGCATCGATGTCTTCCCTGTAGATCCAGCTGCCTTCACTGAATTCCAGGCCATCGAACGAACCGTCCGGGCCATAAAACTCAAAGTTGTTTTCGTAGACGGGATGAAAAGGCACAAGATGGTCAAAGGCGATCATCTCCAGGCCGGGATCGTACCGGACAGTCATAGCCACCTGGTCGGAGTATTCCAGTACAACGCGGTCCACCCTGTCCCGGCCGTTGAAGAACATCTGCCTGGCAAATACCGGCCTGTTGCGCTGGAGCATCAGGACCTCAACGGTTTTGATGTTGGACCGGGAATCGTTGAAATCCATGCCCAGAAGTGTGTAGTAGCTCTTCCGCCTTACACTCGTCATGACAATGTTGTAATAGAGCTTTCCGTACCACTTCCCGGTGGACTGGTCAAGATTGCAGACACCCCTCTGCTTCTGCTGATTGTCCACCAGGGGATAGACTTTCACTCCGCCCCGCCTCTGTGCGACCTGGATGTACCCGTAGTAGTGATATGTGTCTGGATCCTCGGGCAGATGCCACGTAAAGACACGCATGCGGTTGTCCTCCGAGGTGATGACGCCGATCCGGTTCAGCCTGCCCCAGCTGTGGTCCATCGCACCGTCGGAGGAGAGGGCTTCCGGCATGATTTTCAGGATCTGTTCATTGACAGGCTGCTTTTCCGTGACAGTATCGGAATAGAGCCTGTCGAACAGGGATTGCAACCGGATCTCAAACTTTGCCGGGTCAGGATCGTGGTTCACCTGCCCGGAAACCCGGCATCCCATCAGGAACAATATGGATATGAAAAAGTTCCGGACCATTTCTCTATATGAACGGAGAGTCACACGATTTCTTATGATGCCATACCGTCCAGGGTGTCGAGCACCCTGCTGACCGATTCGTCTACCTCCGTTTCACTGATGATCAGGGGTGGGGCGATACGGAAGGAATCAGATGAGAAGAGGAACCGGTCGATCACCAATCCGTTCCTGAAAGCCCGGGCAATGAAATCCCCGGTCTTCATGCGCCCATCCAGCACAACAGCCAGGAACAATCCCCTGCCCCTGACCCCTTTGATCAGGGGATGCTTCAATCCGCCGCGGTAACGCTGCTCCATCTGAAGGGCATGTTCCATCAGTCCGGACCGCTCCACAACCATCTGGGCTGCAAGTCCGGCCGCACAACATACAGGATGTCCCCCGAAGGTGGTGATGTGCCCCAGTGGCGGATCATGTGTAAAGCTCCTCATTCTCTCTTTTGAGGAGATGAATGCCCCCAGTGGCATACCCCCTCCAAAGCTTTTTGCCAGGCAAAGGATATCCGGTTCAATCCCGTAATGTTCAAATGCAAAGAGTTTGCCGGTACGCCCCATGCCGGTCTGGATTTCATCCAGTACCAGGAGCGCACCTGTAGCATTGCACCGTTCCCTGACTTTCCGGAGGAAACCGGCCTCAGGCTCAATGATGCCCGCCTCGGCCTGAATGGGCTCAACCATTACCGCCGCAACACTCTCATCGATCAGCGACAGATCCTCCTCCACATTGAACCGGAGATGCTTGATCCCGGGTAACAGTGGCAGTGATCCCGAGCGGGCCTTCTCATTTCCCAGGATACTGAGGGCCCCGTGCGTCCCGCCATGGTAAGCATTTTTGAATGCCCGGAATTCACTTCTGCCGCTGAAACGTTTGGCCAGTTTCATGGCCCCTTCAATCGCTTCGCTTCCCGAGGTCACAAAAAATACATTGTCCAGGCCAGAGGGGAGCCTTTGGGCCAGCCACTCGGCATAACGGACTTGCGGGGCCTGAACAAATTCCCCGTACACCATCGTGTGAAGATACCGGTCTGTCTGCAGCTTAATAGCCTCCAGCACCTCCGGATGCCCGTGTCCGACAGCCGAGACTGACACACCTGAAACCAGGTCAATATAGGCTTTCCCTGAAGGGTCATAGAAATATATCCCGTCAGCTCTCTCAACTTCAAACTGGAGGGAAAGATCAGAAGTCTGCGCTATATGCCGCAGAAACAACTGCCTGTTTGAAACCATGGGCTACTTGATAATCAGGTTGATGTCCCTCATCAGCTTCTCTTTATAGGATTTGCCGATGGGGATGGATCTGCTGCCATCCACAACCTTGATGATCACAGAATTATCTTCAATCACATTGATGCAGCTCGTATTCACAATATAGGAGCGGTGTACCCTGGTGAATTTCGAACCCGGAAGCTTCTGCTCGATGGCCTTCATCGTGAAATGAATGGTATACTTTTCTGAAAAGGTGTTGAAGATCACGTAATTCTCGAGTGCTTCCACCCACAGGATATCGTCATACCTGAGCTTGACCAGCGTGGCATTCTTCTTAATGAAAATCTCATCCTTCCCCAGCTGCTCGGCGGTCATCTGCTCGAAGCGCTTGAAAGCCTTGGCAACCGCCCTGTAAAAGCGGCCGTAATCAACCGGCTTCAGGAGGTAGTCCGTCACATCATACTCGTAGGAATCCACTGCATATTTTCCTTTGGATGATACAATGATCACCTGCGGAGGATTCTTCAGGGTATTAAGCAGCTCAATACCCGACATCTCAGGCATTTCAATATCCAGGAAGATCAGGTGTATCTCATCATGTTTTTTCAGGATATTGATTCCTTCAACCGGATCCCCGCTGGATGATATCAGCTCCAGTCCATCGGTTTTCTGAATAAATTCCTCGATAATTCTCCTGGAAAGTGTATCATCGTCAATGATCATGCAATTCATGCGCAAAAGTATTTAATCAACCAAAGATACGTGCTGATCTACAAAAAGGATCTGTTAATCAAAGGTAAATAATTATCCCATATCAAAAAAAATTGAGTACCATAAAAAAAGGGGGCCCGGGCCCCCTTCAAATGCAGTTCAAATATCTTTACTTGACAGCGTCTCCTAACTCACTTCCAGCTTTGAACTTCACAACCTTCTTGGCAGCAATTCTGATCTCGGCACCGGTCTGCGGGTTCCTGCCGGTTCTTGCACCTCTTTCTGAAACTGAGAATGAACCGAAACCAACCAGGGCAACACGGTTACCTTTCTTTAATGCAGCAGTAGTAGTAGCGATAAAAGCGTCAAGAGCCCTCTTGGCATCTGCCTTAGTCAGGTTGGCCTCAGCAGCAATAGCATCTATTAATTGTGCTTTGTTCATAATAAATGAATTTAAGGGTTAGTAATATGGTATTATATCTAGCCAAATTCTATACAAATATAATTTTTTCTCTTACCTGCACAAGAAAGAGCCAAAAAAAAATCGCTGAAATGTTGATAAATACTGAGTTTTTGTAGATAAGCGTCATTCATATCACTTCCGGTCAGGCCCCAAAAACGTTTCTTTTTTATTTTTCGACCAAATCGTCTGAATCGTCCGTCACCACAAACTTTTCCCCTGATGAACCCCGGCCTCTGCCTGAATAGGGTTTCAGCCCGGCTCCCAGTCCCGAAAATTTACTAATTTTGCGCCCGGAGGAATGGCAGAGTGGTCGAATGCGGCGGTCTTGAAAACCGTTGTCCGTTCACGCGGACCGGGGGTTCGAATCCCTCTTCCTCCGCCAACCATTGAAAGCCCGATCGCGAGATCGGGTTTTTTGTTTTCCGGGAACCGAGCCAAGCTTGCTTGAGCGAGGTTATCGGAAAATAAAAACCAATTGCGAGCCTGCGAGTAATTGGGCTTTCAATGGTTGGAAGGTCCTCCCCTCCAGGGATCACGAGAAGGATGTAATGCTTCGAGTAATCCCGTTCTGGGATCATGAGAAGCATGTAATGCTTCGAGTAATCCCGTTCTGGGATCACGAAGTAATCCCTTTGGGAAAGCGTGGACCTGAACCGGCCTTCCGCCTATTCATAATACTCAAATGCATCAATGATGTCCAGGTAGACACCATCGAAACCGGCCTCCATGATCCTTCCCAGGTAGGAATCGTGGCTCCCGTAAATGATGGCCTGCCACTCCTCCTCCCAGTACCAGACCTTGAAATTCCCTTCCCAGTCGGGATTTTCACTGTCGATCCAGGAGGGCGGATCCTTGCTCCAGCCCGACTGCCAGTAGAACCGGTAGTCCTCTGCCTCCCCGATCGACATGTAGGCGATCACCAGGCGTTTGCCCCCGTTTGCCTTGCTTCTCAGCTGGCTGATCTCGGCCTCGGTAAAGGCCGTGTTGTCACGGAAGAACAGGTCCATGATCAGCAGGTCAAAGTTGGTCGAAGTGACCGCCTGGATAAAGTCGGGCTTTGAGCTGAAATTTTCCGGGTTGATCAGGTAGAGGAAATTCTGCACTTCCTGCAGGCCTGCGATCTCAGAGTTATTCCCCCCATAAACGGGATCCGGGTAAGCGGGAATGCGGTCCAGCTCCCTGCTGTCCGCCGCAAAGGAGACATATCCCGCGGCATGGTTCCGGGAGTAGGAATCATCCATGTTGGAATGCGTGGAGCAGTAGTCGGTGACCAGGATGACATTTCCCTCTGCCCTGGATCTGTCCAGGAATGAACGCAGGTAGGCATTTTCATCCGCCGGGGTGGCTTTGTCATCCCTGTTATAGCCGTAATAGAGGTCCTCCTGTCCGTGCCCGTCAATGGCCTCCAGATAGTCAGCATGAACCGGGCCATCGGATTCGCCATTCACCGATACCAGTTCTATGCCGTTCTGCGGTATCACCACGAAGGAAGCGTTGGACGCTTTCGCGTATTCGCTGATCCCGATTACAAAATCCCGCATCTCCTCACGAAGATCTATATCTGAAGGGATATCTTCACTGCAGGAGAACAGCACGAATGCCATGACCGGTAATAGTTGAATAATTCTCATAAGACCAAGGTAATCACGAATCCGGAATAATCAAAAGCCTGCCGGACGGACCAAAAAAAGCGATCCGCCGGCGGCAGATCGCTCTCCTGCTCTTGTTTCAGCATTGCGCTATTCGGCAACAAGGTCTTTCAGCAGCATGGCAGGTGCGTTCTCCAGGAGCCTGGGATGGTCCTCAACAGAAGCGCTTTTTTTCTCGTACGGACCGGCCACTACGGTATTGAGATCAATAACCAGGTAGTTTACCGTATTCTGGGTCAGGTAATAGGGATCCCAGACCAGGTACCAGCCACCGCCGGGTTCAAATTTGAAATCCACGTAGATCTGACTGCGCTCAGTGATCACCTCGGCGCTCTGGCCACCGTTGTAAATGGTGCCATGACTAACCTCGTCATAGACATAGTCCCCTCCGTCCCAGTAGTAACTCGTAACATTGTAGAGTGTGATAGTGGAGAGGTTCCTGACGGAATAGGTGGTGGGATCAAGGATATTAATGCTCTTGGAGGTGCTCGCATCTCCCCCCCTGCCCGTGGCACGAAGGGTGATCATGAAATTCCCGCCATCATCGTAAGTGTGTATCGGGCTCGAGGAAGTGGAACTGTAGCCGTCTCCAAAATCCCATAGATACTCCTCCGCATCGGTGGAAAGGTTCGTGAATGTGACCTCTGCGGGAGCCACATTGTCTGTATAACTGTAATTGAAATTAGCCACCGGGTCGGGATAGCATCCCTGGAGGAAAACAGCAATTATGGTCAGTAATGCTAGGTTGATTGGCTTCATCGATTTGTCGGCTTTTTGTGGGTTAGTCAACGTTCAAATTACAAAATCCTTTTTACCCGGGAATAAAAAAGAGATTATTTTTTCTGTTAACGCACTGGATCCTGGTTACCTTATCAAGATCCGGCCCGGCCGTTCACAACAATATTGCTCACCGCGAGCCCGATATTGCTTCCAGCCAGGCTTCGGCCATCAGCTGTGCACCCGCCATGGATGGATGCACTCCGTCAAATGTCCAGTAGGTGGGGTGGGCCAGCTCAGCAGCCCTGTTGAACGCCTCCTGGAAAGGAACCCAGACGGCCCCGAACTCGGCTGCCACTTGCCGGGCAATATCCTGGTAAAGCCTGAAGGGCTCAATCCAGCTTTCATCCACCACACTGGTCTGATCAAGTATAAAGGGCTGGCAGATGACCAGTTTCATATCCGGGAACTGCTCCTTTGTCCGGGTCAAAAGGGCACGGAAATCGGTCCCGTAGATCTCAGGGGTGCCGTCGTACCTCCCTTCGCGCGTATGCCAGTAATCGTTCACCCCGATAAGGATGCTCAGCACATCGGGATTCAGCAGCAGGCAATCCTTTTCCCAGCGCTCATTCAGCTGATATACCTTGTTTCCGCTGATCCCTCTGTTGAAGATCGTCAGCTCCCTCTGGGCCAGCTCCTTAAGCAGCCATGAGGCTGCAATACAGGCATACCCTGTACCGAATGACCAGGCATCATTCGGAAGCCCGCGTTCCCTGTTCCTTCCGGCATCGGTGATGGAATCACCCTGGAACAGGATCACGTCACCCTGTTCAAAGAACGCTGTGATCTTCCGCACCATATTTCCGGAACAGGAGTTTGCCAGTAAAGGCATACCGGCAATGGCGGCTGCTCCAAGTCCGGCGCTGCGGAAAAACCCTCTTCTTGATATCTGATCTGGTTCCTGATGATCTTTTTTCATGTCTGTTTCTGATGGATTACTGATGATTCAGGGAAAATAAAGTTAGCAATTCCTCACGAATTCACCGCAGATCAGCTATCTTGGAAAGAAAAAAGGGATTATTCATAAACCGGCATCACCTTCAGCCGGCTCCCTGCAGCCAAGGCCCCCCGGGTCAGGGATCTGCCCATGTAAACCAGGGTATGGTCCCCGATGGAGATGGTTTCATCAGCGGGGATATCTTCCTGATCCCGGGCCGAAATAACCAGCCACTCAAAAAACCGGGCGGCTTCACGGTAATTCCTGAACTGCAGCGGGTACTCCTGCCCTGTGCCTGTCCTGATCTTTACGGTCTCCTTCCCTCCGGCATCTGTACCCAGGCAATAGAGGGCAGGCAGGTACTGTTGCTTCTTGAAAAGGGGGATCTGCTTTTTTATCCTCCCCTGATAATAGGCCACCCGGTCGTCCCACTCCTGGAAGGTCTTCCAACCGGACCGGACATGCCTGTATATATATTCCAGTTCCAGGGTGCCCATGATCGCTTCCGGGACATCTTCCATGCGCGGGACGATGACATCGGTGAATCTCAGGGAGGATACCTCCGGGACCGGGCTCCATACAGGGCCGGAGAAGAGGGGAATGGTGACCCGTTCGGGAAAACCTTCGAAACGAAGTGATACATCGGCGATCACATTGCCGGTCAAATCTATCCCTGTGGCTCCCTCCTCCTCGATCTCGATCCGCTGACCGCTGATACTCCCGTTCAGCTTCAGGTACCTCGACCTGACCTGCTGTTCCTCGCTGCGGCTGAAAGCGCCTTTTGCACCCGCGTCTGCCACATCGCCGCTGAGTTCAGCATCCAGTTCGAGGCTCCGCGAGAAGCTCACATCCGCTATCTCGATCTCCCCGTATTCGGTGGCATAACGGTTCCAGCCTGTGAAGGAGAGGTTGTATTCCGGGGGGATCCTCAGCGTGAATCTTACCTGTTCGATCCTGTCAGCCGGCGAAAACAGGCCTTTGCCCGGGCCGATCCCGGCATAATCCTTCTGCCTGCTGATGGTAAAGACCATGAGCAGGTCCATGCTGGTATAATCCACAGGGCTCACAGGGCCCTCTGCCAGGTATTCCCTGTTGAGCTCCCCGGTAAACTGTTCATTGTCAGGGTACCGCTCATTCAGGATCTGGATCAGCTGGGTCTGGGCGCTTGCGCTCAGGTCCCAGAGGTTTTTGCCCGGTGTTTCGGGCCCGGATCTGGCCAGGGTGGCCCCGAAAAGGGCCATATCCACCAGGGAATCATCCCGGCCCATGTAAGTGGCCGATCTGAACCTTTTCAGGGAGGTGCATCCTGAAGCAATGACAAACAGGATCAGACTGGCAGCGGATAACTGTTGGATGCTCATGGTACATTTATATCTCGGGCTCGCAGATCCCGCCGCAATCTGCGGGATTCGCTCGCAGGGTTCACTTGCGGTAGACCTTTGCCCGCAACGGTGGATCAGGTGCTTCACTGCATGATATGGATACCTCCCTCACCAGTTCACCTCCGGGAAACTCCAGGTCAGGGGTACAGCTGAAAGAGGTGCCTTCCCCGTACCGGTCTTTCCGGCTACGGTGGATACAGCGTTCAACGCCGAGGTTCTCAATGACTAAATAGTACATCTGCTATTGGTTATGATTTTTAGTCATCTTTGACACAACGTACCGAGAACCCGTCTCCATACCAGTATGTCATGTCCCGGTATATTTCCGAACGCTCGTATGACAGGTATCTGTACCATATCTCGTTATCACCGCCATCGGTTGAAGACCAGAAATAACAATCAATGGTCTGGTTGTAACAGTATCCTGCTGAATTGTTTAAACCGCCTGGCAGGGCACTGAACCCGGATTCATCGGTAGCTCCGGTATTGGGATCCTCCCAGTGATCTGTACCGGTTGCTTTCAGCTTGCCCCCGATCCCCTCACCCCGGTATCCGGTACTGTCAGCCTTGTTCTGTGTCATCCCGAGGAACATCTCCAGATCTTTCCACTCATTATCGCTGGGCAGGTGCCAGCCATCCGGGCATGCTCCCTGGATCCCGCTGGGATTCAGATCACTGCCTGCTTCACCATTCATTGCAGCAGGCCAGGAGTATAACGCCCCATACTCTTCCTTGTAGGTTGAATCATAGCTGTAATAACAGAATGCCTTATCAGAGATGGTCAGATCCCCCCAGGTGGTCTGATCCTCCACCAGCGGTATGGGGGTACCGTCAGCATAACGGGAGGCCCTCAGGTTCTCAGCCATCCAGACCTGAGACCCGATGGTAACGACCCGGTACGTATTCCTGTCAATATCTGTCACATGGTTGCGCTTGTCAAGGGTTGTCAGTTCCAGGATATCCCCGTAGGCCGTTCCTTCCGGATTGGTGGCATAAGCCACGTAATAATAGGTGGTCAGGAATTCCAGCTCCGCGATATAACTTGTAAATGAACCTGTGCCCGTTCCGTTTTCCGTGTGATCATCACCAATGGAGGGATCCGGATGGGTCGCCCAGCAGACACCCCTTGCGGTTACGGGGGCTCCTCCGTCATCAGTGACGTTCCCCCCGCTGAATGCCGAGGTATCGGATATCTCATAGGCTGAAAGCGTCACGACCACCGGGAGGAACACGGGGCAGGATTCCGTAGTGAAAACCCTCTGCTCCCCATAGGATGTGCCTGCCTCATTGGTGGCATAGGCCCTGACATAATAGCCGGTATTGCAGTCGAGTCCGGTGAGCATGCTGCTGAATTCCCCGGTTCCGGCACCACATACCGTGGTATCATCAAATACGGAGGGGTTCTGGAATATGCTCCAGCATAGACCCCGGGCAGTGATCTCCGATCCTCCGTCATCGGTCACTGTCCCGCCACCCATGGCCGAACTGTCAGTGATGGCTGTTATCTCCCCGGTAATGACTGCCGCAGGTACCGGTTGTCGCGGCCCGGTGGTGAATTGCCGCTCCTCACCGTAGGCTGTACCCACCGAATTGGTGGCATATGCCTTCAGGTAGTAGGTGGTGCCATAGCTAAGGTTTTTAACCTGGCTTGTAAAGATCCCAGTTCCGGTTCCGTCCCTGGTGAGGCTGTCCTCCAGGGTGGGGTTCGGGACGGTGTCCCAGCATACCCCCCTGGCCGTGATTTCAGCCCCTCCGTCCTCAGTTACTTCCCCGCCCGACCGGGCAGAGGTATCTGTGATAACGGAGACCTGTAGGGTGATGACCACAGGCAGGGCCGGGGAAGAGGTTGTAAATGTAACCTCTTTCCCGTAGGTGGTTTCCGGCCCGGCTGTTCCATATGCCCTGATATGGTAAACCGAACTGGGTGCAAGCCCGGAAATGGTCCCGGTGAAGCTCCCTGTGTTGTTACGTGATCCAAGGTCAGTCCTGGAGCTGCCTTCGACCTTGGGGTCCTGCTGAAGGGACCACACAAACCCGTGCTGGTCGATCCCGTCAGGTCCGGCATCATAAACCTGCCCGGTCACCGAACAGGAATGATACGTGATCTCTGAAACAGGTCCTGTTTCAATGATGACCAGCTGGTCCGGTTCGAACCGCTTGCATGTGCCGGAGAGTAAAAGGATGGACAGCAGGCCGATCACGAGCAAAAACTGCGTAAGCCATGGTCTATTTGTGTTATTTTTCATCCCTGGCTTTCACTGTTTTCTCCTGATGAAAATGAAATCGCCCCCCTGGTCCCCCACATTGCCTATTTCCCCGTATTGCGGAATGGCATCGCTGTTGTTAATGACCGCTATGCGGAAGCTGCTGAAAAGCTGTTCCGATGAAATGTAGGTATCCATGTTTTCATTCAGCCTTTCCACCAGGAACCTTGTAAATGAACTGCGGTCCGGGACTTCGGTCAGGGTACCGCTGGTCATCGCCTTCCGGCTTGGCAATTCATACAGCTTTTCATACGCCTTTTCCCGGCTGGGGAATGCTGCCCTGGTCCTGAAGATGGAACCCCCGAAACATGCATCGGCTATCAGAAGGGTGTGCCTCGAATTGATCTCCTTCAGGTAGTCCACCAGTGCGCTGTTCCTGAACCAGTTGGTCTTTACCCGGCTGTCAGCATCAGCCGGCAGCCAGTAGCCGTTATTGGCCTCCTCATCCCACCAGCCATGGCCGGCATAGAATATCAGAAGGTTATCATCAGAAGTCACCTCGTGGGAAAGTTCATCCAGGACCCGGATCAGGTCGTCACGGGTGGCATCCCTGAGCATGTGGATATTCTCCGGATCAAATGTATAATGCGTGATCAATACGTTGTAAACCTTCTCCGCATCCCTGATGGGATTATTCAGGTCCGGAATATTCTCATCCATATAGTTTTCAATGCCGATGATCAGACCGAAGTATTTTGATTGTCCGGCGATCCTCTCTGCCAGTGTGACCACGGGAGGGGTATACTCGATGGTGATCACCTCCTCCGTAAGGTTCTTCTCTGCATCGCCTGCTACCAGTTTGATCTGGTTTTCACCAGGGTCCAGCCGGAGGGAGTGGGTGAACATGCCCTTCTCATTGACCTCTGCCATTTTTGAATTCACGGTTACAAAGCTCACCCCGCTTGCCGCGGTTACCTGGCCGATGAGATCGATGTCAGGCTGCGAACTCCGGAACAGCCCGTCACCGTTCTTCGCAGGGGAGATGACCTCTATTACCGGCTTATCACCTGTATGTTCCTGCCCTTCCGGCACGACCGAAATGTTTTTCAGGTTAAACCTGACCCTGTCGGTCTTTATCTCCTGGCCATCAACTACTCCGCCCAACAGGGTAGCTGCCAGAATGATCGTGATCGGATGAACCTTCATAGACCTTTTGCATTAGGTAGCGCAATTAAAACCGGTATCGAAAAGAGAGCAGGGGCACCTGATGGGCCGGGTCAAAGCCTGTGAACACGGTTATCCCCTTCCGGCCAGCCGGACCGCCCCCTCTGTTCCTGCCAGAAGTCCCGATAATGGTCCATACAAGATCGGTCGCCCAGATTCCGGCTGCAACAAAGGCCAGTGCTTCCGATATATTGTCCTGCCTGCCGGCCTCTTCCAGCAGTGAACCGGCTTGCTCCGCTGATCCCGGGTTCTTGTATTCATCGTAAGTGGAGATCGCCATCCTGTTCAGGATTACCGAGCCGGCGATACAACCATAGCCTGCCAGGCCCTTTAACCAGTGTGGCCCGCCATTCAGCCGGGTTAATCCGAGTCCCGGGAAGGCCACTGACTGGAGGATGAGTGAAGCCCTTGAAAATTCCTTGCGGTCTGCCACGGCGTAGATCTGAATATAAAGATCGCCGTTAATATTCACATTGTCAGCCTGGAAGCTCCAGATGATGCACTTATCCTCTCCACCCTGGACCTGCCTCCCTATATCCCCGGAGAAGGTGTGCGCATCTATGATATTTCCCGCTGAATCGGTGATCTCCAGCCTGACATTATAGAGTTGCGTGGTATCACTGTTGAGGATACCATATTCAATATGGATCTTATTATCCTTTAATTCAAGTACCGGGTTGGTGATCGTGGATGCTGTCTGGGCTGAACAAACTGTTTCCAGGACAAGAACGATGGCAACCAGTGCATATAACCTGACTCCTCCCATAAGGTAGCTGGCAATCAGTTACAATCAGAAATAAATGTAAGAAATAATATCCACCTTTTCAATGACACGGGAGAAGATCTTATCGGGCCGGAAAACCTGAAATCCGGCCTATATACTGATCTCTCCTGCCAGATAGGTGATGGCCCTGCCCAGGATCTTCACCCTCTCCCCGTGATCCTCGCAGACAAGTTCTCCCCCCCTGGCCGAAAGCTGCCTTGCGGTTAATCGTTGCTTATTGAGCACCCTGGCCCAGTATGGGGTTAAAGTGGTATGTGCGGAACCGGTGACCGGATCCTCATTGATCCCCGTTTGAGGAGCAAAGAAACGCGATACAAAATCGACATCACTCCCCATGGCCGTTACGATCACACCCCGTCCCCCGGATCCGGCGAGAAGGTCAAAATCGGGTTTCATTCGCTCTATTTCAGACTGGCTTGCATAGACCAGCATCGTGTCGGTCTGTCCCCTGAATGCTTTGACCGGGGCTATGTGCAAAGCCTGAACCACCCCTTCAGGGATGGGTATCTCCTCCAGTGTGCCGGCCGGAAAATCCATGAGAAGCTGATCCCCCGATTTCTCAACGGAAAGCCTGCCGCTGCGGGGTGAGTGGAACACCACCATGCGGGAAGGGTGGTTCAGGTGGTTGAACAAAACGTGGGCCGTTGCCAGGGTGGCATGACCGCAAAGATCCACCTCTACCCTGGGGGTGAACCACCTGATGATGTAACGCTCCCCATCCCGGACCGAAAAGGCGGTTTCGGAGAGGTTGTTTTCACCGGCAATGTTCTGCATCCTTTCATCCTCCAGCCACTGGTCAAGGATACAAACTGCGGCAGGGTTCCCCCTGAAAAGAACGCTGGTAAATGCATCCACCTGGAATAATTTGATTTTCATGATGTTATTTATTATCTCCCCCTGTAACAATCGTGTCCGGGGTCATTTAACTCTTTCCATCACACAAAATCACGGCCTGGTTGTTATATTATATGGTTTACCCAATCCGATATCCCATGAAAATAGCGCTTTTCAGTTCGAAATCCTACGATACGGAATATTTTTCAGCCGCCGTTCAGGGATTCAGCCACGAGATCACCCATTTTGAAACCCGGCTCCGGATCCGGACCGCCCACCTTGCCGCAGGGTTTGACGCTGTCTGTGTATTTGTGAACGACGTGGTGGACCGGGAGACAATCATCATCATAGGGGAACTCGGCGTAAAAGTTATCGCACTGCGGTGTGCCGGGTTCAACAATGTGGACCTGGCTGCCGCGGAGGAGGCCGGGATCAGGGTGGTGCGTGTACCTGCCTACTCTCCCGAATCTGTGGCAGAGCATGCCCTGGCCCTGATCCTGACCCTGAACCGGAAGACCCATAAAGCCTACAACCGCGTAAGGGAAGGGAATTTCTCCCTGGAACGGCTCACCGGGTTCAACATCAGCGGGAAGACGGTGGGTGTGATCGGGACCGGGAGGATCGGCACCGCCTTTGCCCGGATCATGTCCGGAATGGGCTGCCGGATCCTTGCCTTCGACAAATATCCCAGTGAGGAACTGACAGCCGGTGGTGTGGAATACGTGCAGATAGAGACACTGCTGTCCGCTTCGGATATTATCTCCCTTCACTGTCCCCTGATCCCTGAAACCGCATACCTGGTGAACCGCCAGACCCTCGCCCTGATGAAGCCCGGTGTGATGCTGATCAATACCAGCCGGGGCGGACTTGTCAATACGCATGATGTGATAAAAGCACTTAAAAGCCGCCACGTGGGTTACCTGGGGATCGATGTATACGAACAGGAGGAGAAGCTCTTCTTCAGGGACCGGTCGGAGGAGATCCTGCAGGACGACCAGATCGCCCGGCTGATGACCTTCCCCAATGTCCTGATCACCGCCCACCAGGCTTTCTTCACCAGGGAAGCCATGGAGCAGATCGCCGCTACCACCCTCCGGAACCTGAAGGAGTTTGAAGAGGGGCAGCCGCTGACCAACGAGGTGAGTTATTCGAAAATAAAATAATCCAGTATATTTGGCGCTTACAAATTTCTATGATGAATCCCATCTTAAGAATCGTTGCAATGGCCCTGCTCACAACAGGGATTGCCGGCTGTGGAGCGGGCAATGAAAGGCCCGCCTCCGGTCCACAGGATGACTCCGCTTCCATGGTGAAAAAGAAGCGGGACGACGGAACGCTCTCCAGTATCAACCCGGTGGATGATGACGGCTATGTACACGGGGTCAAGGTAAACTACTATGAGGACGGTAAGACCGTGCATTCAAAGATCACCTATGTACATGGCAGAAAACACGGTCCTGCGCTCTGGTATTACAGGAACGGGCAGGTGTATGAACATACCAGCTTCCACTACGGAAGGAAGCACGGGCTCACCAGAAGGTATTACGAAACGGGTGAACTGATGGAGGAGCTCACCTTTGAAGCGGGTGAGGAGTTACCGGGTAAAAAGAGGTTCAACAGACAGGGCCAGCTGATCTCCCCGTAAAGCGGGGGTTGAACTCCTTATCTTTTCACCACCGTATAATTCCTGAATTCCCCCAGCCGCCTGCCGGAGAGCAGGTTCTTCTCGATCCAGGAGATGAGCCGGTACTTGATTTTATCGTGTTTCGATCTGAGGGGGTTCAGGCACCTGGCAGGTCCGGTAAAACGCAGCTGATCCTTCCAGTCGAATCCGGAGATCCAATTTTTCATCACCGCGGGGTGGGTCCCGTTGAACCTGGCCAGTCTGGCCAGGTTCCCGTAATCGAATACCCGGTCATATTTATGGTCCGCTATCTGTTTTTCAATTTTCTCCCTGCCCTGGTGGTTCATGCTGAATACCTTGATCTTGTCCTGCATGACCCGGGGGGGCCTTACCCACCCGTAGTGAAAGATCTCGGCATCCACATCCGCCACTTTCAGTTTATAGGTTCCCTCCTGCTGCCTGTAGTTCACCCCGTCGAAACCGGGGATCCTCCGGAACGACTGAGCCGATTCCCAGGAGTGGATCTCCGGGAGGTTCCGGATGATCCTGATCTCTTTGCGGTACCAGCAGTGGGAATCCTGCACATGCT
>CAYXUD010000168.1:0-18138 GCA_964467775.1 uncultured Bacteroides sp. | reverse complement strand
GTAATGAGCCCCCTTAAAGGAAAAATTGAATTGCAGTCCGGTCCAGTTACCAGGGAGGACAGGGTCCAGGACCGGGTAGTCCCCTTTCAGGTTCAGACCACCAAAAGTGGAGACCACATCACAGACAGTTCCAGCCATCACCCCGCAATGGATCCCTTCTCCTGTTGTGCCTCCCTGAATATCCACAAGGTCACTCCTTAAGGCATCCATGAAAAGGCCCCATCCTGTGGCCTTCCTGCCCATCTGCCATGCCAGCCTGGCGTGAACCAGCCTGCTCAGGGTCGAACCGTGGGAGGTCCGGTTTATATAATAGTCAAAATTGGTCTCCAGGTAATTCTCCGGCATGGTATGGCCCATCTGGTTCAGTATGCGCGTAACCTCCTCTTCACCAAGATTATAGAATGTCATCAACAGGTCAGCCTGCTTGGAGAGCTTGAAGTCATCCGGTGATTTGTCCTCCGCTTTCAGGATCCTGTCAAGCCGGTGAATGTCCACGTAACGCTTCCTGTAATGGTCCCAGTCCAGTTCAGCCAGCTGGAAATATCCCCGGAACTGCTCCACCACCCCGTTTTCATCTCTATTCAAGGATAGGTGGTGCATGATCTCTTTCCACTTTTCAAGCTCCGCCTTCCCCAGTGAAAGCAGGTCAAGGATCATGGTCCTCTGGTCTTCGGCCATCTGATCCAGGAGCCTGAAAGCCTTATCCAGCATCCAGCTTACCATGATGTTGCTGTATGCATTGTCTGTGAGACCCCCCTCTGTGCGACCCGGGAGCTTCTCATGGAATTCATCCGGTCCCATGACCCGGTCAATATGATACCGTCCGTTCTGAGGGTCCAGCCTGGCCTTGCTTACCCAGAACCTGCAAATATCCAGAAGGATCTCCGCCCCGTGGTGGACCATAAAGCCGAGATCCCCGGTAGCGTGATAATAGTTCCAGACATTATAGGCAATCGCCAGGGAGATGTGCCTCTGAAGCGAACTGTAATCATCTCCCCACTCACCTGACAATGGATTCAGGTGTATCACCTGGGTCTCCTCCCTGCCATCGCTTCCGCTCTGCCAGGGGAACATGGCCCCTTCGTACCCGTGTTGTTTTGCATATTCCCGGGCGGCCTCCAGGCGCCGGTACCTGTACATGAGCACCGATTTGACCACCTCCGGGAAATGAAGGTTATAGAACGGCAGGATGTATAATTCGTCCCAGAAAATATGCCCCCGGTAAGCTTCGCCGTGAAGTCCCCTGGGCGGTATTCCCGCATCAAGCCCCGCATGGTGCGGGGAGGCCGTCACCATTAAATGGAACAGGTGCAGCCTGACGAGCCGCTGTGCTTCCCGGTCCCCCCAGATGGTGATGTCAATTTCATCCCAGATCTTCTTCCAGCTGGCGGCTGAATGTAAACATTCTTCCGCATAGCCGTCCATATTGTCCAGCGTGGTCCTGGCACTGCCGAGCGGATCCGCTGCTCCCGCGTCCCGTGAAGTGTACAGCGACACCATCTTCTCCAGGATGACCTCCCTGCCTTTCACTGCATCGGCGATATGGCTCTGTCTGATCCATCCTTTCCCGGTCCGTGTGGTATGCCGGACCCCTGATCCATAAACCCTGTGTCTTGCACACATGGCGATCGTACAATCCGATTGCGAGGTCTTCACGGCCAGCTCCATCCGGCCACCGGCCATCGCCTCACTGACAGGGACCAGGTGCTGCTGGTTCAGGGAATTATACCGCTCAACCCCTGCATTCCGGTGATCACCCCGTAACGCAGACCTGATCTCCACTTTTCCGTCATAGTTCAGGGGTGTCACCGCATACCGGAGTCCGGCCCTGTGGGGATCCGCCATGCTGGTGAACCTGGATGAAACCACCCTGGTGAGCCTTCCTTTCCGGTCTTCCACCACCATCTCCTTTTTCAATTCACCGGTCAGAAAATCAAGGGTGCGGTCTATCTTCCTGATCATGCAGGAGGGTTCCGGTGCGAAGGAAAACCAGGGGCCCTCCCCTATCCGGAATGTCACCGGCAGCCAGTTGGTAATATTCACAAAGTCCTCGTTCTCAATATCCCGGTCCCCTACCCTGGAAACCAGTCTGTTATAGAGGCCTGAAACGTAGGTCCCCGGATAATTCACATGGTTGGCGGAACTCTCCTCCAGGGCACCACGGGTCCCGAAATACCCGTTTCCAACAGTCAGCAGGGCTTCCCTTGACCGTTCCGTATCCAGATGATAGTCATAATACCTGAGCATCCATCCATCACGCTCCATCCCGTTCTCAAACCACTGGTTGATCCCTTCCAGCCCGATATCACCCAGGTCCTCCACCACGATATCCCCCCCTCCTGCAAACAGTTCCCTGGTATTTTCTTCACGGGCAACGCCCAGGACAAGGCCGAAATTCCCTTTCCTCCCGGCCTGTACTCCGGAGACTGCATCTTCCACCACCACGGAACGGTGGTACGCCACCCCCAGGTTGTCACATGCCGTGGTGAATATATCTGGTTCGGGTTTCCCCTTGAGACCGATCTCGGCTGATACGATCCCATCCACACGTGTCTCAAACAGATCGAGCAACCCGGCCTTCTCCAGCACCTGTTTACAATTTTTGCTGGAAGAAGCCACACCGATCCTCACCCCTGCCTCCTTCAGCCCGTGAAGGAGCTCAACGGTCGTTTCATAGACCTCCACCCCCTCCTCCTCAAGCACCTGATTGAACATGATGTTCTTCCGGTTGCCCAATCCACAGACCGTCTCTCTCTCAGTGCTGTCTCCCGGGTCCCCGAAAGGCAGCTCTATACCCCTGGATTCAATGAAAGAGGCCACCCCCTTATACCTCGGTTTACCATCCACGAACGGGAGATAGTCCCGGGCATGGGTAAACTCCCGGAAGGGTTCACCAAAACGTTCTTCCCTTGATCTCAAATATTCATCGAACATCTTTTTCCAGGCAGAAGCATGCACCAGGGCAGTTTTCGTGATCACTCCGTCAAGATCGAAAATGACTGCATCAAATTTGGGCTGAAAGGACATATGGTTTAACGATTAATTTGGTATTGGTCATCAAGGTATCTAATTTTATAGAAGCATTCAAATCATTTATTGTTCAAAACGGCCAATGAAAAGATTGATCCTGGCATCAAACCTGCTTCCTGTAAAAATCGCATGGCAGGATGAACAGTATGTGATCGAGAAGGCCGACGAGCAGACCATCTCCGGCCTGCAAAATTTCTACCAGGCCTATCAGCCAATCTGGGTGGGATTGACTGAATTTGAAAACCATGATTTCTCTCCGGAGGAAGCTCAAATGCTTACGCATCAGCTGGAGCCATTCAATTGCGTACCTCTTTTCCCAAGGACCCGGGACTGGAACCTGTACCTCCACGGATTTGCACGGAATACCCTCTGGCCCCTTTTTCACTATTTCACGGAACACGTCACCTACAGTGAGGTTTCATGGAAGGCGTATGTGAAGATCAACCAGCTCTTTGCCGATAAAATCCTCCAGATCGTCAATGACGGTGATACCCTCTGGATACACGACTACCACCTGATGCTGGTGCCGCATATGATCCGAAGCCAGAAACCCGGCATCTCCATCGGGCTTTTCATCCATGTGCCTTTCCCCTCGTTTGAGATCTTCCGTCTGCTCCCCTGGCGCCTGGAGGTGATCGAGGGTATGCTGGGCGCAGATCTGATCGGTTTTCAGGTCTATGATTATGTGAGGCACTTCATGAGCTCAGTAAGGAGGCTGATGGGAGTGGATTCTGTTTTTAACCGGATCTCCCTCGGGGAGAGAACCCTGAAAGTGGATGTCTTTCCGAAGGGGATCAATTACGACAGGTTCCGCAACAAGTCGCTTTCCATCCACAGCGAAAGGTCAAAGCCATCGGTGATCCAGCAGGAGATGAAACTGTTTAAACAATCGGGAAACCTGGACAAGCTGATCATCTCCATCGACAAGCTTGACTATACCAAGGGGATCCCACAGCGCATCAGGGCATTTGAAAGGTTCCTGCAGACCTATCCGGAGTACCAGGGAAAGGTCAGCCTGATCGTCCAGGCCATACCATCCGGGGAGACAAGCGAATCCTTCTTCAACCTGAAAAGCCAGGTGGATGAACTGGTGGGGCGGATCAACGGGAATTACGGGACCATCACCTGGACCCCTGTCCGGTACCTGAACCAGACCTTTGGCATGGACGAACGGATCGATCTCTATTCCCTGTCAGATATCGCCCTGATCCTGCCGCTTCGGGACGGGATGAACCTGGTGGCCAAGGAATTTGTGGCCTCCCGGCACAACGGGGAGGGTGTATTGATCCTCAGTGAACTGGCCGGAGCCTCCAAGGAACTCCATGAATCCCTGCTGGTCAATCCCAATAACCTGGATGATATCGCCGAAGCCATCAGGGAGGCCATTGAGATGCCGGTGGAGGAACAGGTACGCAGGAACAAGGTGATGATGCAGCGCCTGCAGCGCTACACGGTGGAGCGCTGGGCCAGCGAATTCATCAAGAGCCTGGAGGAGGTCAAGGAGATCCAGGAGGTCACCCTTACACATAAGATCAACATCACCCGGATGAAACAGATCGTGACGGCCTACAGTCAATCGAAACACCGGATCCTGTTCCTTGACTACGATGGTACCCTCGCATGGTTTAAAAAGAACCCGGAAGATGCCAGGCCCGACGAACTGCTCTACGAATTGCTGAGGAATCTATCCATGGATGAGCATAATACCATAGTGATCATCAGCGGCCGCGACAAGGAAACCCTCGGCAAGTGGTTTGATCCTTCCTGGAAGATCCATTTTATTGCTGAGCACGGCGTATGGCTGCGGGAGCCCGGGGGGGACTGGCACATGATGGAACAGATCGATAATGAATGGAAGAAATCGGTGCAGCCACTGCTGGAGTATTATGTGGACCAGACCCCCAGGACCTTTATCGAGGACAAGAACTTCTCGCTCGTCTGGCATTACAGGCAGGCCGACCCTGACCTGGGGATGCAAAGGGCCTGGGAGCTGAAGGATGAATTGCGCACACTGATCTCCAACCTGAACCTGGAAATTATGGACGGGGATAAGGTATTGGAGATCAAATATTCGGGAATCAACAAAGGGAGGGCCGCCATGCACAAAATGGGCGACCACAATTATGATTTCATCCTGGCTGTGGGTGATGACTGGACCGATGAATATACCTTTGATGCCATGCCAGAGGACGCCTACTCCATCAAGGTGGGGACCTCAACCACCAAAGCCTCTTACTATATAGAGAGTGTGGACCTGGTGCGGGAACTGTTGTGCCGGTTCAGGAAGGAGAACTGATGATGGGCAGACCACTGAACATCCACTGCTTTATGCACGTGCCCTTCGAGGGGCCGGGTGCTATCCTCCGGTGGATAAAGAGGCATCATCATCAACTGGAATTTACCCGGTTCTATAAAGGTGATCCGCTCCCGGAAGCTGACCCCATTGACCTGCTTGTCATGATGGGAGGCCCCATGAACGTCTATGATTTCCATGTCCACCCGTGGATGCAGGAGGAGATTGAATGGGTAACAGCATTTATCGGTTCCCGCAAACCCTTGATCGGCATCTGCCTGGGGGCACAGATCATTGCCACCTCGCTGGGATCGGAAGTCCTGCCGGGGGAGCAGAGGGAGATCGGATGGCATAACCTGCATTTCCTGCCCGCCCTGGGGGATTACCGGATCTGCAGGGAACTCCCATCCAGCCGAAAGGTCTTTCACTGGCACGGTGACACGTTCCAGATCCCTGCGGGGGCCACCCGCATCGCTGAATCACAGGCTTTTGCCAGTCAGGGATTCATTTACGACGGCAGGGTCGTGGCTTTCCAGTTCCACCTTGAGGTTACCCCGGAGGGTGTCAGGAAACTGACTGAAAACTGCAGGGATGACCTCGTCCCGGGTCCCTATATCCAGACCGGGAAGGAGATCCTGGAAGAGAAAAGGTTTTTCAGGGAGAACCAGGAGCTGATGTTCCGGTTCCTCGATTATCTTAGCAGTTTGGTTGTATAAGATGAGATTTTCGCTGCCGGTCTGCACCACCCTCCTTCTTTTCTGTTTCAATTCCTTACCGGGCCAGTCCGGTGCAGTGAACCGGAATGCATACCGGATCCTGGCAAAAAGGGCAGACCAGCCTGTCACTGTGGATGGCATCCTGGATGAACCGGTCTGGATGGTTGCGGAAAAAACCTCTCCATTCTACAGGATCCTGCCCATCGATACCGGTTTCGCCCGTGCACAGACCGAGGTGATGATGGCCTATGATGAAACCAGTATCTTCATAGGCATCCTCTGTCATGATACCATGCCCGGTAAACGGCCCATGGAATCCTACCGGAGGGACTGGGACTTCGGGAGAAACGATAATTTCTTTGCCGCCATTGATACCTATAATGACCAGACCAACGGATTTGCATTCGGGGTAAATGCCGCCGGGGCCCAGTGGGATGGCATACAGGCCGACGGGGGAAATGTATCCCTGGAATGGGATGGCAAATGGCGTTCTGCGGTGCGGAACCACCCTGAATACTGGGTGGCAGAGTTCAGCATTCCCTTCAGGACCGTGCGCTACCGCGAAGGGGACCCGGAATGGGGGATCAATTTCAGCCGGCTGGATCTTAAAACCAATGAAAAATCGGCCTGGGCCCCGGTACCCAGGCAGTTCCAGTCCGCCAACCTGGCCTATACAGGAACCCTGATCTGGGAAGAGCCTCCCCCGGCAGCCGGTGTAAGGTTCTCCCTGATACCCTATATTTCAGGAAAAGCGACGCACCAGAAAGAGGCGGGTGAAGATATTGAACCAGGTGGCGGTGCAGGGCTTGATGCCAAACTGATACTCTCCACCTCCATGAACCTGGATGTGACCATCATTCCCGACTATTCCCAGGTGGAGGTGGACCGCCAGAGGACGAACCTGGAGCGCTTCGAGCTCTTTTTCCCCGAGAAGCGTAAATTCTTCCTGGAGAACAGTGACCTCTTTGCAGGCCTGGGGAGTGAAAACCTCCGGCCCTTTTTCTCCAGGCGGATCGGGCTGGATGCACCTGTGATCGCCGGGGCAAGGCTCAGCGGTAAGGCCGGGGAAAACTGGCGTGTGGGGATCATGAACATGCAAACCGGTTCAAAGGATACCATAGCGGCCAGTAATTTCAGCGTGGCTGTGCTCCAGCGGAGAATTCTCAAACGCTCCAATGTTGGCTTCTTCCTGACAAATAAACAGCTGACTGGAACCGGTGCCGACAGCTCTCTTCATTCCCGGCTATACAACAGGGTGGCCGGGGCCGAGCTTAACCTGGCAAGCGCTGACAACAACTGGACCGGCAAGGTTTTCTACCACCACTCCTTCTACCCGGGACCGGGCGGCAACCGCTTTTCCACCGCAGCCATGATCCATTATGAAACGCAGCAATTCTCGGCCGGCTGGAACCAGGTTTTCGTCGGGGGAAACTACCTGGCCGAGATGGGATTCGTCAGGAGGAAAGGCTACCACCAGTCCAATCCCGTCACAGGTTACCGGTTCTACCCTGTTTCTGACAGGATCGCCAATCACGGTCCCCAGCTACGGGCAGACCTCTTTTTTGACCCGGATCTTTCACTGACCGACAGGGAGATCGAGCTGCGCTATTCCCTGACCTGGATGGACGGGAGTTCCCTGTCGCTGGATGTGGAGGAAGGGTATGTGAGGCTCCAGGAACCATTCGATCCCACCAATACGGGGGGAGCCAAGATCCCTGCAGGGGAGGAATTCACCTGGACGGAGGTGGCCCTGAATTGGGGGTCCAACCAGCGCCGGCTCTTTACCTGCGCGTTATCGGGCAGGTATGGGGGCTTCTTTAACGGGACCCGCCTGAGCCTGGACGCGGATCTGAATTACCGGGTTCAGCCTTACGGCAGCCTTTCCCTGGTTGCTTCCTACAACAGGATCCTGCTCCCCGGGCCTTTCACCAGCGCGGACCTGTTCCTGGCCGGTCCGCGCCTGGACATCACATTTACTGAGAACCTCTTCTTCACCGCCTACGTCCAGTACAACAACCAGATCGACAACCTGAATGTGAACCTGCGCTTCCAGTGGCGCTTCGCCCCTGTTTCGGACCTTTTCATCGTCTATACTGAAAACGCATATCCTGAAGGGTTCGTAACCAGGGACCGGGGGATCGTGGTGAAGCTCTCCTACTGGTTCAATTGATCTTTCCCGACCGCCACCAGGTAGTGCCGGGTCCGGAAATAGAGCATGTTCCCGGAAATGGCCGGCGTGGCCATGATCAGGTCATCCATGGGGTTACGCGACAGGATCTCAAATTCCGGACCGGCTTTTACCACCACCACATCCCCCTGTTCCAGTGAATAATAGAGCTTCCCGCCGGAAGCAATTCCCGAGGCGCTGATCCCCATGGCATCGGGGATCCGCTCCTTATAGACCACCTCTCCCGTGGCTGCCCGGTAACAGGTCATGCTCCCGTTCATCCGGAGGTTATAGAGATAATCCCCATATACCAGGTCGGTGGGCATATAGGCCCCGCCCCTTTTGATGCTCCAGGCAATGTACTCGCTGGCTGTGCTGTCACCATGCAGGGTGATATCACCCTTTGCTCCGGGCCTGATGGCAAATATGGGGGAATACCTTCCATGGGCCCCGTGGATAAAGATCATCCCGTTCCCAAAAACCGGTGTGGGTGCCGGCGCATCCCCTCCCCCGCCCAGGTTCCAGATCTGCCTGCCCGTATCGAAATCGTAACCGCCGATATGGTTCCACCCGTTAACAACGATTTGCCTGCAGGATCCCTGGTTGTAGAAGTTGGGGGTGGACCAGGTGGAGACCTCTTCCCGCGGGGTGCGCCAGATCTCTTTGCCGGTCTCCGCATCCAGTGCTGCAATGAATCCATCACCGATAAAATCGCACTGGAGTATGATCCTGTTTTCGTGCAGGATGGGAGAGCTGGCAAAACCCCACTCCACATCAGGATCGGTATAGGGGCCCGCATTCATCTTGCCGAAGTCCCTCTTCCACTTTAACTTCCCGTCCAGGTCGTAGCAGTACAACCCTTCCGACCCGAAAAAAACCACCAGGTATTTCCCGTTGGTGGCCGGTGTGGGATTGGCATGTGACGACTTGGTGTGGCGCTCGGTCCTGGGTATCCCCCTGTGGGCAAGCTGTTCCCATATGATCCTGCCGGTGAGTTTATCAATGCAGTATACCCTGAACTCGTGGACAGACCGGTCGTTCACTTCGTCAATATCCCCGTACAATCCCACCTTCAGGGAGTCCTTCCCGCTCCCGCTGATGGCGGTGGTCACAAAGAGCCTGTTGCCCCATACCACCGGGCAGGAGTGGCCCAGTCCGGGTATCCCCACCTTCCAGCGGATGTTTTCGCCCGTTTGGATATCCCACTTTTCGGGCAGGTCCGCGCCATCCATAATGCCGGATGCAAAGGGCCCCCGGAACTGGGGCCACTGCTGCATATAACCGGTCTGGGCACCGGCAGAGATGCCGAACCAGAGAATGATCACCAGGGACAGTAAGGTTTTGCCGGGATTCATAGGACAAGATTTAACCAGGTTTCATATTTGACACGAACTCCACCCCGATGTTACAGTGACCGGGATCTGAACCGGTTTGGATCCGAATTTAATAAAAATGGCGGCTGGACCGCACCCCGGAAGGATATGCACGGGAAATTTATATTAAACCATTGGTAAAGCCCGATATCAAAACTGGAAAGAATAGCTACATTGTGGCTGAAATAACCCGGAATTTAAATGTTACCTGAAGAAAATGAAGCAAATGATAAGTTGTAGCCTGTTTTGTCTGCTGATGACAGCCGCTATCACTCCGCGGCAGCTGAAGGCCCAGCCTCTCAAAGAGGATCCGGCACTTGATCAGAGAGTGAAGAAATTTCTTTCCGACCACTCCGGGCGATGGCATGACATGAATGTTCCCACGGCCGATGCAAAGCTGCTCCATGATCTCATCCTGAAGGGAAGATACCGGAGTGCACTGGAAATAGGCACCTCCACGGGTTACTCGGGCATCTATATGGCCTGGGCCCTCAGCAAAACCGGGGGTAAGCTGATCACCATTGAAATTGATGAGGGCAGGCACAGGACCGCCCTCGAGAATTTTGAAGAGGCGGGTCTCTCCGCATGCATTGATGCACGCCTGGCAGATGCCCATTCGCTGGTCAGGGAACTGAAGGGGCCCTTCGATTTTGTTTTCAGTGACGCGGATAAATACTGGTACAAGAACTATTTCACGGATGTGGATCCCAAGCTCAGGGTCGGAGGCTGCTTCACGACCCACAACATATCGGACAGCAGCAGGGGAGGCAGGAGCGATGGTTACAGCCAGGATTACCTTGAATTTGTAAGAAGCAGGAAGAATTATGAATCCACACTGAACAGCGACGGAGCCGGTTTACTGATCAGCTACAAAACGGCAGAATAACAACCGGCCTGATCATGACGGAAGCTCAACTGCCCAGGAAGCTGGGATTGTTCCCGACCACCAATATTGTGGTGGCAAATATGATCGGTGCCGGGATCTTTACAACGTCCGGGCTCCTGCTGGCGGGACTGAATAACCCCCTTCTGATGCTTGCCCTGTGGGTCATAGGGGGCGTGATCGCACTTTGCGGGGCCCTTTCCTACGGCGAACTGGGTGCAGCCATGCCGGGATCCGGAGGCGAGTACCACTTCCTTTCCAGGCTTTATAATCCCCTTCTTGGCTTCCTGAGCGGCTGGACCTCATTTACAGTGGGTTTTTCCGCCCCTATCGCCGCCTCGGCCATTGGGTCCAGTGAATACTTCTGCAGGGCACTGCCCGGGATCCCGGAGTGGTTTGAAAGTGCCGGGATCATGGGTCCGTCCGCCACTAAAACCTTCCTTGCTGTTAGCGTGATAGTGATCTTTACGTTCATTCATTACCGCGGAATGAAATCGGGGGCCCGTGTTCAGAACGTACTCACCATTCTCAAGGTTGCCCTGATCATGGTTCTTCTTCTGGCAGGCTTTCTCTTCGGTAAGGGGGATGTCACCCATTTCAGCCCGGTTAAGAGTGCCCCTGAAGGTTTCGCCGGGTGGAAGACCATCGGGCTTTCCCTGATGTGGATCATGTTCGCATACAGCGGCTGGAACGCCTCCACCTATATAGGGGGTGAAATAAGGAATCCCTCCCGGATACTGCCCCGGTCGCTTCTCCTGGGAACAGGAGTTGTACTGCTGCTTTATCTTGGACTGAATGCACTCTTTGTATATGCCATTGATCCGCAGGAAATGAAGGGTGTGATCTCTGTCGGCGGACTGGCCATGGGAAAGCTGTTCGGAAGGTCTGCCGAAACACTCTTCTCACTTCTGATCGGTTTTGCCCTCTTCTCATCTCTCAGTGTATTTATTATCCTGGGCCCGAGGGTCTATTATGCCATGGCAAAAGATGGCATTTTTTTCAAGTCGGTGGCAAAGATCCATCCCAGGTTCCAGGTCCCCGCCAATTCCATCATATTTCAGGGTATCATAGCAGTGATCCTGGCTCTTTCCGGCACTTTTGACCAGGTGCTTACCTACATGGGATTTGCACTGGGAATATTTCCCATACTTGCTGTAGTGGGTGTTACGGTTTTGAGAAAAAGCGACCCTTCAGCTCCCAGGTTACCCGGGTATCCATTCACACAGGTTTTTTATGTTTTGACCGGTATCCTGATCCTTGTGCTCGCCTTCCTCGAAAGGCCCATTGAGTCGTCCATAGCGTTAGCGACCGTCGCTGCCGGGATCCCGGCGTATTATATTTTTAAGAGGTACTATTCGCGAACCGGTTGAATAAAGAACTTATATCCAGATCACTGATTACACGGTCGGATCAGCGCGGAGGGGAGGGTTCTTTTGCCGCCACTCTTCTGAGAGCTAACCCCAGCAGGAGGATCACCCCTAGAAAGATGATGATCAGTGGAGAAGCTGTTACATCCAGGTCAACAGAAAGGTACAGGCCTGCTAATGTGGCAACAACCCCTGAAGCCAGTCCGATGAGTATGCGCCTGTCCCACCGGGTGGCGAACAGTGCAGAGAGGGAGGCCGGAAGGATGAGGAAGGCAAATACCGTCAGAACACCCGCTATTCTGACTGCCTCGATGATCACGATCCCGAAAGTGAAGTAGAACAGGAAATCCCACAACCTGTAATCCTTTGGAGCGTTCGATCTGTCAAGGTAGATCTCTGACAACCGGATGAATTTATTGCGGAATATGAGATGAAATCCGCCGATAACCAGCAGGATCGCGGCAAGCCTGAGAACCTGCGGCCACGTGGTCCATAGCAATGCGCCTGTCAGCATCTCATTCAGATGCACATCCCCGCCTGTCCCCTTATCCAGAATGATCACAGCGGCCGTTGTTGCAAAGGCATAGGCAATCCCGATGAACGCCTCGATGGGAATGCGGATCTTCGGGTTTTTCAGGAATGTGAATATGACGGCTGCCCCGAGGCAGAAAATAAGTGAGGATAAATACCCCAGGAGATGGGAGAGGGAGTAATTCCCGATCATGATCTCGTGTGCGTGCAGCGTGTGCTCCAGGTAGACCGAAACCACCCCGCCCAGCGCTGCTATCTGGGCCAGGGCAATATCGATGAAAATGATTTCCCTTTTCAGTACATGGATTCCAAAGTATGATGTTACCGACAGCAACAGCATACTGGTGATGAGGGGTATAATGATAAATTCCAGGTCTGCGATGATGTTCATAACTATTTAACCGTGAACTGGTTTGATTAATTTGATAAGGGCCAGGGCAAATACCAGGAGCCCCAGCAGGCAGACAATGGCCGGGCCGTTCGATATATTCAGGAAATAGGAAAGCAGCATTCCCGCGACCGCTCCGGTCACACCGATGATCCATGTCCAGACCAGGCGCCCTTTCCAGCTTTGAAAAAACATGGATGCAGCAGCGGAGGGGGCGATTAACAAAGTGAATACCAGAAATATGCCGCCTATCAGTACCGCTTTGACCACCACCACGCCAAATGTGATGTAGAAAAGCAGGTTCAACAGCCGGGTTCTCCGCCGGAGCTCTGAATTGTCATGATCCTGGCCGGATATTCTGAAAAGGTCCCTGCCCACCGGCAGATGTACCAGGCCGATACCCGTAAAAAGCAGGGCCAGGACCAGCACCTTTTTCCAGGTCACCCAGAGTATATTCCCTGTGATGGCTTTCGTGATATAGTTGGAGCCTCCCGGGATCTTTTCGGCAAACAGCATGGCCAGGGCCAGTCCAAGGCAATAGATGATGCCGATCACAGCTTCTGCCGGGATGGCACGTGAATTCTTCTTCAGGAAGGCAAAACCGCCAATGACGAGGAGCGTGAAGAGGTAGGAGAGCAGCTGGACCTGGGTGGATCCTTCCGCGAAACCGAGCAGGAGGCCTATCAGGGTGCCGAGTGCGGCGATCTGGGCTATGGCGATATCGATAAAGATGATCCCGCGGGCAAGGATATGATTCCCGAAATAACCCAGCATCACAGCCAGCAGAATGCTGGCAACGGCCGGGGTGGACAGGAACAGCAAGGTTTCCTTCATACGACGATCCTCCTAATGAACGTTCCGCTTGATCTGATCGATCCAGTAATCCACCAGCTGGAAATTATCAGATACCCCGGGGGCTCCCCCCACGAACAGCGGTAGATAGAGTGCCTTTATGCCTGTCTTCTCCTCGATCATCCTGGGTGAATTCTTTTCAAAATAGCTGGCCACCAGCATCAGCTTAATCTTTTGATCCTGAATGGTCTGGATCATTTGCTGAACATGCTTGGCAGAGGGAGGTATGCCCGGTTTGGGTTCTATGTACCCGACGATCTGCAGGCCGAAAGTCTCTGCAAAATAGATCCAGTTCTTATGATATGCAACCACCTTTGTCCCCCTGAGCGGTTCCATCTGTTTCAGCCATCCACCCAGTTTCCCCGCCAGTTTTTCGCCCTGGTAATCCTTCTCCAGGAAGGTGAAAAGGGTCTTGTTTTCCAGCAGTTTTGCAAGCATCTCCCCACCGAAGATATCCACCAGTTCATCCCCGAAAAGGGACCTGTAAACCTGGTCGTTGAACGCTTCGAGGTTGGCCCTGTAATAGGCTGAATGGACCGGGTCCACTTTCATCAGGCCGGTCGTGATATTGGCAGCAATGACCATCCAGTTCAGGGGCCCCGTGTTGATGTGTGGATTCCCCATCAGGTGTATGTCACCTTCTGTCCGGTCCGCTTTATCAACTTTCTGCAGCACGTTGATGCCGTCGGAGACAGCTACAAACCCGATCTCGCCATCCATGATCTGTTTGTTCCTGGCTTTGTCAAGGATGGTGGTTGACCAGCCCTCGAGATCCATACCCGTCGTGATCCACAGGTCTGCATCACGCAACATCATGGAGTAACTGGGCTTGGGGGGTACAAAATGAGGATCCTGCTCTCCGTGGGCTATGTACTGGACATTGCCGTAGATTCCGGCAATTCTTTCTGCAATGGTGGCATAATCGGAAAACGAACAGACAATATTCAGCAGGGCATCATCATTCCCTCTCAGCCCGTGTTGATGCTGGTGCATGTGCTGGTGCATTTGCTGTCCCGATACCGCAAAAGAGCCTGAAATGACCAAAAGCAGGATAACCGGTGTAATCTTTGTAGCGAACCTAACCATATCGTATCTGTTTTCTTTGCATTAATATGCTTCGTGTTTATGCGGCCCCATGGCCCAGGATACCTGGATGACCAGGGTATGTTCACTGGGAAACGGTCCACCCATCTCTTTCCGGTCATGCATGTTCCTGTTGTTGTACTGGTACTGAAGCCGGGTCAGGACAAATTCACTCTGCCAGAAATCAAGTGAAAGGGTGTATTCCCATTCATTCTGGGAGGGATCATAGGGTAATTCAGAATAACCGATCCTTCCGCCCAGCCAGAACCTTGCACCCAGTTTGCCATGAATGCTCGAATAAAACCCTTTGCTCTGGTGGTTCCCCTGGAGCAGTTCACGGTAGCCGTAAAGGAATTCTGTTTTCCATTCCAGTGTTCTGTATTTTTCCCGGCCGACCGGTGCCCATTTATAGGTTATCCCCGCACTTCCCACATATGAACTGAGATCTGCATCAGGGTAATCGGTTTTCCCCGCTGCAGCGCTCAGCCGGACCTCAATGTAGTTGCTTGCCGACAGGTCATAATAATTAAGGAGCTGGCCCGTAAAGATCACTCCCCTGGCGGAGTCGGATCTGAAGCTCTGAGAATTGCTGCCATAGATCACCGAAAGATCCAGGGTAGTAACGTGGGCAATCAGGGGCGGCAGGAGGAAATTCGACGCAATACCTGCCCCGCCAAGTCCATCTTTTCCGAACATATTCACCAGCGCACAGGGCCTGTCGAACTGCGGCAGTGCATGTTCATGATAGCGGTTCAGGAGCCCGAATTCAGATTTGAACACACCCGCCTTGAGGTTCATGCTCAGCGGCAGATTCAGCCATTCCATATAGACCTCATCCACTGAAATGCCTTCAGGTGTGGCCGAAATAAAACCTTTTCCCCTGGTAAAGGGATCCAGCGGTGCCACCAGGGAGAGCTCGGCTTCCCTCAGATAGAATCCGTTGTTCCCGTAACTGAAATCGCTGGGTTCACTGACCGAACCGGACCTGGAGGTGCTGACAGCGCCAAAGAAATCCATGCCGAAGCTGATATTGGGATTGAGCCCCTGTTGCTGCCTGACTCCGGTGAAATATTTTTTTGACACATCAATCTCTTGCTCCTCCTGCTGCATTGAAAGCTGGTTTGCCTCCCTGAGAAGGGCATCCAGTTCATCCTCCTGGCTTTGCTCAGCAATGATACGATTGAGTGTTGCCACACTCTTTTCCAGCTCCAGGACTTTTTGGGAAATGCTGTCCGGACAACAACACCGGGCGGAATCCTGGGCATGGATCACCGGACCGGTGATCGTTCTCATCAACAGGCCGGCAATAATGATTTGCACGATGGGTCCAAATCTCAACATGGGGTATATGTTTTTAAGAGGTCGGAGACCATTAATCAGACATACAATGACCGGAAATGAACTAAGGGAACGGGGGTGCGTGGTAGTTGTTCACCTGGAAATATTCCCTGGCGGGTTCGGTGAAATGATCACGGGTCTTTACTATCCGGAGTACAGAAATAAGGCACAGGCCTGAAAAGAAAAGTATGACAATATGGGCAACGGGATCACTGATGAGGCTGAACAGGACCAATTCCGCCCTGGTATGATCATGTCTCTCAAACGGAAATGAACCGGATGGAGCTTTTTTATAGGGGTGGGCATGTGAAATCATATAACCGCCGGGCAGAATGTGGACATGCCAGTTGATCGAGGCATTGACAAAAAGCCAGATTACTGCGGGCAACAGGAACAGGAACAGGCTTTTTGCGAGCTGCCGTTGAAGTTTGGTGAACCCCATTTCCGGATCTTGATAGCTGTAAATGTAGAGAACAAACCGGCAAAATCCAAAACCTGCCTTTCATCGTTATTGACAGCGAAGGAGGGACAATTCTGTTTATTATCATTTTAACAGGATGCCAATGCGCTATCTTTTCCTGATAATGGCCCGTGCCTTTGTGCCAATATGGATCCTTGTATGGAAGAAATTCTTCAAAGGTTTGAACGAATATGTTTCCCACCTGACCAGTTCAAACCCGGTCAACCCCAGAAGATATTCAAAAGTCCTCCTGGAGAATTCGTTACAGTGCCCGGGCACGAAGTCCGGGTCCCATTTTTTCTTATATAATCCTGATTTTTCCATGAATCGTTTCATCCTGAAGGCCAGTCCGTCGATGTTGGGAAATTCCAGATGGGCATATCCCCGTTCAACCAATAATCCGGAGATCTTATTCATGGCCAGAACGGAGTCAGGTAAATGCTCGAGGACATGCCTTAAAGATACAAGGTCAAATTTCTCCCGTGGATTTTCGTATTCAAGGAAATTGGCGGTCTCCACTTCAAAGCCCAGCCGCTCTTTCAGATACTTCGCATAATCGGCCGATATTTCCAGTCCCTTCACTTCCCAGCCGTCTTTTCTGGCAAAATAGAGAACCCCGCCGCTTCCACATCCAATATCCAGATACCTGCCCTTCAGGGGAACAAATCTTTTGATGAATCCATAGGCGTCCCTTGCCCCTTTTTCCCTTTCATAATCTACCGGTGGAATGAACCGGTTGAAGTATTTTTTCTGGTTATCGAAAATATCAACACCCTCCATGTCAAGGTTGACCAATCCGCAGTTGCCGCACCTGTAATACCTGAATTGCTGCTTATCCCCGCTGGCATAGAAGAATTTAAGATCTGTCCCGCTGCATACCCTGCATGTCATATGACCAGTTGTATTTTAATTGAACGGGAAGTCGTTCCCGCCTGTCAAGATACACAGATTTTCTGATTGACCGGCCCTGCACAGGATCCATTCGTTTTACACAGGCTTGTATCCGGGTGAAAAAATGGATCCTCCACTCAAAGGATTAATCCCGTTTTAATCCCTATTTCATCCCGGTTTCATCTTCCTGACGAGGATTTGGATTACTTTTACATCTTGATCAACGGACTATTTTACTTTATGAAATTGAAATTCTTTTTAGCCGCGTTCTCCATCATGCTCCTGTCATGTGAACAGGAAGCACAGGAACCCTCTTCTGATGAGATGCCCGGGGGAAGAACGGATATATCTGCACTCCCGCTTGTTTTGGGGAATGACAGTGTTCCGCCCCTGTGATCGGTCATCGATCTCGCGTTCCAGGCTGACCTGGAGCGGGTCGTTAATGCAAATCCCAGGTGGAGCCGGCTGATCAGTCAGCGAAAGATGGCAGTCGGGCTTGTGGACCTGAGCGATCCGTATCACCCTGTATATGCACGGCTGAATGGCAATGTCATGATGTATGCCGCCAGCCTGCCCAAGATCGCCATTCTGCTGGCCACCATGGACGCGCTGGAGAAAGGGGAGCTGGAAGACACGCCTGAATTAAGGGCAAAGATGCGCCTGATGATCAGTAAATCAGACAACGCTGCATCCACCGAACTCATGGACATGCTCGGGTTCGAGAAGATTGAGCATGTGTTGGAGGACCCCAGGTATGACCTCTATG
>CAYXUD010000167.1:0-3075 GCA_964467775.1 uncultured Bacteroides sp. | reverse complement strand
CAGAGCTTAAAGGCAAAATCCTTGCAGGTAAGGTCCTCGTAAAGCCTTCAGAGGCTGAGGAAAAAACCGCCAGTGGCATCATCATCCCCGATACGGCAAAGGAGAAGCCACAGCATGGAAAAGTGGTAATGGTTGGATCCGACAAAAAGGACGAACCCATGGAGGTCAAGGTGGGTGACAAGGTCCTTTACGGTAAATTTGCCGGCCAGGAATTAACCATAGATGAAGAAGATTACCTTCTAATTTCGCAGAATGATGTTCTATTCATTACAAAGTAAGTAACCTATAAAACGTATAAAAAATGGCAAAAGAGATCAAATTTGACATGGAGGCCCGCGATCAGCTGAAACGAGGTATTGATCAGCTGGCCAACGCGGTCAAGATAACACTGGGACCCAAAGGTCGTAATGTGATTATTGAAAAGAAATTCGGAGCACCCCAGGTCACCAAGGATGGTGTGACTGTTGCAAAGGAGGTGGAGCTGGAAGACCCGGTGGAGAACGTGGGTGCCCAGATGGTCAAGGAGGTGGCTTCCAAGACCAACGATGAAGCCGGGGACGGCACCACCACTGCCACCGTCCTGGCACAGTCCATCGTTCAGGTGGGCCTGAAGAACGTTACGGCAGGAGCCAATCCCATGGACCTGAAAAGAGGCATCGACAAAGCTGTTGCTGAGGTTGTAAAAAGCCTCAAGAGCCAGTCAAAAGAGGTGGGTGATGACAACCGGAAGATAGAGCAGGTGGCTGCCATCTCTGCCAACAATGAAGCATCCATCGGAGCAATGATTGCAGAAGCCATGTCCAAGGTGAAGAAGGAGGGAGTCATTACCATTGAGGAGTCAAAATCTTCTGATACCTACGTGGATGTGGTGGAGGGAATGCAGTTTGACCGTGGATACATCTCGGCCTATTTTGTCACCGACACCGAAAAGATGGAGGCTGTCCTGGAGAATCCTTTCGTGCTGATCCATGACAAGAAGATCTCCACCATGAAGGATCTGCTTCCCATTCTGGAGACCACCGCACAGAACGGGCGTCCCCTGATGATCATAGCCGAGGACGTGGATGGTGAGGCTCTGGCCACACTTGTTGTCAACAAGCTTCGCGGATCATTGAAGATTGCTGCTGTAAAGGCTCCCGGTTTTGGCGACAGGAGGAAAGAGATGCTGGAAGACATTGCCATCCTGACAGGGGGAACCGTGATCTCTGAAGAGAAAGGTTTGAAACTTGAGGGTGCTGAACTGGATATGCTTGGAGAGGCCAAGAAAATCACCATTGATAAGGAGAATACAACCATCGTTGACGGTGCCGGCGAGAAGACCATGATCGATGCAAGGGTGGGACAGATCAAAAAACAGATCGAGAACACCACATCGGATTATGACCGGGAAAAATTGCAGGAGCGCCTGGCCAAGCTGGCAGGTGGCGTTGCCGTGATTTACGTTGGAGCAGCCTCCGAAGTGGAAATGAAATTAAAGAAAGACCTGTTTGATGATGCCCTCAGTGCCACCCGTGCTGCAGTTGAGGAAGGTATTATTCCAGGGGGCGGGGTCGCATACCTGCGTGCCCTCGAAAGCCTGAAAAAATTCAAAGGTGTCAACGAGGACGAGAATACAGGGATAGCCATTGTCAGAAGGGCCCTGGAAGAGCCGCTTCGCCAGATCGCGGAAAATGCAGGACTGGAAGGTTCAGTGGTTGTGAAGGCCATCAGTGACGGGAAAGGCGATTACGGGTACAATGCCCAGACCGACAAGTTCGAGAACCTGTTTGAATCGGGAGTGATCGATCCGACGAAAGTGGCACGCATTGCACTGGAGAATGCCGCGTCCATTGCCGGGATGTTCCTGACCACAGAATGTGCCATCGTGGACATCAAGGAACCGGAGCCCCCGATGCCTCCCGGTGGCGGCGGCGGCGGAATGGGCATGATGTAAAAACAGATAAATCCAGATATATGTCAAGGGGTTGTTTCTTCGGAAACAACCCCTTTTTGATGGTGCGCCCGGCAGGGCGCAGTTACTAGGAGGTGAAAATCCTCTATACACCCGGTAAGGAGAAGTATTAGCTGAAGGCAAGGGTAGACCCGCGAGGGAATGTCTGAAGGAAGCTTTAGGCAAAGCACTGGTCTGACGAACAGGAACCTCATAAAAGGCATTGGTCCTGGGTAAGATGTCCATAGTCATTAAAGCCCGGTACTTACACGGAAAGGATCCATGTAGATGAGGCAGACATAAGTGTGAAGGTGACCGCGCATTACCCGGGGAGACCTTCAGGCCCGCTAAGGGTTTGAAGGAGTCAGCTGAGCCCATAGTAGTCGAGATCGATAATCGATGAAGGGGCGAACCTAGAATTAAGTGTAAGACACAGGAGTTGTAACATGAGAGTAGAGACAGAAAATCAGTTTGAGACGACTGATGCTTTTACCGGAGGTATCGTTCGGGAAACGGGAGGTATGGTATGAGCGGATCAAATCAGTTATGGACTCCTGCTGAACTTGCACTAGTGAGTAACAATTTACTTAAGCAGGTTGTCGACAGGCACAATATGGTAAGAGCCTGTAGACGAGTGGTAAGCAATGGGGGCAGTCCGGGGGTTGATGGTATGTCAACCGAAGACCTGTGGACATGGCTCCAACGCAATCAAGGGAAGTTAGCGAAGAGCTTGTTGGAAGGGACCTACCTTCCGCAACCCGTACGCTTGGCCGAGATTGAAAAGGCTGGGGGAGGGAAACGTGGACCGGATGATCCAGCAAGCTATGCACCAGGTGCTAAATCCACTGTTTGACCCGGAGTTCTCGGACAGCAGTTTTGGCTACCGCAAGGGCAAGAGCGCAGAACAAGCGGTTCGGCAGGCCCAGAGGTACATGCAGGAAGGGAAGCGATGGGTCGTAGATGTGGAATTAAGCAAGTTCTTTGACGAAGTGAATCATGATGTACTCATGGCCAAGATCAAGCGAAGGGTAACGGACAAGCGAATGTTGAAGCTGATAGACCGGTACTTACGCACAGGCATCATGCAGGGCGGAGTAGCTAGCCCACGATCACAAGGGACGCCGCAAGGAAGTCCCTTATCTCCG
>CAYXUD010000166.1:0-27248 GCA_964467775.1 uncultured Bacteroides sp. | reverse complement strand
CAGCAACGGGACCACAGCGTCCGGGTGGCGCAGGCATGCAGTCCCTGATCTTCCTGCTTCTGATCATTGTGGTGTTCTATTTCTTTATGATCCGCCCGCAGGTAAGGAAACAGAAGGAGGCCACGAATTTCAGGAATGCGCTGAAAAAGGGTGATAAAGTAACGACAACGGGGGGCATTTACGGGAAGATTACAGATGTGAAGGAACGTACCGTAACCCTGGAGATCGCGGACAATGTGATCGTCAAAGTTGATAAAACAGCCGTGATGGCTGATCCGGGTGATCAGCCTGCTCCAGCCAGAAGATAAGTCACAGGTCGTGGAAAACGGTTTCCTCCACAATTGGCCCAGGGTGCCTGAAGGGCAGAAATTGCAGTTCCGAAAAAAGATCCTGCTCTTCTCGGTCTTTCTGCTGATCTCTGTGTTTATCTGGTTGCTCAATGCTTTGAGCAAGAGCTACACTTCAGAGATTGAATACCCCCTGGTATACTCCGATTTTCCGGAAGAGAGGGTTTTCGTGGGTGATCTGCCAGGGCATCTGGACCTTCAGATCAATGCGCACGGGTATGCATTGCTGAGGTATAAGATCTTCAGGAAACCGGTTCCCATCAGTTTCAAGGTCTCGGCCTTCAACCTGAACCGGCCCGGGCAGGACAGCACCAGGGCCTATATACTGACAAGATACCTGAAGGACCAGGTATCGAGGCAGCTGCCTTCGGAACTCCAGCTGCTGGAGATAAAACCGGATACCCTCTTTTTCCAGTTTGCCAGGAGTGTGACCAGGATGCTGAAGATAAAACCCGGTCTCACTTTTGAAATGGACCGCCAGTTCACCACGAAGGAGGGGATCATCCTGGAGCCCGATTCTGTCGAAGTCACCGGCCCGGACGTGGTGCTGGATACACTGCAATATGTAAGTACGGTGAAAAGCGATCTCGGGCTGCTTACGAAAGATTACAGCGACAAGGTAAAGCTGATGAAACTTAATGGCCTGGAATACAGTGTATCCAGGGTCAGCTGCCTGATTGAGCTGGAGAAGTACACAGAGGTTCAGATCTCCATTCCGGTCGAGGTGATCAACCTGCCGGACAGCCTCTCGCTGCAAACATTCCCGTCCCGTGTCAAGTTTACCTGCAATGTGGGGTTGAGCAAATATGACCGGATGGACAGGAACCTGTTCAGGGCAGTGGTGGACTACTCCTCCATCAATGAAAAAACAAGGGAGCTGGATGTGGCCATCCAGAACGTCCCGGTTTACCTGCTCAGCTACGAGTACTATCCGAAGTCTGTCGAATTCCTCATCTCAAGGCGATAATGTACCAGGTCGGGATCACAGGCGGGATCGGGAGCGGCAAAACACTGGTTTGCAGTATTATTGAGCGGCTTGGCATTCCGGTCTACTATGCGGACAGGGAGGCAGGAAGGCTGATGAACACCCACGGCGTACTGAAGGAGGCCATCAAGGGACTTCTGGGTGAGGAGGCGTACCGGGATGGAGAGATTGACCGCAGGTTTGTCGGCAGCAGGGTGTTCGGGCAGAGAGAGCTGCTCGGAAAGTTGAACGGCCTGGTCCACCCGGTGGTGCGGGAGGATTACCGCAGGTGGGTGACCGGCTGGTCAGGCGTGCCCTATGTGGTGGAGGAGGCTGCCATTCTGATCGAGAGCGGGGCAAGCAGGTTCCTTGACAGGACAGTACTGGTCTGCGCACCTTCAGAGCTGAGGATCCGAAGGGTGATGGAGCGGGACGGAGTGAAAAAGGAGGAGGTGGAACTGAGGATGATGCATCAGATGAATGAAGAGGAGAAGAGGGTCCTGGCAGATGAAGTGATTGTGAATGATGACAGGCATATGTTGCTGCCACAGATCATCGCACTGCATGAGAAGATAATCAACATGAAATAGCGGTTATGACAAAATTCGGGAAATGGGTTGGACTAGGACTGGGATGGGCCCTGGGCGGTCCCATTGGCGGTATCCTGGGTCTGGCAGTAGGCTCCATATTTGATTCAGGCACTACGGTCACCGCGGGACAGACAAGGGATGTCCGGAGCCGGACGCTCCGGGGTGATTATGCAGCCTCCCTGCTGGTGCTGATCGCTGCGGTGATGAAGGCTGACGGAAGGGTCATGAAAAGTGAACTCGATTATGTGAAGCACTATTTTGTATCCCGTTTCGGGGAGGACACGGCCTCTGAGGCCGTGGTGATGCTCCGGGACATCCTGAAGCAGGATATCCCCCTCAGGGATGTGACGCAGCAGCTGTCACAGCGGCTGGATTACTCCTACAGGCTCGAAATGCTGCATTTCCTCTTCGGGATCGCATCTGCCGATGGATCGGTAAGTGATGCGGAGAGCACTGTTGTACAGCGGATATCGGGTTATATGAGCATAACGGACTCCGATTTCGAGAGTATCAGGGCCATGTTCGTAAGCCAGACCGATGCCGCATACAAGATCCTGGAGGTTGAGCCCACCGCAACGGATGAAGAGGTGAAGAAAGCCTATCGCCGCATGGCGATGAAGTACCATCCGGACAAAGTGAGCCACCTGGGAGAGGACTTTAAAAAGGTGGCCCACGAAAAATTCCGGAAGGTCCAGGGGGCATATGATCAGATCAAGAAGGAGCGCGGAATCAACTAGAAGTGCTATATTTGGTTCACTTTTTCATGAGGTATGAAGACGATCAAGCTTAAAGACATCCTTTCCATCTCCGGTAAGAGCGGTCTGTTCAGGTTCATTGCCCAGGCCCGTAACGGGGTTGTAGTGGAATCCGTCGAGGATAAGAAAAGGCATGTGGCTCCTGCCACAGCACGGGTGAGTTCACTGGACGACATTGCCATCTTCACGCATGGCGATGAGGTGCCGCTTTCCGATATATTCATGATGATCCATGACAGAACGGAAGGGAAAGAGGCCATTTCACATAAGTCGGCCACCGACCAGTTAAAGGCCTATTTTGAAGAACTGGTCCCCGATTATGACGACGAACGGGTCTATCTTTCCGACATCAGGAAGGTTTTTCAGTGGTACAACCAGCTTCACAGCCACAACCTGCTCGAGGTGGTTGACAAAGAAGAGGGTGATGAGGAAAAAGCCGGAGCCCCGGAACCGGAGAAAGAGGAAGATGGTCCCGAAAATGCTGCTGCTGCCGGGGAACCCTCCGAAAAGGCTCCTCCCCGGAAGAGATCAGGAGCTAAATAGTTTTTGCCTCCTGCCAGATGGCCTCCATCTCATCGAGGCTCATCTCCTTCAGTGACCTGCCCGAATCCTGGGCTTTCGCTTCCAGGTACTGAAACCTCCTGATAAACTTGCGGTTCGTCCTTTCGAGGGCGGTTTCCGGCTCGATGTTGTAAAGCCGGGCAGCATTCACGATGGAGAAGAGCAGGTCACCAATTTCGTCTTCCATCCTGGTGGTGTCAATCCCGTTGGTCACCTCCTGCCTTACCTCATTGATCTCTTCGATCACCTTGTCCCAGACCTGCTCCCGCTGATCCCAGTCAAATCCGACCGCCCTTGCCTTATCCTGTATCCTGTGCGATTTGATCAGGGCGGGCAGTGAAACAGGCACCCCTGCAAGAACGCTTCGGTGCCCTTCCTGCATCTTCAGTTCCTCCCAGTTCTCAATGACCTCCCCGGAGTCCCTGACCTTCCGGTCCCCGAAAACATGCGGGTGACGGAAAACCAGCTTCTGGTTGATCCCGTGAAGTACATCGGCCACATCAAATGCCCCTTTTTCAGACCCGATCTTCGCATAGAAGACGATATGGAGGATCAGGTCCCCCAGCTCTTTCTTAATCTCGCCCAGGTCCTGGTCCATGATGGCATCCGCAAGCTCGTAGGTCTCCTCGATGGTCAGGTTCCTGAGGCTGTCCAGGGTCTGTTCCCGGTCCCAGGGGCACTTTTCCCTCAAAGTATCCATGAGTTCCAGGAGACGTTCAAAGGCTTTCAATTTCTCTTCTTTGCTATGCATCTTTTCCTTCATTGAATTCAATCCTGACGGTTGAACTGGTCGTTAACTTCAGCAATCCTGCAGCATTCCCGTTGCGAATGGCAATTTCAAGGAGGTCGACCATATTGAATATGGCCAGCAGCTCCCCAGGGGGCGTCTCATTGTACCTGCTGTTGATCCTTTTCAGCACGTAGTGCTTGCTCTGGACGAAGATCTGAAATGGTCTTCCGCCTCCAACCCGCTCGAAAAGCTCCCTGGAAATGTTGGTAATGGCATTCTGGTATGAATCGATATAGATCACACTGCCCGTGATGATATGGTCTTCGATGGTGGGTCTCAGCGGGACCTGCCTGTTGTAGGAGAGGGCCGGCGCACCAAGATCCTTCAGGGGGGTTCCTGATGCCAGTTTGCAGGCCACCTCTGCAAGGGTGGAGATGGAGATGAAACTGGCCGGGCCCTTTTTCTCCATTTCGGTAATGCTTACCACCATTTCAGGTTCCTGACCGCCCAGCAAACCAAGCATCCCGTTATCCGCGCAGAGAAAGTACTGGGCTGCCATGCGCGCAGCCAGCAGTTGTCCGCCCTCTTCCGGTTCGGTGTTCACCGCAATGATGTGAACGGTGCCTTCCGGGAAATGGGGATAGCTGTTCCGGACCAGGAATGCGGCCTGGGCGGTGTTAAATGGTTTGACCTGGTGGCTGATGTCCACGATCCGGGCTTCCGGACAGTGGTTGTAAAGTTTCCCCTTCAGCGATGCAACATAATAATCAAATTCGTTCCAATCGGACGTAAGTGTGATAATGTGCATGGGTTTCCTGCAGGGATTTTCTTATTGGAATGTTGAAAAAAACAGCTTAATTTGTGGTTCCAAAAGTAGTGATTATAATTTAATTTATGGCGGAAAAGCTGATCTATTTGGAAGGTGTCGATCCGGTTGATTTCTATGGTGTAAACAACGTCCGCTTCAATAAATTCATCGAGATATTCGACGATCTCAAGATAGTCTCCCGGGGAAATGAGATCCGTGCCACGGGCACCGAAAAAAGGCTGGAGGAGTTCGAGGAAAAAGTAGACCTGGTGATCCGTTACCTGCGCAAATTCAGTACGGTGAACCTCTACGACCTTGAAGAGCTGATCACCGGTGCAGCCAACCATAAAATGGAAGCCCCGGGACCTGATGACGAGGTGCTGCTCTACGGAGAGCGCGGAAGGAAGATCAGGGCCATCACAGTGAATCAGAAAAGGCTGGTGAAGGACGGGGAGGCCAACGACCTGCTGATCGCTGTCGGTCCGGCCGGGACAGGGAAAACCTATACGGCCATCGCCATGGCGGTGAAGTCTTTGAAAGAGAAGGAGGTAAAAAGGATCATCCTGACCCGCCCGGCGGTCGAGGCCGGGGAAAAACTGGGGTTCCTGCCGGGCGATTTCAAAGAGAAACTTGACCCCTACCTGCAGCCTCTGTACGATGCATTAAGGGATATGATCCCGGCAAAGAAACTGATCCAGTTCATGGAGGACGGGACCATCCAGATCGCCCCGCTGGCGTACATGAGGGGCCGGACACTGGATCATGCATTCGTGATCCTGGATGAAGCACAGAATGCAACCCCCATGCAGTTCAAGATGTTCCTTACCAGGATGGGCCCCGACGCAAGGTTTATTGTCACCGGTGATGATTCGCAGGTGGATCTTCCGCGCCACGAGGATTCCGGACTGGTCCAGGCCCTCGGCATCCTGAAAGGGATCAGGGGGATCTCTATCATCAGGTTTGACGATCGTGATATCATTCGGCACCGGCTTGTAAAGTCCATTGTCAATGCCTACAACGGGCAGTCGAAGCAGGGTCCGCAAGGTCCGAATTCCGCATAGACCAATAAATTAAAACAATTTGATATGGCCAACGCACTTAAGGGTACCAAGTTTAACCTGCCAGGACAGAAGAGCCTGTATACAGGGAAAGTGAGAGACGTATACAACATCAATGACGACTACCTGATCATGGTGGTATCGGACAGGATTTCGGCATTTGACGTGGTCCTGCCCAAAGGGATCCCGTTCAAGGGCCAGGTGCTGAACCAGATCGCCTGCAAATTCCTGGACGCGACAGCCGATATTGTTCCCAACTGGAAGATCGCATCGCCCGACCCCAATGTTACCGTGGGCCATATGGCAATTCCCTACAAGGTGGAGATGGTGATCAGGGGCTACCTCACGGGCCATGCCTGGAGGGAATACAGGGATGGAAAGCGCACCCTGAGCGGGGTTCCCATGCCCGATGGCATGAGGGAACATGACCGCTTCCCGGAGCCGATCATCACACCCAGTACCAAGGCAGCAGCGGGGCATGACGAGGATATCTCCCGGAAGGAGATCCTGGCTGCCGGACTGGTGCCCGGGGAGGAGTACAGCAGAATGGAGGATTACACCCGGAAGCTTTTCCTGCGGGGAACGGAGATGGCTGCTGAAATGGGGCTGATCCTGGTGGACACCAAGTATGAATTCGGGAACAGGGACGGAGAGATCATCCTGATCGATGAGATCCATACACCGGACTCCTCCCGGTATTTCTATGCGGATGGATACCAGGAGAGGCAGGAGAGGGGAGAACAGCAGAAACAGCTTTCAAAGGAATTTGTGAGGCAGTGGCTGATCAGCCATGGTTTCCAGGGAAAGGAAGGCCAGGCGGTCCCTCATATGCCGGAAGAATTTGTGAAGGAGGTGAGTGAGAGGTATATCGAGCTTTTTGAGAACATCACGGGAGAGAAGTTTGTCAGAGCTGATACTTCCAGCATTGAAGAGCGGATCCTTAAGAACATCCATGATTTCATCGCCAGATAGGAGGCATCTCTTTCTTCTGCTGGGATTGCTGATCTCCATGGCTGCATCCTCCCAGGAGCCTGTTCGGGTGGAGCGGTCCTCCAGCAAGGTGATCCTCGGGGGGAATGTCTATTACATACATGTGGTGAAGCCGGGGGAGACCCTTTTTGCCATCTCAAAAGCCTACAACGTCTCCCAGAAGGAGATCTCCATTGAAAATCCCGGAGTTGTTTCGGGGATCCGGATCGGGCAGGCCCTGAAAATCCCGGTCAGTCCAAAACTCGAGGAGGAGATTGATACATCCAGGGAGGAGGCTGGTGCCGGGGGAAGGCACACCCATAAAGTCATGCCGGGGGAGACCCTTTACGGCATTGCCAGGATTTACGGGATCTCCGAATCGGCCCTCCGCGGGGCCAACCCTGCCGTGCAGGCCGAAAACCTGAAACCGGGGCAGCGTCTGATCATTCCTGAGCCGTTGCCGGGGGAGACAGGGCCGGAACCTGAACCGGCCTATAATGAAGAGGGATTCGCCTATCACAAGGTGAAACGGAAAGAGACCCTCTATTCGATTGCCATGTACTATGGAGTTACCGTGCAGGACGTCAGGGCCGCCAACCAGGAGCTTGGCTGGGGAGGCCCCAAAACCGGGCAGGTGATCAGGATCCCGCTCCCGCAGGTGGTCGATCACCCGGAGAGGGCGCTGGATACTATCCCGGTGGACTCGCTCCTGCGCATCAGGAGAGATTCCCTGCTGGAGGAATACCCGTATAAAGAGCTGCTCCGTGAGCATTATGATCCGGACCGGACCTACAGGATCGCCTACTTCATTCCTTTCGACTTCCGGAAGCCGGAGCCCCTTGATTCCCTGATCAGGGATGTGGAGTCCGCCACACGCAGGAACCGGATCATTGAGCGTTACAGGATGGAGGAGAAGGTCCCCCAGGCAGTAAACTTCCTGGAGTTTTTCCAGGGATCGCTGCTGGCCCTGGATTCCATGAGACAGACCGGTATGAAGCTGGATGTGCGCTTCTTCGACACCCATAAGAGCGTTGAGAGGACACGGTCATTGCTGGCGGAAGAGGGTATGGAGGAGATGGACCTGATCATCGGGCCGTTCTACCCGTTCAACCTGGAGATCGTGGCTGCATTTGCACGGGAGAACAGGATCCCCCTGGTAACCCCGTTCTACAATGAAATGAATTATATCCGCTACAATCCGTACCTGTTCCAGCTGAGCCCCTCCATGGAAAGTGAATACAGGGAGGTGGCCAAACTGGTGGCCAGCAAGTATCAATACAATATTGTCTATGTGCGCGAGGAGGATTCCATGGACGTCGAAAAGCATGCCTATCTGCAGGAGCTGATATTTGACGGTTTTGATGACTACAGGCCCGAGGAACCCGTTATATTCAAGGAGATGATCCTGACCCTCGGGCATTCGGATGATATCATCCATTCCCTTTCAACAGACCGGAAGAACCTGGTGGTGGTGCCAACCAGGAACGAAGCCCTGGCCAGCCGGGTGGTTTCAACACTCTATTACCGGCTCAAGGATTTTGAGATCGAGATGATCGGCACTTCGTACTGGACCGAATTCTCGAGCATTGACTACCGGTATTATCATGAGCTCAACCTCATGTTCTACAATTCATTCTGGATGAATTACCTTGATCCAAAGGTAGATATGTTTCTCAGAAGGTACAGGGACCATTTTTATGCCGAACCCCGGGCCATGACCCGAAAGGGGATCAACTACGGCATTGCGGGCTATGACATCACCCTCTATTTCACCAATGCCCTGAGGGTATACGGTCACCGGTTCATCCTTTCTCTGGATGAGTATGATCCCGGACTGGTTCTTGATCCTTACCGTTTTTCACGGGTAACTTCTGCAGGGGGGTATGAGAACACGCGGATCACTTTTTACCAGTTCCGCCCGGATATGTCCATTCGTGAATTTGAAGTTCCCGAATTGCCCGACAGAACCCTCTTTTTCCGTCCGCTTGAGGAGAGGAAGCGGAAATACCTCAATTTTGATCCTTACCAGTAAACCATCGATCCCCTGTGAAATATACACGGTTCGTTTTACTGCTGCTGACAATTTTTGCCTGCTTCTCCTGCCGGAACAGCGGGACCGGAAGCCCGGACAGTTATGTTGTGATGGTTTCATTTGACGGTTTCAGGTGGGACTACACGGCACTTTACGATACCCCGAACTTCGATGCCATGACCGGGAACGGTGTAAAGGCTGAAAGGATGATACCCTCCTTTCCCACCAAAACCTTCCCGAACCACTATACCCTCGCCACCGGCCTCTATCCGGACAACCACGGGATCATCAACAACAGCTTTTATGCACCTGATCTTCAGGCGACTTACAGGATCAATGACAGGGGTATGGTGACGAATCCCGCTGCCTATTCCGGGGAACCGATATGGATTACCGCTGAGAAACAGGGCATCAGGGCAGCCTGTTATTTCTGGGTGGGAAGCGAGGCCCCGGTGATGGGTCTGCGCCCGGCCTACTGGAAAGAGTATGACAGCAGCGTGCCTTACCTGGACCGGGTGGACCAGGTGATCAGGTGGCTGAAACGGCCGCCGCAAAAACGCCCGGGGCTGGTCACACTCTATTTTGACGAGCCCGATGGGGCAGGACACAGCCATGGTCCTGAGGATCCCGCCACAGGTGAAGTGGTTGAATACGTCGATTCCGTACTTGGGTATCTTCGCAGTGAAATATCGAAGCTGGAATACAGCGATCGTGTGAACCTGATCGTGCTTTCCGACCACGGCATGGGACCTGTTGCCCCTGAGAGGTATGTAAACCTTTCTGACCACATCAGGGAGGGCTGGACCGATCGTGTCATCGGGGGTAACCCTGTCTACCTGATCGACCCGGCGGACGGGTTTGCAGACTCGGTGACCATCAGCCTGGACACCCTGGAGGGAGTCAGTGCATGGCAGAAAGAGGATATACCGGCTCACCTTCATTATGGCAGCAGTCCCCGGTTTCCCGGGATTGTCGTGGTGGCTGACAGTCTCTGGAGCATCGGTACCAAAGCCGGACTGCCAGGGCAGACCAGGGGTGCCCACGGCTATGACAATGCCTTTACCGATATGCATACCATCTTTATGGCGGAGGGACCGGCCTTCCGGAAAGGCTACACCGCCTCCGCGTTCGCCAACGTGGAGGTCTACGGCATTGTTGCGCATATACTGGGCCTGGATCCCGCAGAAACCGACGGGAACCTGGAGAACGTCCGGGAGCTCTTCGCCCCCGAATAGACCCCGCCATTTTTATATTTCTCCAGGGCTGTTCAAACGGTCGCTGAACCCCATGCCATGCATGGCCTTAGGCTCCCTTTTTGAACACCTTTGCGAAATATAAAGATTTTAAACAGGAAGGGGCGGCCCGTCAGGAATCCCTGGTCGCCCGCTCCAGCCGTTTCAGGATGGAGAAAATGAAGGCTGCCGACAGCAGGCAGGTGACCGCGAAGATCAGCCATAGCTGCCAGAGAGCGATCTTTTCCCAGAAGAAACTGCCGATGAAAAGCAATTTATTTCCCACGGCGGTAGCCAGCAGCCAGCCGCCCTGCATTACCCCCTGGAACCTGACGGGTGCCACCTTGGAGACAAAGGAGAGTCCCATGGGACTGAGGAACAGCTCTGCAAAGGTGAGGACCAGGTAGGAGGAGATAAGCCAGTAGGGCATCACCCTGGAGGCATCGGGGACCGGGCTGTATTTGACCACACCTGTCGCTTCATCCATCACCTGCAGGTCAACGGGGGAAACCAGCTTGATGGAAGCGATGATCATGATCACAAATCCCAGGGATGCAATGACCATTCCGATCCCTATTTTCTTGGGCGTCGAAGGCTCCATGTTCCTCTTGTTCAGCCATGCAAACACTGCCATGACCACAAAGGTGAGGGAGACGATGAAAAGCGGGTTGAAGGACTGGAACACCTCGGGTGCGATGGGATTCTCAGCTTCGCCGCGGCTGTAGAACCATACAGCTGCAGCTCCGCCAAGCACTGCCAGTAGGGCTCCGGCGATCCTCGACCTCTTCGTTGCGTTCCGGCCGATCAGCATGAAAACCCCGGCCAGGAATGCAATGACCGAAAGAAGGTTCTCCAGGGTGAAGAACATGTAGGTAACGGGCCCCACCTTCTTTACGGTGTAGTCCCTTGCAAAGAAGGTATAGGTAAGACCGTTCTGGTGGAAGCCCATCCAGAAGAAGATCACCACAAAGAAGACCAGCAGAAGGGAGATAACCCGCTGTTTCTCCTCCCGGGTGGCGATCAGTATGATCCAGGTGACGAATCCCACGAAAAGGCCGATGGCACCGCCGGTGGCAAAGTCCTTCACAAAACTGATCAGCACCGCGGTAACGGCTCCGGCCACCAGGGCCACAGGAATGGCCAGCGGCTTCTCGGTAAGCGTGATGGTTTTTTCCCCGGCTGCTTTCTGCCTCCTGGGCAGGTGCTTGTGAAAGATCAGGTAGGCCAGCAGCGAGATCACCATGGCTGCAGCCGCGATCCCAAAAGCCATGTTATATCCCTTTGAGAAAGTCTCTATATAGGTATTGGCGAAAGCTGTCAGGTCAGTAACCGGACCATTCAGGCTTACCGCATTGGCCAGTTCCCGGAGCACACCCACATCCTGCAGGGTTCCGTCCATGTACTGGTGACAAAGTGCCGGCAGGCTTCCATCGTGAAGGAAACCGTTCACCTTAAGCCACCAGTTCCGGATGCCCATGGCAGCAAAAGGGGCAAAGAACGCACCCACGTTAATGCCCATATAGAAGATCAGGAAGGCGTTGTCCCGGACCTTGTTATACTTCGGATCGTCATACAGCTGGCCCACCACCGCCTGGAGGTTGCCTTTGAAGAACCCGTTCCCGACGGCGATGGTAAACAGGCCGATGATGGTGACAGGCAGGGATAATCCGGGGATCACCATCATGGAATAGCCAATGAACATGATCACCTGGCCCATGGCAATCACCGCGGTGTATCTCCTGGTGGCATCGGCTAGGATACCCCCGACCAGGGACAGGGCATATATAAAGAAATAGAACCAGCTGTAGATATCACCCGCTTTTTCAGCTGCAAGCCCGAATTTTGCCTGCAGGAACAGCACGAGGATCGCCATCATGGTATAGAAACCAAACCTTTCACCCATGTTCGCAAAGAAGGCTACGTAGAGTCCCTTGGGATGTCCTTTTAACATGAAGATCTGTATTTATGAATAGTCCGTTTGGTATGGGCACAAATATAGAAATACTTTTTTCTTAATTTTGATTAAAAGAGCAGGTGATGAAAATATTCGAGGCCCGGCAGGTCCGGGAGATCGATCGGTACACCATTGACCACGAACCTGTCCGATCCATCGAACTGATGGAGCGGGCGGCCATCCGGCTTGCGGGCTGGTATGTGCGTCATTATCATACAGACCGGCAGGTGGTGGTTTTCGCCGGGCCGGGCAACAACGGGGGGGACGGACTGGCCATGGCCCGGTTGCTGGCGGCCAGGCAGTACCGGGTAAAGTGCTTATTGCTGGACTTCGGGAAGCTTTCTGAAAATTGTGCCGTCAACAGGCAGCGGTTGCTTGACCAGGGGCTTGCGGAATACAGGGAGATCAGGAAAGGAGATGAGCTGCCTGCCATTGACCGGGGTGCCGTGGTGGTGGACGGCATCTTCGGATCGGGGCTCTCGCGGAAGGTGTCGGGTTTCCCCGCTGAGGTGATCCGGCATATCAACCAGCATGCGGAGACCGTGATCTCCATAGATATCCCGTCCGGGTTGTCCGGGGAGGAGAACAGGGAGGATGACCGGGAGTCGGTGATCAGGGCCGCCCATACCCTGACCTTCCAGTTCCCGTTCCTCTCCTTCTTTTTCAGCGAGAACGATCCGTATGTGGGGTCCTGGCGGGTCCAGGACATCAGGCTCCATCCCGAAGCCATCGCAGCGACCGCTGCACCCTACCAGACCATAGAACAGGAGGTGGTCGCAGCCATGCTTCCGGAGCGTTCCCGGTTTGCCCATAAAGGCACCTTCGGCCACGGTCTGATCATTTCGGGCTGTTACGGGATGATGGGGGCGGCCCTCCTGGCCGGTGAATCATGCCTGAGGGGCGGGGCGGGGCTGGTCACCCTCCACGTCCCGCGGTTTGGATACAGCATTATCCAGACCGCATTCCCGGAGGCCATTGTCAGCCTTGACCAGTCCGATATCCTCTTCAGTGAGCCCCCGGACCTTGCTCCCTATACCGCCATCGGGATCGGACCGGGGATCGGATGCAAGCAGAATACCGGCAGGGGCCTGAAAACAGTCCTGGAAAGGGCCGGTGTGCCCCTGGTCATTGATGCGGACGGACTGAATATCCTCTCTGCCCACCCTGACTGGTTTGAACTGCTCCCCGGGGGGGCCATCCTGACACCCCATCCCAGGGAGTTTGACCGGCTGGCCGGGGAGAGCAGGAACGGCTATGAACGCCACAAGAAGCAGCGTGATTTTGCCACAAGGCACAATGTGATCGTCGTATTAAAAGGCGCCTACACGGGCATCGCCTCACCAGACGGCAGCTACTGGTTCAACACCACAGGGAACCCGGGCATGGCCACAGGCGGCAGCGGGGATGTGCTCACCGGCCTGATCACCGGGCTCCTGGCGCAGGGACTGAAGCCGCTGGACGCTGCCCTGGCAGGGGTATACCTCCACGGACTGGCAGGGGACCTGGCCGCAGGTGAGTCGGGCCAGGAAGCACTGATCGCAGGGGATATGATCGGGCACCTGGGGAGGGCATTCCGCCATCTTCGTTAACACCCAATCGCGAAGCAACATGAAACGAACAGGTATCGCACCCATGGCAATGCTGGGGCTCCTGGTGATCAGCTGCGAGAAGGACAACAACAGAAGCCCCTTGATCAGCATGGGCGAAACCTGCCACATGCTGGTTCAATATTATGATACAACCGTGGTGGGCGGATACAATTCAACGGTGGGTTACAGCCTGGACATTGATTGTGACGGGACCGATGACATTGAGTTTACAAGTGAAATATGGGGATCACCAGGACTGGGGCAGCACCCAAGCTCATCGGTAAGATGCCTGCACGGGGGTATCCAGCTTTTTGGAATTCACGGCCATGACACCCTGTTTCTGAACAGGGAGACTTATTACCAGGAGGGGCCTGACAATTCGGTCGAGGTCTACGAGTATCACAACCACACCTGCCACCGGATTGACCCTACCGATTCGGTCCTGAAGATTACCCCGGCATTTAAGATCACGGCACTGGAGAGGGGTGATATCATCAGGGTGGATGACACGTTCAACCCTGATACCATCTCCCTGCTGGATGACTGGTACAGCTATCCTCCCTTTCCAAGCGGGTCCAGCGGGGATACCACCTTCTTTGAATATCATGTCTTTTTCAATGACTGTAACTCCTTTCCCGCGGAAGAGCCAGCCTATATTGGAATAATGTCAGCCGGCCGGCAGAGGCTGGGCTGGATCAGGATCAGCATCTTTGACAGGTTCAGGATCCTGATCCTGGAGAGCGCGATCCAGGAGTAAAAAATAAAAGGAACCACACATGAACCGCTTCATCCTTTTCGGGATCCTCAGTATCCCAGTCATCATCCTCTCCCGGAGAACCCTCTTCGATCTTAAGTCGCATGGTCTCTACCGTTTCCTGAGCTGGGAGTGCATTATCTGGCTCCTTGCCTCGAACTACAGGTACTGGTTCACTGACGCATTCAGCCTTCAGCAGATCATTTCATGGATATTCCTGGTCGCCTCCGGTTATCTTGTGATCGCAGGGGCCACTCTGTTAACGAAAAAGGGGAAGCCCGGGAACCGGGAGAGGGAAAACAGCACGCTTTATGGGTTTGAGCAGACCTCCGAACTGGTGGATTCGGGAATATTCAGGTACATCAGGCATCCCCTCTATTCCTCGCTGCTGTTTTTGACCTGGGGAATATTCCTCAAGAGCCCCACCCTCTTCCTGCTGTTCATTTCCGCCCTTTCCACGCTCTTTCTTATCCTGACCGCCCTGTTCGACGAGAAGGAATGCGTCAGGGTTTTTGGTGATGCCTACAGGGAATATATGAGGCGGAGCAAGCGGTTTGTTCCCTTCCTGTTTTGATTTATTTTTGTATTCACTGGGGCGAAATATTACTTTCGTTGCTGTAAAAGTCCTGATATCCCATGAAGAAGTCCATGATCATGATCACACTTGCCACACTCACGGCCGGCTGTTTCGGTCCCAAAGAGTTGCTGGTCAGGGTGGCACCCCTGGGAGAGGAGGTTCCTGAAACCGTTGAACAATACCTGTATGTCCTTCCGCAGACCGTTCTGAAGGTGGAGGTCACCTGCCAGGAGACGAAGTACGTGCCCGGTCCTTTTATGGAGTTTTCCGGGAAGTTCCTGGGAATTACAGAGGTGATCAGGCAGAATTTCAGCCGGTGGCAGATCCTCGATGTGAAGGTCACCCCGCATGCCGAGATGGATCCGGCCATGCTCTATCATGTGAACGTTCTGGAGGGCGAGTTTCACGCGGGACTGCTGGAGCCCTATCTGGAAAAGGGAATGATCCTGGATGGATCGGGCTCTGTACTCGAAGAGGCGAAGAGCCCTTCACTGGGAACGAGGGAGATCATGGATTATGTGAGGTACCAGGACCTGGGGATCGAATCCAATTTTGAGGAGCGGACCGAGACCATGTTTAAGACCATCGTGACAGACACCTCCTTTGTGCAGGTCCCGGTTGACCGTACCATCACCGAACAGAAGACCCCTGCCACGAAGGCCCGGGAAGCTGCCGAATTCCTGCTGGAGCTGCGTACGCGCCGGTTCGAGCTGCTGACCGGGGGGTATGAAGGGTTTCCGCAGGGCGCGGCCATGGAGGCCGCCCTGGCCAGGCTGGATGAACTGGAGGCATCCTACCTTTCCCTGTTTACGGGAAAAACGCTGGGGAGGAGACTCAAGAAAGCCTGGTTCATTGTTCCCGAAACGGGGGCGGATCCTTCCAGGTACCGCCTGGGAATGTTTTCCGGGCAGCTTGGTTTTGTACCGGAGGAGCTCATGGAGGGAGCCCCTCTGGAAGTGACCATCGAACCGCTGGGAAAGACCAGGGATATCGGGGCCTATTATTCAGGAAGGGGAGGTGAGGCCGCGACCAATGAACTTTATTACCGCATTCCCGATGTGGTTGAACTGAGCATTGACTGGGGCGGCGAGGAACTCACCAGGCAGAGGATCTCTCTCTTCCAGGCAGGAGCCGTAATGGCTGCTCCCCTGAAATAGCCCCATTACAGTTTCCTCAGGCTTGTCACCTGGACCTGCTGCCTGTCGGGGGTGAGGACCTTCAGGAAGTAAATTCCGTCGGGATAGGTGGATGTGTTGAACAGGATGATATCCCCTGGATTGACGCGCCTGCGCAATTCCTGGCTGATCAGCCGGCCGGTCACATCCTGTATCTCCAGCAGGTAATCTCCCGGCGCTTCCAGATCAAAGCGGATCCTGAGTTCGTCTCCGACAGGGTTGGGGTAAACCGATATCCCCCAGTTTACTTCATTCTCGGCGATCCCCACGTCAATATCATAGGGTTGCTGGAATCCCTGTGTCAGGATCAGATCGCCACTGGAGAGTGTGGCAACCGCCAGCTCACCCAGTGTCCAGGAAATGGTGATGTTATCTCCTTCTGCATAACCTCCTCCCGAGGCCACTACGGTCGGGGCCAGCGAAATCTGGGCCGAAAGGGCTGCGGCAGCGGAAAGAATGACGATCAAAAGTGAAACCGGCTTTATCATGGTTCATCTGTTTACTCAAATTTCCGAAAAAACTGATTTGAAATCAAGTCTTTAACAAAACAATAGCGCTTCGGGTGTAAAAAAAGTTGAAGGCAGCGGGGAACGCGCTGCCTCTACAGCTGAACCGGAAAGGCTATTTCAGAGGGATATCCCCGAGGATGGCCACCAGGAATTCCCAGAATTTTTTCACCGTGCTGATCTCCACCTTTTCATCTGGGGAGTGGGGAAAGCGGATGGTCGGGCCAAAAGAGATCATGTCCAGGTCCGGGTAGACACCTCCCAGCAGCCCGCACTCCAGCCCGGCATGGATCGCCCTGATCTCCGGGACCTTCCCGAATTTCTTCCGGTACACATCCTGGCACACCTTCAGGATGGGGGATTCCATGTCGGGCTTCCAGCCGGGGTAATCCCCGGTCAGTTCCACCTTTGCACCGATCAGCTGGAATACCCCGGCAATCCTCCATGCGGTGGCCTCCTTGGCACTGTCCACCGAGGACCTGGTGAGGTTCAGGGCCAGGAATTCCCCGAACCCTATGCGAACGACAGCCAGGTTATTGGAGGTTTCCACGAGTCCTTTCATCGCCTGGCTCATGCGCTGCACCCCGTTGGGACACGCAAAGATGGCACGTATAAACCCGTACTGGTCATCTGCCGGGACCATCGTGGGCGGTAAGCCCGTTTTTTCGCAGGTGAACGAAAGGCCGGGTTCAGTTTCAGCGAACTCTTTCCGGTAGATATCCTGGTAGTTCACCACCATTCTTTCGAAAACCGGTTCCGAAACGGCGGGAACCACCACCAAAGCCCGGGACTCCCTGGGTATGGCATTGCGCAGGTCCCCGCCCCCTGCCTCCGAAAGCCTGACCTTCAGGTCGGACTCGGCCTGCATCAGGAAACGGAAAAGCAACTTGTTGGCGTTGGCCCTGCCCAGGGGGATATCCAGGCCGGAATGGCCCCCCTTCAGCCCTTTGACAAAGACCTGGTAGGCAGTATGGCTGGCAGGGGCCTTTTCGGGTATGTATTTTTTTGAAGCAGACACGTCAATTCCTCCCGCGCACCCCACGTAGAGCTCCCCTTCATCTTCCGAATCCATGTTGATCAGGATGTCGGCATCCAGCAATCCCGGCTTCAGCCCGAAAGCACCGGTCATGCCGGTCTCCTCATCCACCGTGAAGAGGGCCTCCAGCGGGCCGTGCCGGATGGTGTCCGATTCCAGGACCGCCATGGCGGCGGCCACGCCGATCCCGTTGTCACTGCCCAGGGTGGTGCCGTCAGCGGTGACCCATTCACCGTCTATGATCGCCTGGATGGGATCCTTCTCAAAATCGAAAGCCTTGTCGCTGTTCTTCTGGGGTACCATGTCCAGGTGCCCCTGGAGGAGCACCGTTTTCCGGTTTTCCATTCCTGGTGTGGCCGGCTTTTTGATGATCACGTTGCCCACTTCATCCACAATGGTCTCCAGCCCGAGGTCCTCCCCGAACTGCTTCATGTATTCAATGATCCGGGCCTCCTTTTTCGAGGGCCTGGGTATCTGCGTGAGTGCATGGAAATGTTTCCAAACCTCAACCGGTGTCAACTCCTTGATGGTGCTCATTCTGTTTTTCTTTACATATTTTGGTGGCATACGGCTTCATCGGGGCGATGAACGATGCTGAAGTGCCGTTCTGTTTTCTTCATTCTATTCAGGTTTTGCCCCGCTGGGGAGCTCCAGCCCGAACTTCTGCTTTGCATCTGCCTGTTTCAGCTTGAAAGCAAGGAAGATGGAGATGACCCCGAGGATCACCAGCATAAATATCGGGAAGGTATAGTTGTATACAGGGATATCCCCAGCCAGCCTCATCGCGGTGATCCGTTCGCTGATCTCACCCGAGGAGAGCCCCTGCAATTCCAGGTTCCGCCGGACCGATTCAATCTGGCTGACCACCTCCGGGTTCACCAGGTCCAGTACCGCCCCGATGCCCCAGAAGAACAGGGCAAGCCCCCAGTTCTGTATGGTGAACATGGAGGCATAAGCAGTCCCGAGCCTGCTCTCCTTCACAATCTTGGCAACCGACGGCCACATGGCTGCCGGGATCAGGGAGAATGCCACTCCAAGGCTCAGCAGCCCAAAATATCCCAGCACCTCGCTGTTGAATAACGAAAGGGAAATGTGTGCGAAGATGAGCAGGACAGAGCCCAGGATCATCAGGGAGGCGGCCCTCCCTTTCCGGTCCACGAAATTCCCGAATATGGGGGTAAACAGGATGGTTCCCATGGGGATCAGGCTGGCCGTTTTGGGCCCGTTCTGAAGCCATACTGAAAGCGTTCCCCAGAGACCCCGGATGAAGAGGACGAACAGCGCTCCGATGATGATCATCGAGGCCGCCTTCCCCCACGGATTCCTGATCCTTGACGGTACCATCGAGAAAGAGAGCCCAAAAATGAAGAGCCCGAGGTAGATGGCGACATTCCCGAATGACTGGCTTCCGAACAGGGTAAAATAATCGGAGCTCTGCGGGAGGTCGTAGGAGAATCCGAACTTGTTCACCAGCAGGTCAGGGGCATACTGGATAAAGGGGAAAACGGCAGAATAGAAGGAGACGCAAAGCAAAGCAATGAACATGAAAGAGCGGTTCTTCACCAGCTCGACCAGGTCTGCAAACTTGAATTCCTCTTCGGTCTCTGCTCCTCCGCTCTCAGCCAGGATTGCCTTATCCTGCTTATCCAGGGAGTAGTCAAAGATGGTATAGACCAGAAAGATGATAAGCGACAGCCCGATCAGGGTGGCTGCAAAAGCTACCGCCGGGGGGACGCTGTTCCCGCCGATATCAATGGAGAGGGCAAGCCCCATGGCGGATCCCAGCCGCCCGAAGCCCATGTTGATGGCCATGGCCAGTGCCAGCTCATATCCTTTGAACCACTTCACAACGGTCCGGGTCGCCACCACACAGGTTACTTCGAGTCCGGAACCGAACAGTATGCGCCCAACGATCATCATGGTAAGCTGGGTCCGGTGGCTCTCCCCGAAGAAACCGTGGGCCGCCATGGCCGTGATGGTGGCACCCAGGGTGGCCAGGGCACCGAAGATCACGCCGGCTCGCCGGATACCCCATTTATCCAGGATAATACCCCCGACAATGATCATACCGAAAAGATTGGCAATGGTGGTGAGCCCTATCAGCCTTCCGAATTCTTCACTTGTAAATCCCATTTCGGACTCCATCAATCCTTTGAGCCCGCCGAAGAAATCCTGGAACCAGTATGTGGACAGCATCAGCATACTGATCAGCACCAGCATCAGCCATCGCATGGGGGCCGAGTCCCTCAGAGTTTTCCTTATCGCTTCCATCAAGAGGTGTTTTTGTTAAAGATCACTAAAAATAGAAAAAATATGGAGCGCACGCTCCAGTTTATTGATAACTATAATGCCGGTTATATAAATTACGGCATATTTTCGTTCCCTGACCGGTCTCGGCAGTGCCCGGGCACAGGAGAAAGGGAGCCTTAGTGAGCCCTGTATTTCTCCAGCATCACCTGCAGTTCTCCGGCCAGTTCCTCCCGCAGGGAGGCCGGCTCAAGGACCTCACCATCTTTCCCAAGGCCCAGCACAAGCGATCTGAACTCATAGGTGGGATGGACCCTGAAGCTGAAGACCACCCGCTGATCATCTTCGGCATGGATGTTCTGTGAATCGTGCCAGGGCTGGGTGATCAGGTACTGGGCCTGGGTTTTCTGAACGGCAAGCTTGATCAGCGGGGGGGCGCCGGGCGGGGCGATGACACCCAGGGCATACTTGAAATAGTCAGCAGCATTGAAACCGGGAGCCCTGTAGGCTATTCCAGCTGCCTCCTGAAGGTCCCTGATCCGGTCCAGTGCATAGGTGCGGACCTGCCCCTTGAACTCGTTCCAGCCCACCATGTACCACCTGAAGCCATGTTCCTTCAGAAGGTAGGGGTGTACATCATTGAAATAGGGCTTGTCCTCGTAGAACGGGAGATAGGTCAGCCGGAGCACCTTGCCCTGTTCAATGGCTTTGATGATCGGTTCCAGGTACCTGGTACCCTTGATCCCGGGTGATTTCCTGAAATGGATGAATCCCTTCTCCCTGTAACGCTCATACAGTCCGGCGATCATGGAATGGACCTCGAGGTTGTTCTTTGAATAGGCCATATCGGTGTTTGACAGATTTCTCTCAAAAATAGCTTCTTTTTCATGGTTTATTGGATTTTAATTAACTTGACTCTCGTAATTTCTTTAAATGATGATATGACCGGCCAATGGATGAACTCAAGAGTGGCATAGGCGGACCGGATATAAGGGGGGAGCCCGGAAGGGAAGGGAACTGTATCCTGCATATACGCAACAGGTCCGGAAGCCGGCTGAACCTGGTGATTCACGGAACGGAGGTGAATGTGGTCAGGGCGATGACCGTCCGAAGGTTTAAACGCCTGAAACTGATCAAGGGCACCTATGTGGTTGAAGCATGGCTGTCGGATGGCAGGATAGGCATCAATGCCATCAATATCCCCCACATCAGCATTGAAAAGATCACCTCCCGGAAGGATGTTTCGATCAGGGGCCGGAAGATTGTGGCGGATTTCGTGAATGATCGGTGCAAACTGGAGATCGACCGGGAGCCCTCGGCAGGCGACCTGGTCCAGGATATTCAATAGTTCAGGTTGGAGGCCAGCAGGCTCTCCACACGGGCCACCTCCACTCCCTTCCTCATGGCATAATCCTCAACCTGGTCCTTTCCGATCTTCCCTACGAAAAAGTATCTCGACCCGGGATGGGCAAAGATCAGCCCGCTGACCGAGGCAGCAGGAACCATGGAGAAGGTTTCTGTGAGCCGGATCCCGTATCTCTCTGCACCCAGCAGCCTGAACAGCACCTCCTTTTCGGAATGGTCGGGGCATGCAGGATAACCGTGGGCCGGCCTGATCCCTGAATACTTCTCCCGGAACAGGTCATCCTTTGAGAGCGACTCTCCCGGGGCATAGCCCCAGTAGCTCTTCCGTATCTTTTCGTGGACCAGTTCGGTAAACGCCTCAGCAAGCCTGTCCGCCAGCGCCTTCAGCATAATGGCCGAATAGTCGTCATGGTCAGCTTCAAACTCCCGGATCTTCTTTTCGATCCCGATCCCGGCGGTCACGGCAAAGGCTCCCAGGTAATCGGTGATCCCGGACTGTGCCGGGGCAATGAAATCAGAGAGGCAGAGGTTGGGCAGGCCTTCCTCCTTACGGTTCTGGCTGCGCAGGTTGGTGAACCGGCTGATCACCTGGCTGCGGGAACTGTCGCTGTATACAAGCAGGTCGTCACCGTCGGCATTGGCCGGGTAGATCCCGAAGACCGCGTTGGCAGTGAGCCATCTCTCCCGGATGATCCTGTCCAGCATCTCCTGGGCATCCTCATACAGTTTCCTGGCTTCCTCCCCGTATTTAGGATCTTCAAGCAGTTCAGGGAACCTGCCGCGGAGCTCCCAGGTGATGAAGAAGAAGATCCAGTTGATATACTCCCTGATCTCTTCAAGCGGGAAGTCCGGAAGCGCATGGACCCCGGGTTTTTCCGGCATCAGGACGGCTTCCGGTGTCCATGTAAGCTTCAGCGCATTTTTCCTGGCCTCCTCCAGGCTCAGGTATGCCACCTCCCTGGATGCCTCCGCATAGCTGCTCCTGAGTGCCCGGTAATCATTTTCCACATCCCTGACGTACCTCTGCCTCTTCTCCCCGGAAAGCAGGCTGCTGACCACCGCCACGCTTTTGGATGCATCCTTCACATGGATCACTGGTTTCGCGTATGCCGGTGCTATCTTGACGGCCGTATGGATCCTGGAGGTGGTTGCACCCCCGATGAGCAGGGATTGTCCCATGCGGAGCCTCTCCATTTCTGATGCCACATGGATCATCTCCTCCAGTGAGGGGGTGATCAGCCCTGAAAGGCCCACAATATCCACCTTCTGTTTTTCGGCCTCTTCAAGGATCCTTTCGGTGGGGACCATCACACCCAGGTCGATCACCTCATAGTTATTACAGCCCAGGACCACGCCAACGATGTTCTTTCCGATGTCGTGCACATCCCCTTTAACGGTGGCCAGCAATACTTTCCCGGCTGACCGGCTTCCGCCCCCCGTTCCTGCTTTTTCCTGTTCGATGTAGGGGAGAAGGGCGGCCACGGCCCGCTTCATGACCCTGGCACTTTTCACCACCTGCGGCAGGAACATCTTACCGTCCCCGAAAAGGTCCCCCACCACGTTCATCCCGTCCATCAGGGGTCCTTCGATCACTTTCAGCCCCAGTCCGTATTTTCTGTATGCCTCCAGGGCATCATCCACTATATGCTCTGTAATGCCTTTTACCAGCGCGTGTTTCAGCCGCTCCTCCACGGGCTCTTCCCTCCATGCATCCCTGGCAGCCTCTGTTTTTACCTCTTCTGTCAGGGTGGTGGAGTATGCGATCAGCCTCTCGGTGGCATCGGCCCTCCGGTTCAGTACCAGGTCCTCGGTGTATTCCAGCAGCTCTGCGGGGATCTCGTCGTAGACCTGCAGCAGTCCCGGATTCACGATCCCCATGTCCAGCCCGGCCTTGACGGTATGGTAGAGGAATACGGAATGAATGGCTTCCCTTACCGTATCGTTCCCCCTGAACGAGAAGGAGAGGTTGCTGATCCCCCCGCTTACCCTGACTCCCGGCAGGTTCTCTTTGATCCACCTGGTGGTGTTGATAAAATCAACCGCGTAGTGATGATGCTCCTCGATGCCTGTGCCGATGGCGAGCACATTGGGATCGAAGATGATATCTTCCGGGCGGTAGTCCAGCTGATCACGCAGCAGGTGATAGGCCCGCCTGCAGATCCCCACCCTCCGCTCAAAGGTGTCTGCCTGGCCCTTTTCATCAAAGGCCATGACGATGACCGCTGCCCCGTATCCCCTGATCTTCCTGGCATGCTCGAGGAAGACCTCTTTCCCCTCCTTCAGGCTGATGGAATTGACCACGGCCTTTCCCTGGATGCATTTCAGCCCGGCTTCAATCACTGTGAATTTAGATGAATCGATCATCAGGGGGACCCTGGAGATCTCTGGTTCAGCCAGCAGCAGGTTCAGGAAGGTGACCATTTCGCGCTCAGCATCCAGCATGGCATCATCCAGGTTGATGTCGAGGATCTGTGCTCCGTCCTCCACCTGCCTTCGGGCGATTTCCAGGGCTTCATCATATTTTTTTTCCCGGATCAGCCTGGCAAACCTGCGGCTCCCGGCCACATTGCACCGCTCCCCGATATTGATGAAATTGGACCCTTTGTAGACTGTTAGCGGTTCCAGCCCGCTCAGCTTCAAACCGGGCGAAGGATCGGCAGGATGCCTCACCCTCGCATCTTCAAGAAGGCCCGATATGGCCCTGATATGGTCCGGGGTCGTACCGCAGCACCCTCCCACGATATTGATGTATCCCGAATCCAGGAAATCCTTGATCACGAGGGACATCTCTTCGGGTGTCTCGTCGTACTGCCCGAACTGGTTGGGCAACCCGGCGTTGGGGTGGACCGATACAAAGCGCGGCGATTTATCAGACATCTCCTGCAGGTAGGGCCTGATCTCCCTGGCACCCAGGGAGCAGTTCAGCCCGATGGACAGCAGGTCCACATGGTCAAGGGAGTGCATGAAAGCCTCAAGGGTCTGCCCGGAGAGGGTCCGCCCGCTGGCATCGGTGATGGTGCCGGAGACCATGACGGGGAGCCGGATCCCCTTCTTCTCAAGGAACTCCCCGATGGCCATCAGGGCAGCCTTGGCATTCAGCGTGTCAAAAACCGTCTCCACCAGCAGCAGGTCTGCTCCCCCCTCCACCAGTCCCTTCACCTGTTCTGCGTAGGACCCCTTCATTTCGTCGAAGGAGACTGCCCGGTAACCCGGGTCGTTCACCTCCGGGGAGAGGGAAGTGGTCTTATTGGTCGGGCCGATGGATCCGGCCACGAACCTGGGCTTATCCGGGTTGATCGCTGTAAACTTCCCGGCTGCCTCCGAAGCGATCCTGGCAGATTGGTAATTGAGTTCGTACACAAGGGATTCCATCCGGTAATCAGCCTGGGAGATGGAGTTGGCATTGAAGGTATTGGTCTCAATGATATCCGATCCGGCTTCCAGGTATGCCTCGTGGATCTCCCTGATCAAATCGGGCCGTGTGATGGAGAGCAGGTCATTGTTGCCCTTCAGGTCGCAGGGGTGTGATCTGAACCTCTCCCCCCTGAAGTCCTCCTCCCTCAGGTGGTATCCCTGGATCATGGTGCCCATCGCCCCATCCAGCAGAAGCACCCTCTCCTTCAGTATACGCCTGATATCTCTGGTCTGGTCTGTCACGGGTCCTTGCAAATATGATCCAAAGATAGTCAACTCCCGGGATGCACCAGGCACAGATCCGGGAACCTGCAAAGATTGAAAAAGGCCTGTTATCTGTTCTTAAAACTGTAGGCCAGCCCGATCCCGAAAAGCTCCTTGAACTGAACGCGGGGTTCGGAAGCATCGTTGGTGCCGTCCCCGTCGGAATCGTATGGGAACTTGATGTCATAATCATAGATCAGCCGGGTCATCAGCGTGGCTGAGAGGAATTCATTCACCTTGAATGTGAGCAGCAGGTCCCAGTTCACATCCACATATTGCGGATTTTCGAGGTAATTGGAAAACAGATCAACTTTGGTATCCAGCAACACATTTTTCAGGATCTCCTTCTTGTATGCGATTTTTACGTATCCGCCAAACTCTCCCCTGACGGTTTCTGCTGAATCCAGGCCGAAGGAACCGGCATCTGAAAGGGCCTCATCCAGCACAAAGGTGATCTTACCGGTGAGCGGGGAGATGAACATGCTGAAATCATCATTGGGTTTGTAATCCATACCGGCCGAAAGATTCAGGTATCCCGGTGCCATGAAATTTGAGATCATTACCCGGTTCTCATCTCCTGGCTTATCATAACCCCTGGCGAACTGGGTCCTGTAACTGAGCATTCCGCTGTAGAACCAGCGCTTTGAGGCCCTGTACCCGAATTTGGAAGAAAAATCGATCTGGTCGTCACTTTTCCTGGAGAGGTCATCCCCCTGCCGGATGAGACCGAATCCAAGGGTAAGGTTGTTCTCCCAGTTGCGAAGGTTGTCGTTGAAATTGGCCGACAGCTTGACCAGTGCATTTCCGGAGAGGCTGTTCTCACCACCTGCGGCCCAGTTGGAGAGGGATAGCTGTGACAGGTTCAGGGAGGTTACCCCGGAGACTGTCCAGAGCGTGTCCGCATCCTTCTCTTCCTGTGCAAGAAGTGATCCGGCAGCCAGAATGGCTGCCATTGTAAGGGCTATCTGTTTCATAGTTTGCTGAACCGTTAGGATTAAGAATAAATTTACTTACCATAACAAACGCCGGTGAAGATTGTTTAACATTTTTCTGTAGTTTAGATGCCGGTCAACGAACAACCTGGGATCCTGATGAGCAAGAAAGTGATTATCATCGGCGGTGGAGTGGCCGGCCTTTCGGCCGGTGTCTACGGGCAGATGAACGGCTATGATACCGAGATCCTGGAGATGCACACCAGGCCGGGGGGACAATGCACTGCCTGGAAGCGAAAGGGCTATACGTTCGATTACTGTATCCACTGGCTGGTGGGGACTTCCCATGGCCCGTTCCATCATATCTGGAGGGAGACCGGGGCACTCGATGATACCACCAGGGTGATCGATCCTGACACCTATGTGACGGTCATAACCCGGAAGGGTGAAACCCTGGTGGTCTATTCGGATGTTGACAGGTGGGAAGGCTATCTTCTGGAACTTGCCCCTGAAGATGAGGCTGCCATCCGCAGGATGTGCGGGGACATGCGCAGGGCAGCCACCCTGGAGATAAGCGGGAAGCCGCCCTTCCGGAGAAACCTGTTCGATACGATCAGGTTTATTCTCAAAAGCGGCCCCGCCCTGAAGATCTTTGTGAGGTATGGCCGGATGACAGTCAGGGAATATTTTCACCGGCTCGGATTCGTGAGCGATGTACTGAAAGAGCGCCTGGTAGCGTATGTCCGCACCATTGAGGATTTCTCCGCCATTGCATTTATCATGACGCTTGCATGGTTCTCCAAGAAAAATGCCGGTTACCCGGTAGGGGGATCCATGCCTTTAACACTGCGGATGCTTGACCGTTACCAGTCCCTGGGAGGAACCTTCACGGGAGGGGCAGAGGTGGAGAGGATCATCACCAGCGGGGGAAAGGCCACCGGGGTCAGGCTTAAGGACGGCACAGTGAAATATGCTGACCATATCATCGGGGCCTGCGACCTGCACGCGTTGATCTATGATTTGCTGGAAGGAAAACATGTCACACCCGAGATTGAAAAGGCTTTTGCCGAGTGGCCCCTGTTCAAATCATTTGTCCAGGTCTCTTTTGGCATTGACCGGACCATCAATAGCAGGGATCATACCTGCCATGTGATGGCTGAAGGCGACAGGATTGGCAGCACTGTTCTGACCGCGGGCTATTCAATCGCCAATTACAACCATGATCCCCTGATCACACCGGGAGGTAAATGTGTGATGAAATTGTGCTACGATTCACCTTTTGAACTCTGGGAAGGGATGGGTCAGGCCGAGTACAGGGCAGAAAAGGAGAGGATCAGGGAGGATGCCACGAAGCTGCTTGAGAAATTCTACCCCGATGTGAAGGGCCAC
>CAYXUD010000165.1:0-2770 GCA_964467775.1 uncultured Bacteroides sp. | reverse complement strand
CATGGCTTCGCTCAATATGCCTGGCAGCGCTGGAAATATCGGCATGAGAGCTAAAAAGCACTCCATCTGCTTTACGATATGAGCGTCCCGCTCTATTCCTGCCGAGATCTCCAGCGGGTTGAACCTCAGGGGGGAACAGGTAACAATCAACCCGGACCTGCCTGCCCACTGGACCGGAATGCAGTTCAGGTTTTCTTTCAAGGGGATTCATTTCCAGGTTACTGTTACCGGCAGGGAGGTTAAAATTTCCACTGAAAATGCAGAAAAGGAAAAAATAAAAGTCCATATTTGCGGAAGGCTGTTTGAACTGTCAAAGGCAGAGCCCGTTTCAACGAATTGTTCATAAAAACAGGAGATCAGATGCTAGGGGATATTCTTCTCATCAATGATATGCATAAAGATGCCGCCCAGTCGATCTTTGAACGGATCATGGAAGACCGTGCCAAACTGGAGGAAAGATACCGGTATGTGGTGGGGATCTCCGGGGAGTCGGGATCCGGCAAATCGGAGCTGGCTCATGCCCTGGGGAAGCTTCTGAAAGAGAACCATATCCGGGTGAAGGTCATCCATACCGATAATTACTATAAGATCCAGCCCCTGTTAAGGGAAGAGTGGCGCCGGAACAAGGGATTTGATAAGATCGGCATCGAAGAATACGACTGGATCAAGATCAGAAAGACCATTCGTGATTTCAGGGAAGAACAGGAATGCATGATCCCCTGTATTGACCTGATCCCGGAACAGGTGGATAAACTGATCACCGACTTCAGCAAGATCGACCTGCTGATCATAGACGGACTCTATGCCATCAATACCCCTGACCTCGATCTCAGGGTTTTTATTGATCTGACCTACCATGAAACCAAGATCAACCAGATCATCAGATTGAAAGAGGCCATGAGTGATTTCCGGATGGCGATCCTGGAACGGGAGCACCAGGCTGTGATCTCCCTCAAGCCAAAAGCTGACCTGATCGTGGACAAATCATACCAGGTGGTCACTGCAGAGGAGCATATGAAAGGGGTCTGACCAACCGGTGAAGCCACTGCCTCTTATCCATGCAACGGGTTGGTTTTTGAAACAAAAGGGACCCTGTTCCGTATAGGTGAAGGTGTGTTTCGAACTATAAATTGTTGTATGATGAGAAAATATTTAAAATTCAGATCATTAGCAGCAACCATACTTTCATTATCCCTGGTTTTTGCAGCCACATCCTGTGAGGAAAAGGAGCCGGTGGAGGAGCGGCCTGCGCTTCCCCCCATTGAGAGCCTGAAAATGGATTTTTCAGACTTCGCTGAGGAACCCGGGGGGGCCAAAGGAATCCTGGCTACCTATCAGAACTTCTGGTACTCCTTCTGGACAGTGGCCATCTGGAACAGCGCTGCCGTTATTGTCACCGCACTGCCGGTGACCGCTTATGCCTATGCATTGCAGCAAACGCCGGTCTATGTGGGCGACCATACATGGGAGTGGGCCTTCGATTTTACGTGGGACACCAAGGATTATACGGCAACCCTGACAGGGGCCAGGATCAACAACGAGGAGTTCTCCATGGAGATGGTCATTGCCCTGGCAGCCACTCCCAAACTGGGGGTGAAATGGTTTGATGGCGTGGTCCGTTATAACCACACCCATGCTGAATGGACCCTTTACAGAAACGGGATCACAAACGTACTCGAGATCGGGTGGAACAATGATTTTGAAACCGGGGAGGCCGACCTGACCTATACCCTGACAGACCCGGATCATGCACAGAATGGAAGCTACATCATGCTGGCGCATCGGCCCGACCTCTTTTTAGATGCCGCCTACACCATTTCCCTGAATGAAGGGATGACCTATATCGAGTGGAATTCCGGAACACTGGAGGGAAGGGTAAAGGCGCCGGTCCACTTTGAAGACGAGGATTGGCACTGCTGGGATTCCCAGGCCAACGGCCTGGCGGATAGAGAGTGTGCCCAGTAACAGTCTACCCCAGATGATTCTTCCTGATAAACTCGTCCAGTATACCCGCAAGGTTTGGTTCACCAATCTCCTGCAGGTCATAATAGACCCTGGTAGTGGGTTTTTTGATATGGATGACCCTGTTCAGGTCAATGGGTGTTCCTATGACCACAGCATCACAATCGGTATTGTTGATGGTGGCCTCCAGGTCCTTCAGCTGCTGTTCTCCGTAACCCATTGCAGGCAGGAGCACTCCGATATCCGGGTAGATCTCAAATGTTTCTGAAAGTCTTCCTACCGTATAGGGTCTTGGATCAACAAGCTGCAGTGCACCGAATTTCCGGGCTGCAAGCACCCCTGCACCGATCTTCATCTCACCATGGGTCAGGGTTGGGCCATCCTCCACCACCAGTACCCTCTTCCCCCTGATCACCTCCGGATGGTCCACCCTGATGGGGGAGGCACCATCGACGACAATGGCTCCGGGATTCACTTTTTCGATACTCTCGCGCACCACCTGGATGCCTTCGGGAGAGGCGCTGTCCATTTTATTGATGACCACCACATCCGATGTCCTCAGCACCACCTCGCCCGGATAGTAGGAGAGCTCGTGTCCGGGCCTGTGCGGGTCCGCCACCCCGATGGAAAGGTCCGGTCTGTAGAACGGGAAATCATTGTTGCCTCCATCCCAGAGGATGACATCGCAGCCGCCGGGATCCTGCTCAGCCGCCCTGATGATCGCTTCATAGTCCACTCCTGCATAGATCACATTTCCCCTTACCAGATGAGGTTCATATTCCTCCATCTCTTCGATGGTACAGTCATT
>CAYXUD010000164.1:0-14681 GCA_964467775.1 uncultured Bacteroides sp. | reverse complement strand
GGGTGAACGACCAGTTCACCATCGCGGCCTCATTCGGGAATGTCCACGGCGTCTACAAACCCGGTAACGTGGTATTGACTCCCAAGATCCTGAACAATTCCCAAAAATATGTGGAACAGAAGTACGGACTGGGCCAGAAGCCCCTTTTCTTCGTATTCCACGGCGGGTCAGGCTCTTCCAGGGAGGATATCCGTGAGGCCATCAGCTATGGTGTGATCAAGATGAACATCGATACCGACACCCAGTGGGCAGCCTGGGATGGCATCAGGAAATATGAAGCTGCTCATCATGACTACCTGCAGGGGCAGATCGGCAACCCGGAAGGTGAGGACAAGCCCAATAAGAAGTATTACGATCCCAGGGCCTGGCTCAGGGAAGGGGAAAAATCTATCATCGAGCGCCTGAAGGTGGCATTCGATGACCTGAACTGCATCAACAGGCTGTAAGCGGGGCTGCTATGCTGGCAGGCGGCAATGGGGAGAGGGACAGCTTCAGCAGCAAGTTTGGTGTGATCGCTGCTGCTGCAGGTTCGGCCATTGGCCTGGGCAATATATGGAGGTTCCCTTACGTCCTCGGTCAGAACGGAGGAGGGGCGTTCCTGCTTATTTACGTGGTATTTATCGCGGCCATTGGCATCCCTGTGATGATGTCCGAATTTATCATCGGCCGCTCTGCTCAGCGCAATCCCGTCGGCGCCTTCAAGAAAATCGCTCCCGGAAAAAAATGGCACCTTGTGGGGCTGCTGGGGGTGGTTTCCGCATTTATCATCCTTGCCTTTTATACGGTCGTGGCCGGTTGGACCCTGGAATACCTGGTCCAGTCAGTAAAATGGATGATCCTGTCAGGGAGGATCGGGTTCAGTGAAATGGACAACACGGCGGTCCGCGCATTTTTCAGCCAGCATTATGAATCATTTGTTTCGGGGATCTGGAGGCCGGTGGTCTGGTTCGTGGTCATGCTGTTCTTTACGGGGTATATTGTCATTTCGGGTGTGAAGAACGGGATCGAAAAATATGCAAAGGTCCTGATGCCCATGCTTTTGGTACTGCTCCTGATCCTGGTGGTCAGGTCGGTTTCACTGGAGGGTTCAAGGGAAGGCCTGGTCTTCCTGTTCAAACCCGATTTCTCCACCATCAGGGAGGCTCCTGTGAAGGTGATTATAGAGGCCCTCGGACAGGCCTTCTTCTCCCTCTCCATCGGGATGGGCACCCTGATCACCTACGGTTCCTATATCCAGAAAAAGGAGAACCTGGCCAGCACGGCCGTGAACGTGGCCGCCGCCGATACCTTTATTGCGGTGGTGGCGGGAATGGCCATCTTCCCGGCGGTCTTTGCCTTCGGAATTGACCCGGGAGAGGGCCCGGAGCTTGTATATATCACGCTCCCTGTCATTTTCCAGAGCATGGCGGGCGGACTGATCTGGGCGTTCATGTTTTTCCTGCTGCTCTGTTTTGCAGCCATCACCTCCACGATCTCAGTCCTGGAAGTGATCGTAGCCTATTTCTCCGAGCAGCTTGGCATGACGCGAAAGCGGGCCGCCATCCTGGCCATGGTGTCGGTGGGATTCCTGGGGATCCTCTGCACCTTGTCCAGCAAGGTGTTCGGCGCTTTCAACGCCTCTCCCGACCTGCTTCTTCCCCTGGGAGGATTCTTCATCGTGGTATTTATTGGCTGGTTCCTGGCAAAGGATCGTTCAAAGAGAGAGCTCTCCAGCGATGGAAGATTCAGAACCGGGTACTATCGTCTGTTCATATTCCTGGTGAAATTCGTGGCCCCGCTCGCAATTGCACTGCTCTTTGCCCTTGGCGTATACAGCCGGATGATTTCACTTTTCCCCTCCCTGGGGTAGATGATCTGACTGCCCGGATCACTTGCAGCCTGCTTCCCATGATCTTTCCGGGGCCTCCCGGGCGATCCGCATCCTTCAGGCCACATTAATCCCTGAATGATCAGGAAGGTATTAAGGGAGTTTTTTTTGTTGCCGCGGGGGGAGCAAAGGGCCATGGTGCTGCTCTCCCTGCTGCTGATCATCAGCCTGGGGGTGAGGACCGCCGTGCAGATGCGGCCCGGGAAAGAACCTCCCGGACTGGAGCAGTTCGCCATGGAGTCACAGCAGGTCATGGCCTCGCTGGCAGAGGCGGACAGCCTGAAAAGAGCACGAAAGGGGACCCGCCCCTCCCGGGCAGGATCGGCAAAACCAGCCCCGGCAATGATAGTTGCCCCCATCAATATCAACACGGCCGATTCGGCCGGTCTGCTGCCCCTCCCGGGGATAGGGCCGGTATTTGCCGGCCGGATTATCAGGTACCGGGAGCTGCTGGGGGGATATGTCGATAAGTGTCAGCTCACAGAGGTGTACGGACTCTCCGAAGAGACCCTCCAGCTGATCGCTCCATACATCTATATAGATACCGCAGCGATAGAGATGCTGATGATCAACTCGGCAGATTTCAGGACCCTCCTCCGGCACCCCTACCTGGAGTATGAGAGCGTGAAAGCCCTTGTGAAGTACAGGGATATGACGGGAGGTATATCATCCATCCAGGAGATAAGGCAGCATATGCTCCTCCCTGACTCGGTCCTTAAGAGGATCTGCGGTTACCTGGATCTCTCCTCCAGATAATATCCTGGACCAGGAGAAAAAAAACTGCCTTCCGGGATTCCCGGAAGGCAGTAAACCTAAACTTTAACTGCGTCAGTAACCCGTATTTTGCCCGTAATCGTTGGTACAGCGGGTGATCTGGGTCGTCGGGATGGGCCTCAGCACATGGAAATCCTTGATGTTCTGGGCATCCGGATTGTGCAACTTGACCCGCTCGATCAGCTTGCCGGTCCGGTTAAGGTCCAGCCAGCGCTGCTGCTCCCCAAAGACCTCCCTGGACCACTCATCCAGGATGAAGTCCAGGTCCACTTCGCCGGCAGTCACATCCATCTGGGCCTCCATGCCGTCGAAAGCAGCGCGCTCCCTGATGGCATTGATATACTGGACTGCCGCGCTGGCATTCCCGTCCCTGCCCAGCATGGCCTCAGCAGCCACCAGGTAGGTCTCGCCCAGCCTGTACACGGGGAAGTCGCGGGATCCCTTCTGCTCGTTCAGGGAGGGACGCAGGTTGTCATCCCACTTCCATGGAACAGGGAAGATGTTGATGAGCGGGGCGTTGACCGATACATCCGTTCTCCACAGGCACCAGTCCTCGTCATATTCATCCAGGTTCCAGGTGTAGATCTTTACACCGGGCAGCCGGGCGAACATGGCTGCAGTATCCAGTTCAGCAGCAGTCTTGGAGGTGATATAAATGGCAGTATCACCCACATGGGCTCCTTCCGGGATATTCCGGTCCGTGTTGTAGTACCAGGTGTCCTGGAAGGATTTCACGTAACGGGCATCCACATCCAGGGGTCTGAAGTTCTCCAGCAGCCATGGAGTGGGCCTGAAACGGATCCACGGACGGCCGTAGCCATGCCCCAGGGCGCGGTCCAGCCCGTCGTTGAAGGTCTCGTACCAGCACCTGAAATAGAGGTGGTCCTGGTTCCCTTCACCGTTCAGGAGCATGTTTGCATCATACTGGATCGACCAGATGATCTCATCGTTCTGCTCGCTCTCGTTGGTATGGACCAGTCCCCCGCTGCCGTCATCCGAGTTGTAGATCCTCTGGTAGTCGTCCAGTAATACATGGCCTGAATTGTTGATCACCTCGACTGCCAGGTTGGCCGCCGTGCTGAAATCGCCGGCCTGGCCGTAGGACTTATAGGCCCGGGTCAGGTAGACCAGCGCCAGGGCGTGCTGCGCCGCCGGTTTGGTGATCCTGCCGAATTCCGCCTCTTCACCTTTGGCCGGAAGCACCTCGATGGCGTCCTCCAGGTCAGCGATGATGGCAGCATAGATCTCGTTTTCCGGCGTCCTGTTCGCCTCGGTCTCCACACCTATGGTCTCCTCAAGGGTCAGGTGGACAGGTCCCCAGAACTGGACCAGCAGGAAGTAGTACTGGGACCTGAGGAACTTCACCTCGCCCACCAGCACAGCCTTCTCTGCTGCAGGGACATCTGCCTCGGGCGCCCAGCGGAGGGCTGCGTTGCAGGTGTTGATCCCCTGATAGAATGCATTCCAGGGATCGCGTATATACCCGGCATCACCGTCCAGGCCGGCAATGTACTTGTTGAAGTACTGGTAGCCTCCGTGGCCGCCGTTGGTATACTCATCCGTTCCGAAAACAGTGTTCGCGCAGCCGGATTCACGTCCGTAGAATTCACGGAACCTTTCATACGAAGCTTTCACCGCATCCCTGAAACCATTCGGTGTGCTGTAATGGCTATCCTCGGTAACCCCCGAGACGATCTCTTCATCCAGGACATCACACGAGACTCCGGTCAGTAGTGCAACGGCAACTACTAATAACAGAAATTTTATTTTTTTCATCTTTCTCATGTTTTAGCATCCGTTATCAATTAAAAATCAACCATTAGCCCGAATGAGTACATGCGGGTCGATGGAACATCGGCTGAGATATCACCTCCGTATTTCTCCGGATCCAGCCCCTTCTGAAGTTGTGACCAGATGAACATGGTATCCAGGTTCAGGTAGACCCTCAGCTTCTTGATACCCACCTTGGAAAGCGGTGTAGCCGGAATGCTGTACCCCAGCTGCACATTCTTGATCTTGAAGAAATCACCCGGGTAGTAACACCTTGTGGTCTCGTACAGCGGGTATTCCCTGGATCCATCGGGTTTGGGATGCTCATCGGTAGGATTGGTCTCGGTCCAGTAGTCCACATTCAGGTTGTTGTACCTACCCTGGAGGGTGGTCCTGTCTCTCAGGTATCGATTGTAGACTGTATGTCCGAATACGCCAAGGAACATGAAGGAGAAGTCCACCCCCTTGTACTCCAGGCGGGCTCCCAGGCTGGCGGTCAGGGTAGGCATGTCAGATCCCAGGATGATCTTGTCGTCCTGGTTGATGATACCGTTGTCATCCTGGTCATTGATCCTGATCTCACCGGGAAACTGGGAGTAGACAGCTGCGTCATCCTCCTCACCCAGCTGCCAGATCCCGATCTTCTCGTAATCGTACCAGACGGTCAGCGGTTCACCGATGAACCACTGGTTCCCCACATCGTCCTCTTCTGTGCCGTAGAGGTCCAGGATCTCCTCCTTGTTCCCAAAGAGGTTCAGGTTGGCTTCCCACTTGAAATCACCGGTAGCGATGTTCCGGAAGGTAACCCCCAGTTCCCATCCCCTGTTCCTGGTTTCACCGACATTCTCGAACACCGAGTTGAAGCCAGAGGTGATGGGCAGCTGTCTCTCCAGCAGCAGGTCGGTGGTATGGGTCTGGTAGACCTCGAAGCTACCTGCGATCCTGCCCTCCATGAGTCCGAAATCAAGACCGATGTTGGCTGTCGCCGAGGATTCCCACCGCAGGTCTGGATTGGCCAGTGTCCCGGGCCTGAAACCAAGTCCTGAAGCTCCCCCGAAGGAGTAGATGGACCTGGAGAGGGATCCCCTGGTCTGGTAGGGGTCGATCCCGGTGTTGCCGGTCACCCCGTAACTGACCCTGAGGCGAAGGTCATTGAACAGCTCCTGTCCCTGCATGAAACTTTCGCTGCTGATCCGCCACAGGGCGGCTGCGGAGGGGAAGAATCCCCACTTGTTGCCTTCGGCCAGCCTGGAGGAACCGTCAAACCTTCCGGTCAGGGTGACCATGTATTTTCCCATCAGTTCATAGTTCACACGCCCCATGACCGACATGATGCCCCACTCGGAGAGGTCGCTTCCCATGTCATTGACCGTTTCGGCCGTTCCCAGGTTGTGGAAGAGCTGGGATTCATAGGGAAGGTCCTCCACCTCTATATAGGTCTCTTCAGCATTGGACTCCTGGATACTGTAAAGGCCCGTGAAATTCAGGTTATGGTCATCCGTGACCAGGTTGTAGGTCAGGATGTTCTCGAATGTATACTCAAATATCCTTTCATGTTCCTTTCGGACCAGCGCATTCCCTCCCTGGCGGGCGCCTGAATTGCTGCCCTGGAAGAGGCCCCTCCTGTACTCGCGCAGACTGGGCCCGTAGTTCATCCTGTAGCTCAGGTTCTTCAGCAGGTCGATCTCCGCAAAGATGTTGCTGAAGACCCTGAAGGATTCCCGTTCATCGGCATATACCCCTTCCTCGTAATCGGCCAGCGGGTTCCAGAGAAGCGGGTCGGCCCCCGGGCGGTAGACCAGGTTTCCGGCGGCATCATAGGGTTCGGCCAGCGGGGAGATGTTACAGGCTCCCCCGTAAGTATTGGGACCCAGGTTCTGGAGGCCTTTGAGCACCTGGGTGGAGGTACCCACCTTGATCCTTTTGGTGGCCTGGTGGTCCAGGTTCACGCGCAAGGTTTTCCGGGTGTAGTCCTGCAGTGAGATCACCCCCTGCTCCTTGAACAAATTGCCCGACAGGGCAAAAGCGGTCTTGGCATTTCCCCCCCGGACAGAGAGCTGGTGGTTGGTCTGGTAGCCGTGTTCGATCACCTCGCTCACCCAGTCGGTGGATACGCCGGCTGCATAGGCATCCAGTTCATCCTGTGTGAAGGCGCGTCCGCCCACCTCCTTCAGCCTGTAATACTGTTCAGCGTTCATCAGGTCGGGTACTGCCAGCACACTCGTAACGCCGACGTGCCCCGAGTAAGAGACGGTAGTGGGCATGTTCCCCCCCCGGTAGGTGGTGACCAGGATCACCCCGTTGGCACCCCGTGACCCGTAGATGGCGGTGGCCGAAGCATCCTTCAGGACCTCCATGGACCTGATATCCCTGGGATTGAGGCCGGTGATGCTGCCTTCCCACGGGATCCCGTCCACCACGAAAAGGGGATCGTTGGTGGCCGTCAGGGACCTGCGGCCCCGGATCCGGATGGTCACGTCGGTTCCGGGTGTGCTTCCCCCGTTGGAGAGGGCAACCACACCGGTGGCCTTTCCCTGGAGCGCCTGCCCGGCATTCAGGACGGGCCGCTCCTGGATGTCATCCGACGATACGGAACTAATGGCACCGGTAATGCTTCCCCGGCGCTGGGTACCGTACCCGATCACCACCAGTTCATCAAGCCCCACCAGGGAGGCTGTCAGAGCAGCATCCACTATTGCCTGGTCCCCCACCGGGATTGCCACGGTCTCGTATCCCACGAAGGAGAATACCAGGACTGCCTCACGGGGGGGAACCGCAATGGAATAGTTACCGTCCGCGTTCGTGATGGCACCTGTTGTGGTGCCCTGGAGCACGATGTTCACCCCGACCAGCGCCTCACCGGACACGACATCGGTAACCTTTCCGGTAACCGTTCTCTCCTGGGCAAGCAACTGCATGCCGGAGAAACAGATTACCCCGAAGAAAAGAAATAGAAGTTGTTTTTTCATAGAATAGAGAATTAGGTTTGATTAGGTTTGGTTATAATAGAATAGCAGATGATAGCGTTCGCTTGCATCAGTAGTCTCAGGTGTCAGTTGGTCATTGTACCGGGTGCAATTATGCAATCGGTTGCAGAAATATACAATTTTTTTTTAACAGCAGTGGTAAGAATGTACTTTTAATTTAAATTACACAGGGTTTTTGCCCTGCAGCCCTACATCTTGATATAATCTGTCCCGTACGGGGCACGCTGGGGCCGGCTCAGCATGGAGTTGGCCGCTTCGTTTCCGATGAACCTCTCCTTCTCCGGATCCCAGTAAAGGGTTCCCGGTATTTTCATGGCGATGTGGCTGAGCAGGCATACGCTGCAGGCCCTGTGTCCGATCTCGATGGGGGAGATGGGGTCTTCCCTGCTCTGAATGCAGTCGAGCCAGTTCTTGTGCTGCTCTTCACTCCGGTAAAGGTGGATCTCGTTCTCACCGATCTCTGAGGTAAGAATTTCCGGATCGCTTGCGTTCAGTGCCCGGGAGCTCCGCTCCTGTGCCACCGGGTCGCTGGCAGTGGCCTGGTAATGGCCCCGGGAGACGAAGATCCAGCCATCGGTCCCTTCGTACCGGATCCCGTTGGGGAAGCCGCCGTTGGTGTACATGGTGATCCCGTTCTCATATTCGGCCTTCACCATGAAATCACCGTGCACATCCCAGAATCCCGATTTCGGGAATTCTGCAACCGCCTCCACGGCGATGGGCCCGGTCAGCTCCGTATCCATTCCCCAGGCTGCCGAATCAAAGTGGTGCTGACCCCAGCCGGTGATCATCCCGGCACCGTATTTCTCTTTCCGGAGCCACCCGGGCCTTCCGTACCCTGTCTGGGGATGTACGCCCATCTCTGTGTAGAATATGTACGGCGTTTCACCCAGCCACATGTCGTAGTTGAGGTTCTCCGGTACGGGCATCTCCTCTGCATCGGGGCCTGACGGGTCTCCGGGCAGTCCCACTTTCACCGTATGCACTTTCCCGATACGGCCGTTCCTGACCAGTTCGGCGGCGACCCTGAACTGCTCGGAGGAGCGCTGCTGGGTTCCCAGCTGAAGAATAACTCCCTTTTTCCTGGCAACGTCGCTCAGCAGCCTGCCTTCTGTGATGGTCAGAGAAGTGGGTTTCTGCAGATAGATGTCCTTGCCGGCCAGCGCTGCCTCGATAGCGGGCTGTGCATGCCAGTGGTCCGGTGTGCTGATGATCACCGCATCGATCCCCGGGTCCTGCAGCATCTCCCTGTAGTCGGCATACATCCTGACCTCGATGGCATTGTCGCTGTTCTCTTTCCCGGCATAGTATTTCTCAATCAGCTCCTTCCCGTCGGCCATCCGGTTACTGTCCAAATCGCTGACCGCGATCACCCTGGCGATATCATTGCGCAGGGTACCCGGCAGGTCATGCCCGCGGGCGATCCTCCCGCACCCGATCTGCCCGATCTGGATCTTGTTGCTGGGTGCGCTCCTGCCGAATAGCGATGAGGGCAGGATGGTCGGTACGGTCATCGCCCCTGCAGCGGTGGCAGCTGTTTTCCTTAAAAATACTCGTCGTTTCATGGCGTTTGGTTTTAATTGGTTTTATTCGTTCCTGTAGGTATTGTATTTCTCCTGAATCCCGGCTTCCATATGATCGCCCGAATGCACGAGCACCCTGTACCGCAATTTAACGGTCTGGCCCTTCCCGAGCCTGGTACTGACCCCGTCTTCCGGCCAGTACATGGGTGTGGGTGAGAAGAACCCGTAGTCACGGGTAAACCATGGCGCCGGGAACCATGCGTTGGCAGGGTGCTGCAGGATGGCGATCCCTTCCGTTTTCCCCATTCTTTCGCCATGGTAATCCATCCATGCCGAGGATTTTCCGAAAGTCCCCTTCTCCCCCGTATCCCCTTCGGCGTTGACCATGGTTCCCCCGTTGATAACGGCCAGGTCGGGGTCCATCCTGACGCTGAGCAGCGAATGGTTGGTCTTCTCAATGGTGACCTCCATCAGCATCTCCATGGTGATCTCGAAGTCGATCTGGTACAGATCCCGGGAAGGAGCCGTGATGGTGATGATCCTCAGGTCCCTTAAGGGTGCCATGGCGAAAGGGCGCTTCCAGATATTTTCATTCTCGATGACAACCCGTTCACCCCCCGATTCAATAATATCGGCTCTTAGCGGAACGATCTGTCCGCGGTCCAGTCCCTCCTGCCAGTAGTTGCCTCCGTTCACCCTGTCGCACCCGAAAAAGAGCGAACTGTGATGCGGGTAGTTGGCATTCCTCATGGAGGTGACACTGGCCTTTGAAGGACCATTTACCGGGAAGAAGAAGGGGTATTTTTCATCTTCTGAGAGAATGTAGTTTGTCAGCAGGTCGCCGTTGATCCGGATCTCGATCCTGTCACCCAGCCTCTCGGCCGTGATTTTTGTCTGTGCTGCAGAGGGCCCCGGGAGGATGACCGGGACCAGGACTAAAGTGAAAAGAAATCTTGTTCTCATTGCCTGGTCATCATGTCCTGTTTAACGTGCATATCAAGGATTGGAAATGATCACTTCCACCTCGGGTGGAGTTGCAAATGCCTTCCAGTGCTTTTCGGCCTCTTCTGCCGAAACGGCTCCGTCAAACACCAGAAGCCTGTACTTCAGGGCGTAGTCCCTTCCCCTTTCAAGTTTCCAGTCATGATGCCTGATGGGACAGAATTCAAAATAGACATCCCCCCTTCCCCTGTTCTGGTTGACAGGCCAGACACGCATGGGCTCCGGGTATTCCCGGTTGGACGGGTGACCCATAAAGACAATCCCGCTTCTTCCCTGTTCAGTTGCTGATTCCCCCTCCACCAGGCACCAGCGTGCCTTTGTTCCATCAGCCTCCAGCCGGTCCTTCCCCTCGGAGGTCAGTACAGAGCTGTTGTCCTTGTGCCACAGTTCGGTGGCCCGGAAACCTATTCCTCCTCCATACCTGTAGGCATCCAGCATGATCCCGGAATCAAGCGGGGTGTTCAGTGTGGTGGTATAGTCGATCAGCCAGAACTTCCCGTTGCCCACGTTCCAGGCCCTTACATCGAGCACTTCATTCATGGCCACCTGGTCTTCACCCCTGGTACCGAAATCGATGTGTTCCTGAGATGCTTTGAATCCGCTGAATACCGGTCCCTCGCTTTCTGAAAGAAATCCTGAGAATCTGACCGTCCCTTCTCCTTTCATCAGGTTCCAGAAGTCCACCTCCCTGCCCTCTATATGGGTTTTCGTCCAGGGTCCCCATATCCCGTAGTGATGGTAATGGTCCGGGGCCTGGATGCGGGTTAGGACCTGACCGCCCGGGGACCACAGGGGGTGGATAAATCCGGAGCGCTTGAAGAAGGGGTTGACCCCTTCCGGCGGATAAACGGTCCTGTACTGGTAGGCCAGAATCTGCTTGTTATTCATTGATAAGGTGAGCTTCCCGTCGGATTTCCGGAGATGGATCCCCGGGTAACTTTCCAGATCGCCCTGCTTCCTCAGGACAAACTCCCTGACCGTTCCGGCCGGGGTTTCCCCGGACAGGATGAACCACAGCCTGGCAGAATGCCCCGGCTCAATTTGTGCGGGTACCGGGACTTCAGTACTTCCGGTTTTTTCAACCAGTTGGAGCTTGCCTGTATCCTCATTGTAATTGAGCTGGTCAAGCGAAATGCTCACAGGGCAGTCCATGCATCCGGCCTCTCCGGCAGATACTCTGATAATGGCAATATCCTGGCTGAAGACCTGCATGGCCAGTGCCGTCAGCGCAACGAAAATCATCTGTTTCATTTTCAGTCTGTTTTAGTGTTCATGAACCATATGAGTCCAACAGGTCATTGGTGGCCGTCCTGACTCATGGTGCATCATATCGTCGGTGGAATACTTTTCGGTCAATAAAGTTAAGGAAAATGCAATCGGTTGCATACAAGAAGTGATAATATTTTGTATTTTTATTGTATACCTGTCATGCCCAGCCGGAAAGATATCACCATTTACGACATTGCAAAGGTGCTGAAACTGGCACCTTCAACGGTAAGCAGGGGATTAAGGGGACACCCTGCCATCCGGAAGGATACCATCAGGAGAATCAGGGAGACAGCGGCCTCGATGGGGTATCAGCAAAATCCTTTCGCCAGCAGCCTGAGGAAGAACAGCTCCAGTACCATCGGGGTGATCCTGCCGCGCCTCGACAGTAAATTCCAGTCATCGGTGGTATCGGGAATTGAAAACGTGCTGAGCAAACATGACTACAACCTGATCATCAGCCAGTCCATGGAGTCGGTCGAAAAGGAGAAGGTCAACGTGGCAACCATGTACAACAGCCGGGTGGACGGGCTGCTTGTTTCACTGGCCTGCAGCACACGGAACATTGAGCACCTGGATGTCTTCCTGAATAAAGGGATCCCCGTTGTGATGTTTGACCGTATCATGAGGCATCCCTCGAAAGCGATGACCAGTATCATTATTGATAACAGGAAGGCTGGCTATCACGCCGTGGAGCATCTGATCGGTCAGGGATGCCGGAGGATCATGTTCGTCAGCGATAACCTGACGTGTTTTGTCTATTCAGAACGTTATAAAGGATACAAGCAGGCCCTGAAGGATCACGGACTTACCGCTGCCAGGGATTGGCTGTTTGTGACTACGCTTGATGAGGAGTCCGGGGTCCGGACGGTGGACCGGCTGCTCAGGCTGAAGACAAGGCCCGATGCCATTTTTGTCGCCAACGACACATCAGCTGTAGCGACCATAGTCAGGCTGAAACAGCTGGGGATCGCCGTACCGGAGGAGATCGCCATTGTCGGATTCAACAATGTCCCCATTGCCAGGTTCGTGGATCCCGGACTGACAACCATCGCATATCCGGGCGGCGAAATGGGGGAGATCGCTGCCTCCACACTGATCGAGATCCTGAATTCTACGGAACCGGCAATCGCAAGGACCATTGTGCTGGAGCACGAGCTGATCATCCGGGAATCATCCCTGCAATCTGGGCTGAGGCCTGAAAGCCCTTCTGCACCGGAGAGAGCCCCGGCTCAATCTTAGAATAGAATCCCGGGCCATGTCTTAAATCTGTTTTTCATTGCCCCGCAATGTTTTTTTTCATATTTTTATAGGGATGAGGAAAGGTTTGTCAAAATTCCGGTATCTAATCATATTATCTTACTGCTGTCAATTCCAGTCAATTTAAAAAATCGAGGGGTTTTGTTGAAAATCAGGATTTGAATCTCTACATTTGCGGCTCGAAATTAAAAACAGGTTGAAATGATCGTGATTCCCATTAAGGAGGGTGAGAATATCGAGAGGGCATTGAAGAAGTTCAAACGGAAGTTTGAAAAGACCGGTGTGGTCAAGGAGCTAAGGAACCGCCAGGCTTACACCAAGCCATCGGTAACCAGGCGCCAGCAGAAACTCAAGGCCATCTACATTCAGCAGTTGCAACAGCAGGAAGATTAACCCGCCGGGGTTTTGGCAGATGATGATTTGCCGCCCATGACCAGGATCGATGAATTTCTCATATACCTGAAGGCTGAAAGAAGGTATGCGGAGCATACCATCAAGGCTTACAGGACCGTTTTAGATCAATTCCATGCTTTCTGCCGGGAGAGAGGCAAAGAGGGCATGGATTTGCATTTCAGGACCATCCGCTCGTGGGTGGTTGAGCAGATGGATTCAGGAATCTCCCCCCGCACCGTTCACCGCAAGCTGACAACCCTGAGGAGCTATTGCAAGTACCTGATCAAAATTGGGGAGATGGAAGCCAATCCGCTGGACAAGGTGCTGAAGCCAAAGATGAAAACACGGACACCGGTCTTCGTGGATGAGGCCAGCATGGATCAGCTGCTGGATCAGTTTGTCTTTGGTAACGACTTCGAAGGGGTGCGGAACAGGCTGGTCATCGATCTTTTGTACCAGACCGGCATGAGGCGCAGCGAACTGCTGGGACTGAAGGCCGGGTCTGTGGACCGGGAAGGGAAAAGTATCAAGGTGAGGGGGAAAAGGGACAAGGAGAGGATGATCCCCCTGAATGATGAGCTGCTGGATTCCCTGGATCACTACCTCTCCCTGCGGGCCGGGGTGGTGACTGAATCCGGCGTGGACCACCTTATCGTAACTGTCAGGGGAGAGCCGGCCTATGAATCACTGATCTACAGGATCGTTAAGAGATACCTGGCACTGGTGACCACACTGGATAAGAGGAGCCCGCACGTGCTCCGGCACACCTTTGCCACCCATATGCTGAACAGGGGCGCCGACCTTAATGCCATCAAGGAACTGCTGGGCCATGCGAACCTTTCGGCCACTCAGGTGTACACCCATAATACGTTCAAGAAACTTAAATCTATTTATAATCAGGCCCATCCCCGGGCCTAAATTTAAGAAGGAGGTACCAATGAACATTAAGATGCATTCGATTCGGTTTGACGCTGATCAGAAGCTGCTGAATTTTATTGACACGAAGGTCAAGAAGCTGCCTACAGTCTATGATGATATCCTGGGTGCGGAGGTATTTCTGAGGCTTGACAAGGATTCGTCCGACCGGGAAAACAAGCTGGTTGAGATCAAGCTTGACGTGAAGGGCCAGACCGTTTTTGCAAAAAAGCAGTGCAAGACTTTTGAGGAAGCCACGGACCTTTCCATTGACGCTTTAAAGAAGCAACTTGTGAAACGAAAGCAGAAAATCAGGAAGAAATAGCCCTCTGAAAAACTGTTAAAAAGGCTGCTGCGGCAGCTTTTTTTATACCTCCCGAAAAACGAAACATTTTTTTTTGTGATAGTTTCAAAATATTCATACATTTGCGAACCGATTTTGGAGGGTCTATTTCACTGACGTTCTTTGCATGCCGATGTAGCTCAGTTGGTCAGAGCAGCTGATTTGTAATCAGCAGGTCGGGGGTTCGAATCCCTTCATCGGCTCTGATCTTTTTATGGTGTACTTTTATTATTGAAATAAGGGGAGATACCAAAGTGGCCAACTGGGGTAGACTGTAAATCTACTGTCGTACGACTTCGGAGGTTCGAATCCTTCTCTCCCCACAAGGTACAGCTTTAGTACTCTCGGGGGTAATCAGGCGGGAATAGCTCAGTTGGTAGAGCACAACCCTTCCAAGGTTGGGGTCGCGAGTTCGAGCCTCGTTTCCCGCTCAACCTTGAGGTTGCCGATGTAGCTCAGGGGTAGAGCGCTTCCTTGGTAAGGAAGAGGTCCCGGGTTCAATTCCCGGCATTGGCTCTGATAATTGATAAAAATAAAATAACGTAAACGAGTAGCAAATTAATTAAACAAAGTTATGGCTA
>CAYXUD010000163.1:0-16687 GCA_964467775.1 uncultured Bacteroides sp. | reverse complement strand
TGTCTCCCACACCGATCAGCGTGATGCCGGGTGAAGCCTCAAAGAAACCGCCCACGGGATCACCCGCCAGCGTATCGCTCTCCGCCCCCTCGCAGTACTCTGCATCAAGCCCGGAGAAACTCACCACCGGCAGGGGATTTGCCACCACCGCCACTTTCTCCATGGCCAGTGAGTCGCTCCCGATGTAGAAAGTCACGTGGAAGTCGCCCGATGTCTTTGCAGCATATGAAAATGTTGTCTCGCCAACAATCTCTGCATCATCAAGGTACCACATATAGGAAGAGGCAGTATCGGTGACCGACAGCATCACCGAATCACCCAGGCAGAATGTGGTGGGTCCGGATGCTGCTATTGAGAAGGGGCCGGACAGGTAGAAAGATGCCAGCGCACTTGCCAGCAGGTCACTTTCATCATACAATGAGCATGAGTCCACCGGCCAGCCGCAGGTGAAATCGCCATAACCGGGGCCTGTTTTAAGATCCGGGGACGTGTCAAAAACATACAGCATCCCGTCGTTGTCGAAGGAACCCTGGTCATTATCTCCCGTGATAGCAAATTCCCCGGTTACCACCAGCTGGCCGGCGGTCCACACGTCCACTGTGTCACCTGCGGTAAAATCGCCCCTGATGATCAGTATTCCTCCGGGATCGATGGTCAGTTCAAGTGTGTCGCCAAGTGTAAGGTTCCCGAATATGGTCAGGGTATCATGTATGAACAGGTTACCGGCAGTGAAATCAATGCCTGTTCCGCATAACACATTTCCATATATGTGAACATCGTTGGCAATGGCGGTTGTTCCGGGCCCGGTCCCGTCTCTCCAGATGGCATTATCCAGCCAGAGACCGGTGTTGTTGTTCAGGGTGGTGTCCTGCGAGAAGAGGTGCAGGGGAAGCAGCAAAGCCAGAAGGACAAAGGAACATTCGTATGCCAGCCGGCGGCAGTAATTCTTTCTAGTCAGCATCTGCATTAGACTTAGCTTCTAGGGTCAGGCTTCCTTACACAAAAGGAGTACATTCCTGAGCAATATCCTATTAATAATAATTATGCTCAAGAATGATCACCTGGTTCAAAAATAATACAATCCTGTTTGAATCAACCATCCCGATTTCACAGGTTATTAACATTGAGGACCATACAGCTCCAATTTGATGAATTGTTAAAATCGAAGGATAAACGGTGAATCAATACATATCAATTTGTAACCTGTATAACATAATGCAACATTCCAGACTAAAAAAAAAGCCGCAACGTTGCACGATGCGGCTCTAAAACGATCTTATATTCAGGTGACTAAAGCGCCTTGATCTCACTCACCAGTTTTTGAAGCGAATCCTTGGCATTTCCAAAGAACATCCTGGTATTGTCTGCATAGAACAAATAATTCTCAATGGCTGCATACCCTTTGCCCATACCCCGTTTCATCACAATCACATTCCTGGCTTCATGGACCCTGATGATCGGCATGCCGTAGATGGGACTGGACGGATCATCCAGAGCGGCCGGATTCACGACATCATTGGCCCCGATCACCAGCGCCACATCGGTCTTGGGCATTTCCGGGTTGATCTCATCCATCTCCACCAGTTTTTCATAAGGCACATCGGCCTCTGCGAGTAAAACATTCATATGCCCCGGCATCCTTCCCGCGACAGGATGGATGGCATACTTCACCTCCACCCCGTTGGCTTCAAGCAACTGCACCATCTCACTGCAGATATGCTGTGCCTGTGCCACCGCCAGCCCGTAGCCTGGCACAATGACCACCCTGCTGCTGTAATTAAGCATTACCGCTGCGTCTGTGGCAGAAACCTCTTTAATAACTCCCTTTTCCTTGTCTGCAGCAGCACCCGCACCCCCGAACGCACCGATGATCACATTGATCAGGGACCGGTTCATGGCCCTGCACATGAGTATGGTGAGGATCATTCCGGCAGCTCCAACAAATATGCCCCCCAGGATCATGGCCTGGTTCCTGTAGATAAACCCTGCCATGGCGGCGGCAATCCCGGTGAAACTGTTGAGCAGGGAGATGACCACGGGCATGTCAGCACCTCCGATGGGCATCACAAAACTCACACCGTAGATCAACGAAACGCCCAGCAGCAGGTAGACAAGGAGTTGCTTCGATTCAACCGTAGTATTGCCGAAGAGGACAAAGAAAAGCAGGAACAGGGTACCCGCCAGGATCAACAGGTTCACATAGGTCATCCATTTTGCATAGATATCCCTGATGTTTCCGTTCAGTTTGCCATATGCGATCATACTGCCGCTGAATGCAATGCTCCCTATGATGAGTCCCAGGAGGGTGACCAGTTCAGACTGGTTTTCGGGTTTGGAGAATTCGATCAGTGCAACCAGGGCGGAAGCTGCACCGCCGGTAGCATTGAAAAACGATACCAGTTGAGGCATGGCGGTCATCTTGATGCGCCTTGCTATGACAGCGCCGACGAAGCCTCCGAAAGTGATGGCCACCAGGATGATGAACAGGTTGATCCCTTTGATGGCACTTCCATCTCCATCGCGATGCAGCAGCATGGTGGCAACCATGGCAAGGATCATCCCGGCAGCAGCCCAAAGGTTGCCGCGACGTGCTGATTCAGGGTTGCTCAGTAATTTCAACCCTGCCACAAACAACAGAGCCGAAACCAGGTAAGCAAATTCAAGTATGATATCTCCGTTGGTAATGCTCACTGTTTCCATATTCCGGACCTATCTCTTTTTCTTTTTAAACATCTCCAGCATGCGGTCAGTGACCACAAATCCTCCGATCACATTGAGGGTCCCGAACAATAAGGCAAGAATTCCAAGAATCAGGCTCAGCAGGTTCGACCCCGCGGAAAGGTTCCCCAGGTCAACATGACCAACAAGGATGATACCACCGATAACGACCACCCCGCTGATGGCGTTCGCGCCCGACATAAGCGGCGTATGCAGCACGGAAGGTACATTGGAGATGACTTCAAACCCCAGAAAAATGGTCAGGGCGATAATGAAGATGGTCTCTTTATTTGCATAAAAGAACTGTAAGACGGTATCCATGAAAACTCAATTATACTGGTTTAACTTGCTGCTGAAAGGTCATTAAGTCTCTTCCAGGCTGATGATCTCCATGACACGTTCATTGATGATCTCGCCATTACGGGTGATACAGGTACTGGCAACGATCTCATCCCCGAAGTCCAGGTTCAGGTTTCCCTCGTTGTCAATCATCAGATCCAGGAAGTTTGTGTAATTCTTACCAAGCATTTTGCTGGCATCAAGTGGCATCTTGGATGGAAAATTTGAATTCCCGATGATCCTTACCTGGTTGTGGATGACCGTTTCATCTTTCCTGGTCAGTTCACAATTTCCTCCAGAACCCGCCGCCATATCGATGATGACAGAACCCGGTTTCATTTTTTCCACGGTGGTTTTCGAAATCAGTACGGGTGCTTTTTTCCCGGGTATCTGCGCGGTGCAGATGATCACATTGGACTGAACCGCATGTTTATGAATCAGCTCCCCCTGTTTCTTCTTGTAATCCTCTGTCTGCTCAACGGCATACCCCCCGGCTGAAGCATCATCCCTGGATCCTTCCACTTCGATAAATTTGCCTCCCAGGCTGATCACCTCTTCCTTTGCTGCCGGCCTCACATCAAATACCTCTACGACCGCACCCAGTTTCCTGGAGGTTGCAAGCGACTGCAGCCCTGCCACTCCGGCCCCAAGGATCAGTACCCTGGATGGTCTGATCGTCCCGGAGGCCGACATGAACATGGGAAAGAAGTTCGGAAGCTTGCTGGCCGCTACCAGCACGGCTTTGTAACCGGCGATGGTCGCCATGGATGAGAGGATGTCGACCGCCTGTGCACGGGTGGAACGGGGGATCATATCCAGGCTGAAGGCGGTTACACCTGATTCAGCCAGTTTTTTTACCAGTGAGGTGTTGGTCAAGGGATTCAGGATGCTTACAAGGATTTTCCCGGATGGTATTTCATCCTCTTTCGGTGGATTGATCTTCAATATAATATCAGCATTTTGCAGGATATGCTCCCTGGTTTGAATGGCAGCGCCTGCTTCCGCGTACTCCAGATTACTGGCACAGGAAGAATTCCCGGCATCCGATTCGATCAGGACAGCAACATTCTTCTTCAGCAACGACGGGATATGTTCAGGCAAAAGGGCTACCCTGTTTTCTTTGCCTCCTTCCCGAATGACTCCAATGATCATGTGAGGTTTTAAATATGATAACAACCTAGTTGCGTAAGTGTTCTGAAATTCATGCGGGATTCACAGAGGCAACCTGGAACCCGGGTTTTAGAATTGTTATAAATACAACATCTAAAGCCGTATCGTGTTATCAACTGGTCTCTTTTTTCCTATTTTTAGAACGCACAAAATGAATATTCGGTTATGGCCGGCTCCATTTCCCAGATCATTGAAAAATACAGATCCAGGGACAGGGGTAACCTGATCCAGATCCTGCAGGAGATCCAGCGGGCCGAAGGATATATACCCAGGGAGGCACTGGATGCTGTAGCCGGCCACCTCTGGATTTCCAGGAGCGAGATCTTTGGAGTGGCCTCTTTTTATTCCCGGTTCAAGTTCAATCCGCCCGGCAGGCATTCCATCAAGATCTGCCTGGGTACTGCCTGCCATGTGCAGGGAGGGGATTTCCTGCTGAATGCGCTTAGATCTCAGATCGGTATAGGTCCCAATGAGACCACCGGGGACGGAAGGTTTGATCTTGAGAGGGTCGCTTGCCTAGGGTGCTGTGCCCTTGCCCCTGTTGTCATGATCGACGAGGTGATCCACAGCAACATGTCTGTCATCAAGCTGAAAGAAACACTGGCCCGGTATGAATGATTTCAGTGCACTCCGGAACAGGGCAATGGAAGAGTGGAACCAGCTTGAGCACTCTTCTGAACCGGTGATCTATATCGGGATGGGAAGCTGCGGGATCGCCTCGGGGGCCGGAAGGATATGGGAACGCACCTCTGAGATCATCCGGCGTGAAAAGATCAGGGCAAAGCTCCTGAAGGTGGGTTGCATTGGTCCGTGTTACCTGGAACCGCTCCTGGACATCCGGAAACCCGGTTTCCCGAGGGTTTGTTTCAATAATGTGGAAGAGAAACGGCTGGAGAGGCTGATCCGGGGCTATCTTCTGAATGGAGATTCCGGAATAAAACCTCTGGGCCACCTTGGTGATCCGGGTGTTCTGCTGGATGGGATCAAGCCCTTCTGGGACCAGCCCATGCTCAGGGAACAGAAGCGTGTCGTACTCCGCAACTGCGGGATCATTGATCCGGAAAACATCAACCATTACATAGCGCGTGGCGGATTATCCGGGATGATAAGGGCACTGGACCTGGGAGCCGAAGGGGTTATGGAGGAGGTAGAAAAGGCCGGTCTGCGCGGCAGGGGCGGAGCAGGGTTTCCCACCCATAAAAAATGGCGGCTGTGCCGTGAAGCGCGGGGCCGGACCAGGTACCTCATCTGTAACGCTGACGAGGGGGATCCCGGGGCTTTCATGAACCGCTCCCTGATGGAGGGAGATCCCTTTTCTCTCCTGGAAGGGATGATCATAGCCGCCTACGCTATTGGTGCGAGCCAGGGTTACATATACATACGGGCTGAGTACCCGCTTGCCATCCAACGGCTCAGGAACGCCATATCGGGGCTCTATAAAGAGCACCTGCTGGGGGAGAACATACTGAACAGCGGATTTGCCTTCGATATCCGGATCAAGGAGGGTGCCGGAGCTTTTGTTTGCGGCGAGGAGACCGCCCTCATTGCATCCATCGAAGGCCTGAGGGGAATGCCCCGCAGCAGGCCGCCCTACCCTGCCACCCGGGGATTGCATGGCTGCCCCACCAATATCAACAATGTGGAGACCCTGGCAACTATTCCGAATATCCTGAGGGAAGGGGCTGATGTTTTCTCCGGCATCGGCACAGAGAACAGCAAGGGAACCAAAACATTTGCCCTGGTTGGCAAGGTAAGAAGAACCGGGCTCATTGAGATCCCTATGGGTACAACCCTGAGAAAGATCATTTATGATATTGGGGGAGGGAGCCGCAAGACATTCAAAGCTGTTCAGACAGGAGGGCCCTCGGGCGGCTGCCTCTCATCTGAGTTCCTGGACCTGCCGGTAGATTACGAATCCCTTGCCGAAGCCGGGTCGATCATGGGATCGGGAGGCCTGATCGTGATGGATGAAGATACCTGCATGGTGGATGTGGCCAAGTACTTCCTCAAATTCACCAGTCAGGAAAGCTGTGGCAAATGCACTCCCTGCAGAATCGGAACGAGGCAAATGGTCGAATTGCTGGAGAAGATCACCCGCGGTGAGGCCGAGCCGGAAGATATCAGAAAACTGGAGGAGGTGGCTGAAACGGTCCGGAAAGGTTCTCTGTGCGGGCTTGGCCAGACCGCCCCCAATCCGGTGATCACCACCCTCAGGTATTTTCGGGAGGAGTACATGGAGCATGTGGAGAAGAAGCGTTGCCGGGCTGCAGTCTGCCGTGACCTGGTGGAGTACAGGGTTATCAGGGAGAAGTGTACCGGATGCCAGCGTTGCGTGGATGTCTGTCCCACCGGTGCCATCACGGGACCGAGGAGCGAACCTCATTTCCTGGATCCGGAAAAATGCATCAAGTGCAGGGCCTGTTATGAAATATGCCGTTTCGATGCCATCGCGGGGGATGCCATCATCATTGAATAGGAAACCGATCCGTATGATTGAATGAAAGGAGAGCGTAAAACATACCCTACTGCCACCATAGACGGGCAGACCGTGAAGATCGTACGGGGAGAGACGATCCTCTCTGCCTGCCGCAAAGCCGGCATCTACATCCCTACACTCTGTTACCTGGATAACCTCGAACCCTATGGCGGATGCCGGCTCTGCGCGGTGGAGGTCAAAGGCATGAAAGGATTCCCGACGTCATGCACCACCCCGATCGCCCCCGGAATGGAGATCCTCACAAACACGCCTGAGCTCCGGAAACTCAGGAAAGAGATCCTCGAATTCACACTTTCAGAGCACCCCTTTACCTGCCTTGTTTGTAAAGACAGGAAAGCATGTGTCGATTTCATGCACACCACCCGGAAAGTGAGTACCATAACCGGATGCAATTTCTGCACCAGCAACGGTGACTGCGAACTGCAGGAGCTGGTGGACCGCCTGGATCTGGACAGCATGAAATTTCCCATTACCTACAGGGGGATCCCGCCGGTGAAGGACAACCCGTTCTACGACCTGGATTATAATCTCTGTGTCCTCTGCGGGCGATGTGTGAGGATATGCAACAATGAACGCAACAGCCATGTGCTGGCCTTCGTGGAAAGGGGCAATACCACCATCGTGGGAACCGCATTTAATGAATCCCAGGCAGAGGCAGGCTGTGAATTCTGCGGTGCCTGTGTGGATGTCTGCCCTACCGGATCCATTTCGGAAAAAATGGGTAAATGGAGGGGGGTTCCTGACCATTCGGTGAACACAACATGCACGATCTGCCCGGTGGCCTGCAGTATGAACGTTAATTCAAGGAATGGCAGCATAGTCCAGATCGGGGCGAAACCCGGAAAGCGTACAGGACCGCCCCAGTTATGCGTGCGCGGTAAATTCCTGCCCCGTCATCTGAATGACCATCCGTCAAGGATCACCGCTCCGCTGATCAAAAAGAGGGACAGGTGGGTGGAAACCTCGTGGGAAGAGGCATTGGGGTACACCGCAGCAAGACTTAAGGAGCAGCAGGGTGCCCGTTTCGGATTGATCGCATCAGCCCAGGATACCCTTGAAGATAACTATATCCTCCAGAAATTCAGCCGGAAAGTGATGAGATCCAACCACGTGGATCTTCACGCCTCCTACCCGGCAAGGGAGTTGCCGGCACAGATCCACCATTTCATGGCCCTTCATCCCCCACCAGGTCTGGATGAAATAGAAAAAGCCCATACACTCCTGGTCATCGGACTGGACGGTTCGGCTTCACACCCGCTGCTGGAGAACCGGATCAGGAAGGCATTCAGGGGCGGCAGTGACATTATCTACGCCGCACCGTTCTCCACGCGCACATCTACCTTTGTGAACCTTGAGATGCACTACCGGCCCGGGGAAGAGGAGCATTTCATTAGCTCTTTGGGTTCGGCCCTGGCCGGACATTCTGCAGCCGCGAAAAAGAAGGGTCCGGCGGATCCGGGCAGCATCTACCCTGAACTGGTAAAGGAAGCAGCGAGGCTCCTTGATTCAAAGGAAGTGGTGATCATCCCGGGGGACGATCTGCTGAGGTGTGCATCTGCCAGGGAGGTCCTGCAGGCACTTTTCAGCCTGCATGGGTTCCTCAGTGGGAGGGGGAAATGCAGCATTCTTTTCCCCGGTTACGAAGGGAACCTTTGCAGCGGTGCGCTGGCAGGATTGCATCCAGATTACCTGCCGGGATTTCAGCCAGTGAAAGATAAAAAGAACATTGAATGGTGGAACCGTACATGGAATGCCCGCCTGAGCAGCAGCGAGGGATTTTCCTGCAACCAGATGATCGGGGGAAAGTCCGGAACAGGCGTCAGCTCCCTGATGTTGATCGGTGATTTGCCTTCGGGCCGGGGACTTGACGGACTCGATTTCATCGTGCAGTGCAATATGTTCATGACATCTGTGTCAGAATATGCCGATGTGGTGCTGCCTGTCACCGATTTCCTGGAAAACGAAGGGCATGTGCTTTCGATGGATGGCAGGCTGAAAAGAGTGAACAGGGCACTTCAGCCTCCAGGCAGAACAAAAAGCATATCAGGGATTATCTCCGGGCTTGCATCTGCCATGGGGGAATCCGGATTCAGCACCAGGCCTGCTCAGATTTACAGGGAGATGAACTCAGCCTTTCAGCTTCGGGGAAGAAGTGCCGCGACAATCCCTTCCGGAGAGATCAGTTCAGGGTCTGAGCGCACCCGGCCGGCACCAGATGGCAAGTCCAATGGTTTCCCGGTCAGCATGATGATCCGCCACGATCATTTCAGGTACAGGGGAAATTGTCTGGGTGATTTTATCACTGACCTTGAGACAATTACCAACGGATGTTACGTTGGACTCCCAGATAGCCTGATGAATGAGCTGGGCCTGGGGGAGGGAGATCCTGTTCGGATCATCTCAACTTGCGGAGCATTGGATTCCCAGGCCCGGGCATTGCCCGGCCTGGGCGGTTATTCTGCCTGCCTGCGGCAGTATGGTAATGGTGCTTCAGGTATCCATGATGGATTCTACCCGGAAAAGAGTGTGATGAATGTGAGGATTGAAAAAGCTTAATTATAACAGGTATGCTGGTAGCCGACAGATATGAGATAGCACCCAATGTACACGCCTGCATCATCAGGGCAAAGGATATAGCAGCGAAAGTTCAGCCCGGTCAGTTCATTATAACCATCCCGGATGAATTCAGTGAAAGAACCCCCATCACGGTGGCTGACTGGGACAGGGGGGCTGGTACCATATCAGTCATTTTCCTGGATATCGGTGCAAGCACCAGCAGCCTGGCCCGGCTGGGGCCAGGGGATGAGATCTACTCGGTGACGGGTCCGCTGGGCCGGCCATTTGAAATAAAGGAGTATGGCAATGTGGCCCTTGTGGGGGGCTGTTACGGCATAGGGGGTATCTTCCCTGCTGCAAGGGCGATGAAGGAAAAGGGCAACAGGGTGGTCTGCTATTCTGAGGCCAGGAGCAAATTCCTCCTTTACTGGAACGATAAACTTGAGCAGGTGTCCGACCAGGTGAAGTACGCCACGGCCGATGGCTCCCTCGGATTCAAAGGGCACTCGCATGACCAGCTGGAAATGGACCTGCAGAGGGGTGTTACCTATGATCTTGTCATTGCTGTAGGCTGCACCTTCATGATGTACCGCATTTCAGAAACGACCCGGCCTTACGGATTGAAGACCGTAGTCAGCATGAATCCCATTATGATAGATGGAACAGGTATGTGCGGAGCCTGCCGGCTCGAGGTGGACGGGGCCACCCGGTTTGCATGTGTGGACGGGCCGCACTTTGACGGGCATAAAGTGGACTGGGATGTGATCCTTGCAAGAAGGAGAGCCTACCTGGAAGAAGAGATCATTTCCGGAGAAAGAGACGACCATGGCAAAAGTTAGTCCCACGAAGACCCCCATGCGGGAGCAGCCACCGAAGGAACGCATCAGGAATTATGATGAAGTCCCTTTCGGGTATTCACCCGTTGAGGCCATGGCTGAGGCAAGCCGCTGCCTGATGTGCAAGAACCCCAAATGTGTGGAGGGCTGCCCCGTGGAGATCGATATCCCGGGATTCATCCATTCTATTGCGGAGAACCGTTTCAGGGAGGGTGTGAACCGCCTCAAGGAGAAGAATATTCTCCCGGCCATCTGCGGAAGGGTCTGCCCCCAGGAAGAACAGTGTGAGAAAAAATGCATCCTCGGAGTGAAGAACGAGCCTGTGGCCATTGGAAGATTGGAGCGGTTCCTCGCTGACTGGGAAGCACAGCAGGGAGAACCGGAACTGCCTGTAAAACCCAAACCAACAGGGAAAAAGATTGTGATCGTAGGCGCCGGGCCGGCGGGGATCACCGCAGCTGCTGACCTGGTCAGGCTGGGGCACCGGGTGGACATGTTCGAAGCGCTCCACGAACCCGGCGGTGTGCTGGTATACGGGATCCCGGAGTTCAGGCTTCCCAAGGCCATCGTCTTCAGGGAGATCAATTACCTGGAGAAACTGGGGGTAAGGCTTTACACAGATCAGGTGATCGGGATGATCAAAAGCATAGACGAGCTGCTGGATGAATACGATGCGGTCTTCCTGGGAACCGGGGCCGGGCTTCCCTGGTTCCTGAACGTCCCCGGTGAGAACCTGAACGGGGTCTATTCGGCCAACGAGTACCTGACCAGGGCCAACCTGATGAAAGCCTATCTCTTTCCCAAATATAAAACACCCATCGTGAGGGGAAAACGTGTGGCTACGGTCGGGGGTGGCAATGTGGCCATGGATTGTGCACGCACGGCACTCCGGCTTGGGGCTGAGGAATCGGTCATCATATACCGCCGGTCAAGGGAAGAGATGCCAGCAAGGAACGAGGAGATCCACCATGCTGAGGAAGAAGGGGTCATCTTCCAGCTGCTCTCCAATCCTGCAGCGTTTCACGCGGATGAGCGTAACTGGCTGAAGGAGGTGGAGTGTGTCAGGATGAAACTCGGGGAACCCGATGAATCCGGCAGAAGGCGCCCCGTTCCCATCCCTGATGCCAATTTCCGGGTTCCCGTTGATGTGGCGGTGATCGCCATCGGAAACAGCCCCAATCCATTGATCCCTTCCACCACCCCGGACATTGAGACAGGCAAATGGGGCAATATCGTAACGGATCCCGTAACGGGGAAGACGTCAAAACCCGGGGTTTTTGCAGGAGGGGACGTGGCCACAGGAGCAGCCACCGTTATCCTGGCAATGGGGGCCGGCAAAGTGGCAGCCCGGGGTATCCATGAATATGTCATGAACAAATAACTGGGCTGTTCCCTACCATTCGAGGCTCCCCTCCAGCCTGATATCGTCCAGGTCTTCCCGGCTCAGGCCATGCCAGGTACAGCCTTTTTTTGAGCAGATATAGAAATCCACCAGCCTGCTGGTAGCCCCCACTACGATCCTGGCCACCTCGCTTCCGCATGCGCCACACTCCTCCCCCGGGATCATCAGCGAATGACCGCAATGAAAGCAAATGATATTTTCGATCAGCTCATCTTCGGGCAACCTGATGGTGGACCGGGAGGTGAATATGTTCAGGTACGGACTGAGCATCAGGAATCCCTCCTCATCTCCCCTGTCCACCTTCAGTTTAACGGATCCTTTCTCGATCAGTGACTTTTTGCAATGGGGACAGTAGGATTTCAGGAATGTGCCCGTATGCATGATCTCGATCTTTTCCTCCTCTTCTGTTGCCGGTGCATGTTTTTTTTCAGGCACAGACATATCCTCCACGAAGGGGCGTCCCTCGTGACCCGCTTCGATATAGAGCTGTTTGAGGGCAAAGGAGAAATCTACAAATTTGACAAAGTGATTCGTACACCCGATACGCGAACAGATACATACATCCCCGCCCAGTTCCAGGTCCAGGGGCACCATCGGTGCGCCGCATAATTCACAATCCATCTTGCCCCTGAGTACTGAATTACAATGGGGACAGGAAAGCTGTATGATCTCTTTCCCGGGGGTTTCGATGGTGGATATGTAGTTGTAACTCTCCCATACAGAGCTCAGGTGCATGATCCCGGGATCCTCTCCCACTTTGATGTTCAGCCGGATGCTGGGGCAGTTGTCCACCGGACGGCTTTCATCCATCAGGGAATGTCCGCAAACGGGACACTTTACCTTAAGTGAAATCAGGCTGGGCAGTTCGTCCATTGAGGATAGTATTGGTTTGAAGTAAATGTATTAAACTTCTGACAAAATCGCTTTACCTGGCAAAATCAAGGATCTCTCCGATGTTCTTGAATTCCTTGATCAGTTTAAGTATCTCCCTCACTTTACCCTTGATATACCGGTCCATGGATGCAGCTGCTTTCCTCCCATCCCCCATGGCCAGGATCACCGTGGCACCTCCCCTTACGATATCCCCCGCTGCAAAAATATCCGGGACGGAAGTCTGCATGCTCTCCTTATCCACGTTGAGGGTTCCCCACGAGGAAACATCCAGCTCTTTCATGCTCTGGGGGATGAGCGGATTGGGTGAAACCCCGACACTCACCACGACCGTATCCACATCGATCAGGTATTCTGAGCCTTCCACAGGGATGGGCCTTCTGCGGCCCGAGGCATCAGGCTCACCCAGCTCCATTCTCTGCAGCTTCATCTTATTCACCCTTCCCTGGTCATCCGGGTAATATTCCACCGGGTGATGCAGGTTCAGAAATTCAATGCCCTCCTCTCTGGCGTGCTGGATCTCTTCGGCCCTGGCAGGCATCTCCTCAATCGACCTGCGGTAGATGATCATGGACCTTTCGGCACCCAGCCTCTTTGAGGTCCTCACTGCGTCCATGGCCGTGTTCCCGCCACCTATGACAGCCACCTTCCTGCCGCTGATGACGGGCGTGTCATAATCCGGGTCGGCAGCATGCATGAGATTGACCCTGGTCAGGTATTCGTTGGAAGAATAGATGCCAATATAGTTCTCTCCCGGGATATGCATGAAGTTGGGCAATCCGGCGCCGCTCCCCACGAGAAAAGCGGTAAAGCCCTCCTCCTTCAGATCCTTGATGCTTGCCGTCTTGCCGACAATGAAGTTCTTTACGAATTTCACACCCATCTTCTCGAGGTTTTCAATCTCTGCATCCACAATGCTGTTGGGAAGCCTGAACTCCGGGATCCCGTATTTCAGGACTCCCCCGATCTCATGAAGTGCTTCAAATACCGTCACATCATATCCCATCTTGGCCATGTCCCCCGCGAAAGCCAGTCCTGCCGGACCCGACCCGATGGCGGCCACTTTAATCCCGTTCCTGGATGGAATATCCGGAATCGAGATCCTGCCGCTGTTCCGCTCGTAATCAGCTGCAAATCTTTCCAGGTTCCCGATGGCGACCGGGGCTTTCTTCAGTTTCTGGAGATAGAAACAAACCTGTTCACACTGGACCTCCTGAGGACAGACCCGGCCGCACACCGCCGGTAATGCATTGGTCTCTTTCAGCACCTTCGCCGCATCCAGGAATTCACCGGCTTCGATCTTTTTTATGAATTTCGGGATATTGATCCCCACGGGGCATCCTGTGATGCAGGTGGGCTTCGGGCAATCCAGGCAACGGCTGGCCTCATGCATGGCCTGTTCCCGGGAGAGTCCCAGGTTGACTTCGGTAAAATTTCTGTTCCTTACATCCGGGGCCTGCCCAGGCATATGGATACGCTCCAGTGCCGTCCGCTCCTTGTTCTTCATCCTGTTGCGGAGCTCAACCCTCCACTCCTCTTCCCTCTCCTTCTTCAGATATTCAAGCAAACCATCCATCATGCCTTGCGGTATTTGTTCAGATAAGCCTCATATGCCTCTTTCTCAGAAGGTTTATAAGAATTCAGCCTTAGAAGCATCTCATCAAAGTCAACCTCGAACGCATCGAATTCAGGCCCGTCAACACAGACGAATTTTGTTTTGCCGCCGACAGTGACCCTGCATGCCCCGCACATTCCTGTACCGTCTACCATCAGCGTATTCAAACTGGCCACCGTGGGGATATTATATTTTTTCGTAAGCAGCGTGCAGAATTTCATCATAATGGCAGGGCCCACCGTAACGGCGAGATCGATCTTCTCCCGCTGAATTACCTCTTCCATCCCGTCGGTTACCAGCCCTTTTTTTCCAGAGGACCCGTCATCGGTCATGATCACCACCTCATCAGAGTGCCTGCGCATCTGATCCTCCAGGATGATGAGTTCCTTCTTCCTTGCGGCCAGGACAGTGATCACCCTGTTGCCTGCATCTTTCAAGGCCTCCACAATAGGCAACAGGGGAGCAACACCAACACCACCCCCGGCTGCAAGCACCGTCCCCACTTTTTTAATATGTGTGGGTTTGCCCAGCGGACCCACCAGGTCTGTGATGTACTCGCCCTCTTCCAGGTTGCACAGCTTGATGGAAGTGACACCGACCTTCTGGACAATCATGGTAATGGTCCCGTTTTCAGTATCCGCTTCAGCGATGGTAAGGGGGATCCGTTCCCCCTTCCTGCCGACCCTTACGATCACAAAATGGCCGGCCTTGCGGCTCCTTGCAATGTAAGGGGCTTCAACCACCAGTTTTACCACCGCATCCGAGAAGTATTCCTTTTTGACAATCCTGTTCATCAGATAACATTTACCTTCAAGAGTCAGATGGCGTGCATTGCAATGACCTGCGGACCCGTTGAAACTTTCAAAAATAATTTAAAAAAAAACGAAAAAGCATGCCGGTCATCATACTGATGCTATTAAGAACAATTAAAAACAAATGGCTGGCCGGAAGGTCAAATCTCCCTGAAAAACCATAACTTGCTGCCTGCTGAAAATACCATTTCCCATGCAAGCAATGATCCTTCAGGCCCTGACTGACCTTACCAGGAACAGTGAACCTCTGGTGATGGCAACACTGCCCGACCCGGTGCCCGGACCACGTGAAGTTCTGTTACGGGTTTCTGCGTGCGGTGTTTGCCATACCGAACTGGATGAGATCGAAGGCAGGACCCCGCCGCCGGTCCTTCCGGTGATCCCCGGGCACCAGGTGGTAGGAGTGATCCGGTCCATGGGGGACCAGGTGAAAGAATTCAGGGTGGGTGACAGGGTCGGAGTGGCATGGATCTATTCCTCGTGCGGCACCTGTTCGTTCTGCCTCCAGGGAAACGAGAACCTCTGCAGTCAGTTTGAAGCCACGGGCCGGGACAGGAACGGGGGTTACGCGGAGTATATGACAGTGCCTGCCGAATCAGCATTCCCCATCCCTGGTTCATTCTCAGATGCAGAGGCAGCGCCACTGCTGTGTGCGGGAGCCATCGGTTACAGATCCCTGAAGCTTACCGGGATCAGCAATGGGCAGCGCCTCGGGCTGACCGGATTTGGCGGATCTGCACATCTGGTCCAAAAAATGGCCAGGTACCGGTTCCCCGATTCCCGCATCTATGTCTTTGCCAGGAGCAAGAAGGAGAGGGAGTTTGCCGCTGAACTGGGGGCAACCTGGACAGGCGGTACCGAGGAGAGCCCCGGAGAGAAACTTGATGCCATCATTGATACCACTCCCGTCTGGAAACCTGTGGTGGAAGCATTGAAGAACCTGAAGCCCGGAGGCAGACTGGTGATCAATGCCATCCGGAAGGAGGATGTGGATAAGGACCACCTGCTGAAGCTTGACTATCCTGAACACCTCTGGATGGAAAAAGAGATCAAAAGTGTGGCCAATGTGTCCCGCAGTGACGTGAGGGAATTCCTGGAACTGGCAGCGGAGATACCTATCAAGCCCGAATTCCAGGAATATCCCCTTGAAGATGCCAACATTGCCCTTCTGGAATTGAAAAACCGGAAGATCAGGGGAGCAAAGGTGCTTACCATTGGCTGAAAGATATTTCTATCTTTGCCAGGGAGATGTCATATTTTGAGAAAATAGCAGAACAGCGGATAAGGGAAGCCATTGAAAGGGGTGATTTCGACCACCTGGAACTTGCCGGCAAGCCCCTGGATCTTTCGGACTATTTCAATGCACCCCCGGAACTGAGAGCCGCATTTCACATCCTCAAGAATGCGGGGGTGGTACCGGAGGAGGTGGAACTGCTGAACAGCATTCACCGGATCAAAGGACACATAAAATCGGACCTTACAAGTGATGAGAAGGAGAGGCTTATCAGGGAGAAGGTTCTGCTGGAGACCAGGCTCGATATGATGAGGGAGCTGGCTTTGATCAGGGGTATATAAGAATCCCGATATTTTTGTATTTTCATGGTCAGGACCGACACACCGGCAGCTGTTTCGCCATGAGGGCCAATATGGCCCGGAGGCAGAACAGAGCAGAACCGGGCCCTATGAAAGGAGCTTAAAGCAGCAAAGCTGCCTTTAGATTTACAAAATACAAGATACTAACTTTTGATAATGCTAATGATGATGAAAAAGGGGGGTCTGGGGGGAGTTAATAACTTTAATGACAGTTTATAACTCAAACCGGAGGAAACCAGGGTGAACTATAGAGCTGCG
>CAYXUD010000162.1:0-3539 GCA_964467775.1 uncultured Bacteroides sp. | reverse complement strand
TCGATTAATTTCTTATTTTTATTTTAATTGTGCTCGCTAACCCCGAAGTAGAACTTCGGGGAATGCGCTCGCGTAATTGAAGCTCCTCGGAGCAAGCTCCGAGGAATCTTCGATCCATAAATTATTTTATTTGTGCTCGCTTACCCCGCAGCAAAGCTACGGGGAATGCGCGAGCGGGATTCAATCACTTTTTCAAAGGATGAATACTCTCCCTGTTTTGAAATGCTGACGACCAGTCCAGCGTCATTGTACTGGAAGACAGACCAGGGATTCTCCATCGCCATGTTATCTGCCACTTATGAGATCCTCAACGGATGTTTATCCGGATTATTCAGCTCTTCACACCCTGCAGTAAAAAGCATTGCAGCAGTGACAAGGAATGACAATTGTATTGTTACCTTCATTTTTCCGGTTTTCAGGTTTACAAAAACTTAATATGCTTTCATTAATTATGCATAAAATTATCAACATATGAAGGTGTATCTTCATCTGCTCGAAGATTTTATCAACAGGAGAACTGTCAGGATGAAAGAGGAGGTTTGCCCCTCTAATCGTCGAGGGACTGGAACACCAGCTGCCGGAACTTCCACCCTGTCTGGTCGTTCACCGGCCCCTGCGTCTGTTTCATGATGATCCCGATGATATTTTCTCCGGGATCAGCAAAATACTGGGTGTTGAAATAGCCGCCCCAGTCAAATGTTCCGGCGCTTCCCATTCCTCCACTGGCCTGGCCCTCCCCTGTCAGGATCTCGAATGCCAGTCCGAAATGGGCATCAGGATCCTCGCCCCAGATATTCCCGATCTGGTTGCTCAGGATCAGATCCACCGTGGTGCGGCTTAACAACCTGGTCCCGTTATATTCACCTCCGTTCAGGTACATCTGCAAAAAGGTGGCATAATCCTTCGCGGTACTGGAAAGCCCCGCACCACCGGAAAAGAATGTTTTTGCCCCTTTTACGGGATAATCGGTGTCATAGAAGGTGACCGGGTATTTTTCCCATTTCCCGTTCACCTGGTGCTGGACCGCCACCAGCCTTCCGGCTTTCTCTTCGGGGAAGTAGAAGCGGGTGTCGTTCATGCCCAGCGGGTCGAAGATATGGGTGCGGAGGAATTGGTCAAAGGGCATCCCCGACACCACCTCGATAAAATAGCCCAGGACATCAAGGCCTTCACTGTAAGTGAAATCCTCACCCGGGTTGTGGTGGAGCGGAAGCTTTGCCAGTTTTTTCACACTCTCTTCGATGGTGATCTTTTCTGTAGTGAAGAGGTCGGTCACCCCTGCCTTCTGGTAGATCATCTTCATCCGTTCATCATTGTCGATCATTCCGTAGCCGATCCCGGAAGTATGGCTGAGCAGGTGCCGGATGGTGATCTCTGAAGCAGCCGCCTCCCCGGTCCATGTGGTGTCGCTGTACCGGAAAGTTTTCAGCACCTGCGGGTTCCTGAATCCGGGGATAAACTCCGAGATCGGGTCATCCAGCCGGAACAGCCCCTCTTCCCAGAGCATCATGACCGCTGTGGCCGTAATGGCCTTCGACTGGGAGGCGATCCTGAAAATATCGTCGCGTTTCAGTTTCCTTCCCTCCGGGCTGCTGGCCATGCCATAGGCTTTCCAGTGGACGATCTTACCGTTGCGGGCCACCAGGGTTACCACCCCCGGCAGGTTGCCCTCCTCCACGGCCTCCCTGCACATCCCGTCAATACGTGACAGTCTCTCCGGAGAGATGCCGGCATCAGCAGGTTCAGCCTCCGTGAACACCGGGGATCTTTTCTGTGATCTTGTCTGGGCATCCAGGCTGGCCAGGCAAAAGCTCAACAGCAGCAGGGGGATTATAAGTCCTTTCATTTTTCAGGGTTTTAAATGATGGTGCGTTCAAGTTATATATAAAAGCAGCCCGGTGCAGGGGTCAGCGCTCAATAGCCTTCAATGCTTCTCCGGTTGAGCAGGATCTTCGCATAGTCCCTGCCCAGCCTGTTGCGATAAAACTCATACGAGCGCTGTGCCCATTGCAGGGCCACGTCCGTATTGCCGAGCACCTCATGGGCAACTGCCATATTCAGGCAGGCCCGGCCTGCGGTCTTGCGTTTAGGGTGGCCCGTCAGCTCCTCCCAGATCTCCATGGCACCCAGCCAGTTCGCCACCTCGGTCCGCCTGTACCCGGCTACGAACTGCCGCCGCGCCTGCCCGCTGGTCCGTTTGTACAGCTTCCTCCTCACCACGTAATAGCCCGGCAGGAAGCGCTGGATATAGGACCTCCCCGCAGCATACGCCGCTTCGGGAAGTGCATGGGGAGGAAGGATCCCTGCATGGGCATTGAAGGTCATGTAACTGTTGTGCTGGTACTGGTCGATGATCTTTTTTTCATCCGGGTCGTAAAGCCTCCAGTAGGAAACCACGTTCACATTGACCTGGCCGGGTCCGACCGGTTTCGGGGAGCCCGTGGCGATGATCGCCGCCACCTGCTCCCTTGCTGCTGAGAGCAGCAGGTCGGTGTTCGAATCAAAGGTTTCGAGCACCAGCAGGGCATCTGCCCCTTCCGAGTCGCAGATCTCCTTCACCCGGTCCCACTCCAGCAGTTCGGGCAACTTGCGGGTTCCGGTGCCGTACATCCTTAGCGTGGCGGGAATGACCAGCTCTGCGCCTTCCAGCCCCATGATGGCATCATAGACGCCTTTGATGCAGTCGTCCGAGGCCAGGCGGTCGGAACCCGCCACCTCTCCGGTCGCGATGGCTTCAATGACCGTTCCCTCCTTCTCCTCCCCGCTGGGGAGTGAGCGGTTCACCACCGCGATCGAATGCACATCATCGGGCAGGGCTGCCACGGGTGCCAGCGGATAGTTCAGGCTCACATAGGCATACTTGCTGCAGCCGGATGCTGCCATTGCAGCGATCACGACGTAAAACAGATTCCTGATCTTCATGACAGGGTATATGATCCTGCAAGTTATGAATTATTACCGCTGCCCGGGCCTTTTTATCGAAGCGACTTTTCAGCAGCACTGAAGATGGTAAATCGGAATGGTGCCGGAAATTATGTAAAGGGCTGTTATTCATTATAGAAATCAATTACCCCACCCTTTACGAGATCACTGTGCTTGATTGCAATGTTTTTTATTTCAGCTCCGTTGTAAGTAACTCTGTTAAACCTGTCTGATTCAGAAAAGTGCTTAATTATTGCCAGGGATATGCCATTTTCAAGCGAAATTTCAATTCCGGGAAATTTCGGGACAGAGAGCAGATATTCAGGATCTGCCGGTGAGAAAGGGTAAAATCCCATTGAGCTAAAGAGGTACCATGATGACATCTCTCCTGTGTCATCCATACCCGGAAGTGCAAGATTATTCACCCCAATCCCATACAGTGATTGAATCTGGTTAATCAACGACTGGGATTTCCATGGTTTACCAATGAAATAATACAGGTAAGGCACATGGTGGTCAGGTTGGTTTCCATGACAGTACTGGCCGGTGAAACAACAGATATTCCTCGCAACATGGTCCGGATTCCACTTCAGCATAAACATTGAATCGAGTTTATT
>CAYXUD010000161.1:0-8065 GCA_964467775.1 uncultured Bacteroides sp. | reverse complement strand
ACAAAGAATTACAGGCGAATGCCTCCTATTTTAAAGCTCTATCTCATCATGCACGCCTGGCCATTCTAAACTACCTGGCAGAATCGAAAGTTTGCATGACTGGCGATATTTCCAGAGAACTTCCTTTAAGCCGGACCACGGTGAACCAGCACCTGACGGAATTAAAGGAAACCGGCTTCATTAAAGGAGAGATTTCCGGTGTGAAGGTGAACTATTGGCTCAATCCCAGGAAACTGACAGAATTGAATGAACGATTTAAAAAATTTATCTCCAATCTTGATTGTTGCGATTCCGCAGAATGTTGATTTATTTCTTACATTTATACCATCATTGGTTTCCGGATCCCGGACAATCCGGGGGAATTAAAAGGGAATACCGTTAGAATCGGTAACAGTTCCCGCTGCTGTGAATCCAGGCCCGTTCAGGGTCAAATGGTTTCTGGAGGTAACCACTGTTCGCGACCTGCCACATGCAGGCAGAACGGGAAGGTTTCAGAAGTCCGGACGAGTCAGAAGACCTGCCAGTGATGCCACAGGTTTTGCAGCCCGCGGTGAACGGGAAGCTGATCAACAATCTGTCATTGGTCTCGCCTCACAATCACCCGATGCAGCCTGCAACAATTGACTGAACAGGTTGGATGGGAAAAATGAATCAATCCTTGGTGCGAAAGCTATCCCTGGCGATGGTGGCTATACCTTTGGCTTCTTCTCTCTTTTCACAGGGTATCAGGGATTCGGTGTTCAGGATAGATGCCGTTGAGATCACCGCTGACAGGATCTTTGTGAAGGAGGAGGCAGGGATGAAACAGGCGGAACTGGATACAGCCATCCTTCAGGAAAAGTCAAACCTTTCCCTGTCGGATGTGCTGTCGGAGAACACCTCTGTATTCATCAAGAGCCATGGCCGGGGAGCACTGGCAACCGCTTCGTTCCGGGGGACAGCTGCATCACATACCCAGGTGGTATGGAACGGGCTCAATATCAACACTCCCATGGCAGGGATGGTCGATTTTGCATTGATCCCCGTCTATTTAATCGATGAAATGGCCCTGAAATACGGTGCGGCATCCCTGGCCGACGAGGCCGGCGGGATCGGGGGGTCCATCCATATCGCCAATTCGGCAGACTGGGAGGGGGGCACGAAAGTGCAATATGTCCAGGGCATTGGAAGCTATTCCACATTTGATGAGTTTCTCCAGCTGGGGATCGGGAACCAGAAGATCAGGAGCAAAACCCGGATTTACCATAATTATTCAAAAAATGACTACACTTTCATCAACCAGGGTATCGGGCACATTGATCCGGTTACAGGGAATGTGGTCAATCCACTGGACACCAATGAAAATGCGGGATATAAAAGATATGGCCTTCTGCAGGAGATCTATTTCAGGCCGCACCCGGAACATGTGGCATCTGTGAAATACTGGGGACAGCATGCCGACCGTTCCATCCCAAGGCCCACCAGTTATGAAGGGCCGGATCATTCCAACCTGAACAGCCAGCTGGATAACGATCACAGGGTGGTGGGGGACTGGAAGTATTACGGTCCCTTTGGCAAGATCATATTCCGGTCAGGGTACTCGGTGAAACAGCTGAACTATGAGCAGAAGAACAGGGTGCCGGGACTTGGACTGGTCCCGTCCATCTACTCTGAAAGCCGCCAGCAAAGCTTTGTCAATAACATCTTCTATTCATATGAGATGGATGCAGGCCTCTCTTTTGAAGGCAGGATGCAGTTCAACCACCACCACGTCGATTCCAGGGATACGGTCAGCCTGGCGGGGTATGAGAAACAGCGGGATGAGGTATCCGTTTTTACGGCCATACGCAAGAGCTTTGCCGACCGGCTGAACATGAACCTGATGCTCCGGCAGGATTGGGTGGATGGCGAGCGTGTCCCGCTGATCCCCTTCCTGGGGCTGGACTTTCGCCTGATCGAGGGGGCTGACCTGGTCCTGAAAGGAAGCATCGCAAGAAATTACCACCAGCCCACCCTCAATGACCTATACTGGCAGCCGGGGGGAAACAGCGAACTCAAGCCCGAAAAGGGGTTCAGTATGGAAGCCGGGCTGGAGTACCAGCTGGTGCTCTCCCGGTACAAGCTGAAAACAGGGATCACAGCCTACCGCTCCGATATCGATGACTGGATCATCTGGATCCCCTCCTTCAGGGGATACTGGGAACCCAGGAACATCAGCGAGGTTCTGTCAGCAGGGGTGGAGTACGATCTTCAAATGAACGGGTACCTGGGGCAGCTCAGGTACAGGATCACAGGCTGCTATGCATACACCCGTTCGGTCAACCATGGTGACATCCGGGTCTGGAGTGATGCATCCTATGGCAAACAGCTGGTCTATATTCCGCTGCATTCGGGGAACCTGATGGTCCGCCTGGCCTTTCGCCCTTTCTTCATCACTTACCAGTACAATGCCTACAGCGAAAGGTACACCACTTCCAGCAACGACCTCACGCGGCGGGACTGGCTCTATCCCTATTTCATGAACGACCTGGGATTGGGAGGGGAATTCATGTTCGGACAGACTGCACTGTCAGCCGAACTGAAAATATATAACCTGCTCAATGAATCGTATCACTCGGTCCTTTACCGGTCCATGCCTGGAAGGAACTACTGCCTGGTGATCAAATTTAAAATCTGAATGTCTATGGTCCGCTTTATTGTCTTATCGGTGATCCTTATTTTCTGTTTTCATGGATGTATGAAAGATGACGAATTCTGGGATCCACAAATCACGCAGAAAGAAAAACCCTTCAGGGGGCTCTTTGTTACAAACGAAGGGAATTTCATGTACGAAAATGCATCACTATCCTATTATGATCTGGAAACAGGAGAGGTATTCAATGATGTATTCTTCAATACCAACGCACTGCCCCTGGGGGATGTGGCATGCTCTATGACCATCAGGGACAGCCTGGGATATGTGGTGGTCAATAACAGCGGAAAGATCTATGTCATCCACACCACCACCTTCGAATATATGGGAAAGATCACCGGCTTCACTTCGCCCCGTCATATGCATTTCGTCAGCGATAACAAGGCTTATGTGACCGATCTGTATGCCCGGTCCATTGCGGTGGTCAACCCTGTCACCATGGAGATCACCGGGCATATTGGTGTCAATAACGGAGCGGATGAATTCTTCCAGCACTCCACCGAACAGATGGTCCAGGTTGACAGGTATGTCTTTACCAACTGCTGGAGTTATGATAACATGATCCTGGTCATCGATTCGGAAACGGACCGGGTGGTAGATTCCATTGAAGTGCTTAAACAGCCCAACTCGATGGTACGGGACAAATACAACAACCTCTGGGTGCTGACCGACGGTGGATACCCGGGAAGCCCTTACGGGTATGAGGAACCCGGACTGCTGAAGATCGAGGCTGGTTCCCGGACCGCACGGGTGGTACACAGGTTTGCAGAGGGGGAAATGCCGGGAGCCTTAAGGATCAACGGGGGCGGGGACACCCTTTATTACATTAACAGCAACATTTACCGGTGTGCCATTGCCGACGGTTCAGAGCCGGAACTTTTCGTATCCAGTCCTCAAGGGGGCGCAGGGCCGGGCTGGTTCTATGGTCTTGATGTTGACCGGGTGAGCTCTGAGGTCTATGTATCCGACGCCGTAGATTTTGTACAGCGCGGGATGGTCTACAGGTTCACTCCCGGGGGTGTGCCGGTGGATACATTCCAGGCCGGCATCTCCCCGGGGTCGTTCTGTTTCAAACCCGGAGGTCCTTAGCTGATTCACTGTTGCCGGAATACAACCTTCTGGTTGTCAACATCTATACGGATATGCATTCCCGGTTTAACGGTGCCGTCCAGCATGGCCACCGACAGGGCGTCCAGCACTTTCTTCTGGATCAGCCGTTTCAAAGGCCTGGCACCGAACTGGAGGTCATAACCCTCCCGTTTCAGGAAGCTGACCAGGTGATCGGTCACTTCAAAGGTGATCTCCTGCTTCTCCAGCATTTTTCCCAGGTTCCTCAGCTGGATCCGGATAATTCCATCCAGGTGCTCGGTGGTCAGCGGCCTGAACATCACCAGTTCATCAATGCGGTTGAGAAATTCCGGCCTCATGTTCCTCCTGAGGATTTCGAAAACCTGGTTGCGTGACCTCTCGAAGACCTCCTCCAGTTGATCCTCCTTCACCCCGGCAAAATTTTCATGGATTATATCGGATCCGATATTTGACGTCATGATGATGATGGTGTTCTTAAAGTTGGCGACCCTTCCCTTGTTATCGGTCAGGCGTCCGTCCTCCAGCACCTGCAGCAGGATATTGAAGGTGTCGGGATGGGCCTTTTCGATCTCATCCAGCAGGATCACCGAGTAGGGTTTCCGCCGGACAGCTTCTGTAAGCTGCCCGCCCTCATCGTATCCAACATATCCCGGCGGTGCCCCCACCAGCCTGGATACTGCATGCCTTTCCTGGTACTCGCTCATATCGATCCGGGTCATCAGTCCCTCATCGTTGAAGAGGTATTCGGCCAGGGCGCGGGCGAGTTCCGTTTTCCCCACCCCTGTCGTACCCAGGAAAAGAAAGGAGCCGATGGGCCGGTTTTCATAGGAGAGCCCCGTACGGCTTCTCCTGATGGCCGAGGATACGGCACTGATGGCATCATCCTGGCCCACCACACGCTTATGCAGCTCCTCTTCGATATGGAGAAGTTTTTCCTTATCGCTTTGAAGCATCCGGCTCACCGGGATCCCGGTCCAGCGGGATACTACCTCAGCGATGTCTTCGGCGGTGATCTCCTCACGGACCAGCCTTTTGCCCTCCTTCTCATACTCCTGGAGCTTGGCAATGGTCTGGTTCAGTTCCTGCCCGGCAGCAGGAAGCTGTCCGTACCGTATCTCGGCCACGGCTGCCAGGTCGCTTTCCCTTTCGGCTTTTTCAGCCCTGTACCTGAGGTCCTCTATCCGCTGTTTGACCTCCTGAATCTTTTCGACGATGGACTTTTCATCCACCCATGTGGCCATCAATTGTTTATGCTCATCCTCAAGATCGGCGATCTGCCTGGACAACTGTTCCACCCTGGTTTTATCCTTCTCGCGCTTGAAAGCTTCACGTTCAATCTCCAGCTGCTGGATCTTTCTCTCCAGGGTGTCAATGGCTTCAGGCTTTGAATTCATCTCCAGCCTCAGATGGGAGGCAGATTCATCCACCAGGTCTATGGCCTTGTCGGGAAGGAACCGGTCAGTGATGTAGCGGGTCGAAAGCTGCACGGCGGCAATGATGGCTTCATCCCTGATCCTTATCCTGTGGTAGGTTTCATATCTTTCCTTGATGCCCCTGAGAATGGAGATGGCATCCTCCTCACCTGGTTCATCGACAAATACTTTCTGGAACCGGCGTTCAAGGGCCTTGTCTTTCTCAAAGTATTTCTGGAATTCATTCAGGGTGGTGGCCCCGATGGCCCTCAGGTCCCCTCTTGACAGGGCAGGCTTCAGTATATTGGCGGCGTCCATGGCCCCTTCACCGCTCCCCCCGGCCCCCACCAGGGTGTGGATCTCATCAATGAAAAGGACGACCTCGCCATCCGAACTTACCACCTCCTTCACAACGGCTTTCAGCCGCTCCTCAAATTCCCCTTTATACTTGGCGCCTGCGATCAGGGCCCCCATATCAAGGGAATAGATCTGCTTCGAGAGCAGGTTGTCAGGAACATCCCCGTTCACGATCCTCAGCGCAATCCCCTCTGCGATGGCCGTCTTGCCCACCCCCGGTTCCCCCACCAGGATGGGATTGTTCTTTGTCCTGCGGGTAAGGATCTGCAGGACCCGCCGTATCTCGTCATCACGGCCAATGACAGGGTCGAGGTTCCCCGACTCGGCCCGTTCATTCAGGTGAATGGCATATTTATCAAGGGCACGGTAGGACTCTTCGGCGGATCTGGACTGTACCGTTGAGCCCTTCCGAAGGGCTTTGATGGCTTCAACCAGCTCTTTTTCATTCATACCCGCGTCTTTCAGCATGCTGCTAGTCTGGTCCCCGGAACGCAATATGCCCAGGAGCAGGTGTTCCAGGGCAATATATTCATCCCCGAAATCCTTGAGTGACGACTGGGCACGGTTCATGGCCTCACCGGCCTGCCTTGAAAGGTAACGCTCACCCCCTGAGACTTTCGGGTACCCGGCGATCATCTGGTCAAGTGCAGATTCTACGTGCCCGGCTTGGATAGCGAGTTTTTTGAATATAAAAGGAAGTACATGTTCATCCACCATGAATACTCCTTTCAGGAGATGACTGCACTCGATGTTCGGATGCTCATTCTCCATGGCGATCTGCTGTGCCCTCTGGACAGCCTCCTGTGCTTTTATGGTAAGTTTTTCAAAATCCATTTTCTGTATGTATCAATACAACCGGATAGTGTCAAAGGACGCGCCATTTTTCAAACCGGCCCATTCATATAAACAGTAATAACCTCATGCAATGTAATTTACAGAAACAGTCAGAAGACGGGATTTTCCATCCGGATCCATAACTGTCAAAATGGCACAATAAAGTCTCAAAAGAGAATGACATAATGACAGTTAAATAGTGATCCAATTCTTAATAAATGTTAAACAAATAGCTGTTATGTTGTCATTTAGGAACATTTTGTCAGGTTCTTTCCCTGGCACAGAAATTGCTTTTTTCGTGATGCACAATGGATGTGCTAAACACGATGTTAAACACGTACGGTAAAAACGTACACTAAAAAATGGAGGGCTTTAAAATGACTATTGCAAAATTATCGGACAATGTGTTTCCATCGCTCCCTTCGTTTTTCAACAGATTCTTCGAAGGAGATATGATGGACTGGTCAAATTCTAACTTTGCCGGGACCAATTCCACCCTGCCTGCCGTGAATATCAGGGAGAACAATGATGAATTCCTGATCGAAGTGGCGGCTCCTGGAATGTCGAAGGAGCAGTTCAAAGTTAATTTTGACAACGGACGGTTGACCATTTCCTCTGAACAAAAGGAAGAGAAAGCCGGGAAGAAAGATGGGAGGTATACCAGGCGGGAGTTCAGGTATATGTCTTTCCAGCGGACCTTTACCATCCCGGAGAACCTGGTCGACGGTGATAAGATCAAGGCCAGCTATTCCGATGGAATACTCAACATTTCCCTGCCCAAAAAAGAGGAGCTCAAGCCAAAACCGGCCAGGGAGATCAAGATCAGTTAATGTCCATGGAAGGCAGGGAATGACCTCCCTGCCTTTATTTCCTTCATCGCGCGTGAGCAATTTCCCGGCAATTGTGCTGTTATGATTGCAAATAATGTTGTAATTTGTCGGTGGTTTTTATAGAAACCTCTATCCATGACCATACAGCAATACCAGAAGAAATGCTCGAAAGAGTACACCGAAAGCATTAAATTTCCTGAAGGGACTTCCTATCTATATGGCAACCCTGTCAGGACAATGGTCCCTATTGAAACGGCCATTGGCAAGATCATGGTAATCGGTCCCCAGCCCGCTGCCCAGGTATACTTTGTGAATGACATACCGGATGTTCCCCTGCACGATACAAGCGCTCCCTTTTCCATCGAACCCTACTTTGACGGTTCCAGGGTACGGAGCTCGTTCGTCGGCCAGGAGCTGTCCGAAGTCATCCTGGAAACCCTTGAGATCCCAAGGAATCACTGCTGGCTTACCACCCTGGTCAAGGTCTTCCTTTTCGATGAAGACCACGTCAAAAAATACCACAGGCTGGGCAAAGAGATCAAGGAGAACCGTTCCAAGTATCCGGAATATGCCAACAGGAGCATCAGGTGGCTCCGCGAGGAACTTGAGATCGCAAATCCTTATGCCATCCTTCTCCTGGGGGAACAGGTCATATCCAGCCTGATGCTGGTATCGGAGGAGGAGGCAAGGGAGTACATGACCGGTGAGGTCATCGAAAAGAAGATCATCTGGAAAAACAGCAATTTCATCTGCCTGCCCCCTCCGGGGGTGATCCTGGACCGGTCGGCCAGGAATCCCTGGCCCCGCAAGTTTGCGATTAAGATCGGCCCCACTGCAGTGAAGGAGCTTGAGAGACTTCGGTCACAACCCGG
>CAYXUD010000160.1:0-46977 GCA_964467775.1 uncultured Bacteroides sp. | reverse complement strand
AGCCGGTTTCTTATCTTCTGGCTGTTCTGCCGGGATCGCCCCGGCTTTTGGCTCTTCAACCCCGGCCTTTGGCTCCTCTACCTCGGCAACTTCTGCTTCGGCTGCTTTCTCCGCCCCGGCCTTTGGCTCTTCTACCTCGGCAACTTCTGCTTCGGCTGCTTTCTTCCCGGCCTCCTTTTTCACAGGCGGGCTTTTTGCCGGGCTTTTTGCCGGGGGCTTGCCCTCTGATTTAACCGGGGATTTCCTGGTTGCGGATACCACGCTGAAAGTCCGTCTCCTTTTCCTTGGCCTCAATACTCCGTAAGAACCAATGAAGAGCTTTCCCCTCCGGGTTTTCTTGTCACCTTTTCCCATTTCGTATCGCAGTTAGTGTTCGTGTTGGAAAGGTGAATATAAGAAAAATTGAGAGTGCAGCCAACAGGTCACTCTTTCGGGATGAAGTCAATGGATACCGAATTGACGCAGTGGCGTATATTTTTTTCGGTAAATCCTTCCCCGAGGAAAAGATGGCCCAGGTGCCCTCCGCAGTTGGCGCAGAGGATCTCGGTCCTTCTGCCGTCGGCATCCGGTACCCTCTTCACTGCTCCTTCAATCTCATCGTCAAAGCTCGGCCACCCGCAGTGGCTGTCAAATTTGTCGTCGGACCGGTAGAGGGGTGCATTGCACTGTTTGCATACATAGACCCCCTTCTCTTTATGATCCACATATTTTCCGGTCCATGCCCTTTCGGTCCCTTTCTGAAGGATCACAAACCTTTCAAATTCAGTAAGCTTGTTATATTTTTCCGGATCCATGATGGTTGTTTTTATCTCCTTTTTCAATGGCTGTTTTTCCTGGGCAACTGTCACAGCTGCACTGCACAGCAAAATCATGATGATCACCGTTCTCATACTATATTCATCTTGGTTTCATTCAAGGCCGGGATGGATGAACGCGGGGGTGTTTGTTATAACATTCCGGCAGGGAAACGGTTCAGTTCCATCTGCCGGAAAATACCTCTCTGTCATGTCGCGCAGACTTTCACTTCCAGACACCGGGGATCCGGGTCCCGCAGTGCGGGCATTTCGAGTCTCCGGTGACCAGGTTCTTTTTGATGGTATAACCGGAACGCTCCACCACGATCTCGTTGCAGTGCGGGCACCTGGTATTGGTGGAAGGGTTGCCCGGAACATTGCCGACATAGACATATTTTAACCCTTCGGACAGGGCAATGGCCCTTGCGTCTTCCAGGGTCTTCACCGGGGTTGCCGGAAGCCGCTGAAGCTTGTACTGGGGATGGAACCGGCTGAAATGCAGGGGAGTATCATCAAAACCATTGGAAACCAGCCATTGGCACATCCGCTTGATCATCTCCAGGTCATCGGTCCACGAAGGAACCACCAGGTTGGTGATCTCCAGCCATACACCCTCGTCTTTCATTGTCTTCAGGCAGTTCAGCACAGGTTCAAGCTTCCCCGCGTTCAGCTTCAGGTATATGGAGTCCTCCATTGATTTAAGGTCTATATTGGCAGCGTCGATCACCCTGCAGAGGTTGAGCAGGGGTTCCTGGTGGATGTAGCCTGCGGATACCAGGACATTTTTGAGGCCTGCATCACGGGCAAGCTTCCCCGTATCAAAGGTATACTCATAAAAGGTAATGGGCTCTGAATAGGTATAGGCGATGCTGGTGCAGCTGTACCTGAGGGCCTGTTCCACCACCTTGTCCGGCATCAGGTCATAATTCTCGGTCTGTTCGGGGGAGGACTGCGAGATGGTCCAGTTCTGGCAGTTCAGGCAGGCCAGGTTGCATCCTGCCGTGGCAATGGAAAAAGCGGAGGAGCCGGGCAGAAAATGGTTGAGGGGCTTCTTCTCAATAGGATCGATGTGAATGGCACACGGGTTCCCGTAGGCTATGGTATAGAGCTTCCCGTTATAGACCTTCCGGTTGTGGCAATCGCTCATCTCCCCTTCCCCCAGGGTGCATTCATTGGGGCAGATCTGGCACCGGATCCCCCGGGGCGTCTCCACCTGGTACATCGCCTCCTTGCTCCATTTCCAGGGTTTGGAGGATTCTCCCGGCTTGCCGGAGTGCCCGGCCAGAGCCTCAAGCGGGCACACCATTGCCCCGGTCACCCCGCACAACCCCGTTCTCAGAAAGGTCCTCTTATCCATCTCCTTCTACCTGTTACTCCTTCCGGTTTGTAAATAGAGACCGGCAGCAATATTGAATCCGCAGAACAATATAAGGGTATTTGAAACACCGATCAAGGGAACCAGGAAAAGGGGAGGGATCATTGTGCCAAGGGCAGCTCCGGCCAGGTCAGCGCTGTAAAGCCGCCCGATGCCGGCAGCCGCTTCTGACCGTGATAGTGCCAGCAGTAACCCGTAGACCGATCCGACGATCACCCCGGGAAGGAAATTCAGGAGACTCAGCAGGATCATCCCGCTCCACCGGTGGGCAAAGAGCTGCTCGGTCTTGAGCAGGATCACTGCCGCTGCACCCAGCAGGGCCATGATCCACAAAAGCCCGGTGGTTTTCAGGAGGGAGGGTTCCTTCCAGATCGTCTGCCAGACAAGTGTCCCGGTCACGAGCCCTCCCATGAAAAGGGTGATCATCAGGGGGGTGACCAGGTATGCGAAACCATAGAGGGACTGCATGACCATGATCAGAAGGATCTGCATGCCGGCCCCGGTGAATCCTGCCACGAACATTCCTGTCTTCTGCCGGGAGTATGAAAAGATCAGGAGCATAAACAGGAGTAATCCTATTAAACCAATGTAAATCAGACGATTGCCACCTATCTTTAGATTCCACCCCGAAAGGCTTTTGTAGAACAGCCCCGGCCAGAAGTCGGTGTTGACCCGGACCTGCTTCTGCGCAATCCGTTCCATGATCTGGTCGCTGTCAAAAGTGAGCCTTGACAGCTCCAGGTAATCGGCATTTACATAGGCGGTGGGTATCTGTTTCTTTGCCAGCAGGGAGGGGTAGTCCAGGGAAAGCGGGCTGTCCGAGGCAATGAAGTAGGTTGCGTAGCCGGGAACAATCAGTACATGATCGAACACCTCCCTGAGGGTGCGGTAGGTGATCCCCAGCTGTTCGCTGCCCATTTCATCTACATAGGTTCCCCCCGACGGCAGCTGCAGGCTGAATATTCCCCCCGGAGAGAGGTGTGACCTGGCCAGCCGGAAGAATTCAAGTGTGAAGTAACGGTTCCATCCGATGGTCAGTGGTTCACCGGCGGCAGAAATGATCACGTCATAACGCACCGTATCCGCTTTCATGAGCCAGGTCCGGCCATCCATATCGATGAAATGATGTTTCTCCGCAGCAGGCAGGTACCTGCGCCCCATCCTGTACATCCACCGGTTGGCTTCACAGTAGTCGATGGTGACAGGACCGTATTTTTCCACCTCGGCCTGAAGGCCTGACAGCCCTCCCCCGATCAGCAGGAAGGAGGCCGGTGCGGGGTGCTGAAGGGCAGCATAGTGGACCTGCTCCTCGCACCTGGCAGGATCGTAGGAGGTGATGACCGGATTCATGTCGAGGTAACCCGTGATCTGGCCTTGCCTCTCCGTGAATGAAAGGCTTCCGTGCGGGGTGTCTTTTGTTTCGAGGATCACTTCGCCCTTGAACCTCAGGCTTTCAATGCTGTTCCTGATCCCCGGCACCAGAAGAAGCCCGAAAACACCCAGCCCGGCAAGCAGTGTGATGACCTTACCGGCCTTTTTTGCAGGGAAGTTGAACAGCAGGACCAGCATTACCGCCGCAACCAGGAAGAGAAGGAGAATTACCTGGATGTTGCTGAGCAGGAACACCAGGAACAACCCGAAAAGAACCCCTCCGATAAGTGAACCCAGGCTGTCAAGCATATAGAAAGTGGCATCCACGCGGTCCCTCCTGACACTCCTGGAGAGGTAGGCGAACAGGAACCCCGAAACCAGTGTGAAAGGGATGATCAGGGCCATGTAGCTGATGGATGGGAGTATCCCCGGTATGATCCCGGGGAGCAGGACAAGCCTGATAAGCCAGATCAGGAGCAGATAGATGATGAGCGGGAAGGCTGCCAGCATCAGCACAATTTTCAGCAGAGACGGGCCCTGTATCCTGGCCATGTAGCCTGATCCGGCCCTCGCACCCAGAGCTGTCAGCACCATCCAGGTGGCGAGGAAGATCCCGATCACCAGTTCATTGCCGTGCAATGATTTGATATACTCCCTCAGGAGAACCAGTTGCGTGACCATGGTGATGAATCCCAGCAGTGCAAAGAGGAGCTTTACCTGCAGGGGGCTGAAATCCAGAAAGGGGGCCATAGGATCCTCCCGCCGGATGGCCGGCCTTCTGGTGAGGGCTTTCCCGTAATACCCCAGGTGCCAGGTGAAATGAAACACTGCCACCACTGCCAGTCCGATCCCCAGGTCCACATGCCACTGCATGACGGGATCGATCCACGGAACATTCAGTTTGTAGTTGACCTTGATGGCCAGGAATATCCCAAGCAGTGCGGCAGAGAAGAAGAACAGGAGCAGGACCAGGTTCCAGAACCTTCTGTGACGGGCCTGCTCCACCAGCTGTACCCGGACCGCGAGAAGGCTGCCGAGGTAAGCAAGGATAAGCAGGATGCCGATGGGTATGATGTGATACGGGCCCTGGCTCATGGTCCATGCTCCTCCCCGAAGACGATGGCTTCATAGACATAAAGGTCGGCATCCCTCCAGCCTTCCCATCCGATATGGGCCTTGTCCCTGGCACAATGCCCCAGGAACTCCTCCTTGTCCCAGCCGGTCTGACCGGCAACCTGGGGGAGGTAGGTCCCTGATCTCCCATCTTTTCTCATATAGATCCCGTGCCGGCCCATCTGGAATTCATCGATGGAGCTGATCTTCGTGAGGGGTGTCAGCACGGAGATCTCGATGGAGATGTCCTTCAGTTCCCCGGGGTTCACCGGGTAGAACCTGGTATCGCGGGTGGCCGAGGCCACGGTCATATCCTGGACCACCCGGTAGAGCGGTTCCTCTGAAAAGAAACTCCCGATGCAACCTCTCAGCTCCCCGTGTTTGTAAAGGCTGACAAAGGCCCCCGCGTTCCGGTTGAGGATCCCCGGGAGCTGTGCAGGCTCCACCTCCGGAACCTTGCTGGTGTTCAGGTAGGATTCAAGGGTTTCCCTGGAGAGCCCGAGCAGGGTCTGTTTGTCATGCTCATTCAGCGCGAATGGCTGCTGGTCCGGCGCATCCTCGTGCCCGGCAATGGCCCAGTATCCCACCACCCTTTCCCTCTCCCCGATGGGTGAATCACCGGAGTTCCGGTAGACGATGGGGGTGAAGTGCAACGATTCATCAAGCTCTGACATGTAGAGCAGGGTTAATACGGGACTCCATCCGCAGCAGGGTGTGGCCAGGTTTTCCACACCGGAGGAGATGTTCTTCTGCAGGGCAGCGTAGAACTGTTTCGGGTCGTTTGTGAGAATTCCATCCGCTGTCAGCCTGTCCACCCTGACAGCATCCTCGTATGCCGGGTAGTGGGAGAAATCCGTGCTGATGACGAACAGGTTTTCCGGTGTGAAGTAGGGAAGGAGGGCGGCGGCCAGGTCCCGTGCCGTGGAAACCGAGGAGGAACCGATGACAACAGGCACAATGGGGGGCAGCGTGTCAAAATAGTACTGCATGAAGGGGAGCTGTACCTCGATGCTGTGCTCCCTGTCGTGGGCCAGCGGATTGAAACGGATATTCCTGTGGTTCTCGATCAGTTCCCTGGCGATGGTACGGTTTATCGGCACTTCCCCCAGGGGGGTCATGTAATTGCCGGCGGAATATACCGAGGCCCCCTCAAAGTACTCCCTGTGGGAGGGAGCAATGATGAAGATATTGCTGAACCCGGCATCCCTGGGAATGCTTTTATAACCCGAAGCCGCCACCTCCCCTGAATAGCTGTATCCTGCATGGGGAACGATCAGGCACCGGACACGGCCCTTCAGCTCCTTCGGAGTGGCCCTTTCAAAGAGCTCTCTGAGATTTGATTCAAGGGCCTCTTTCCCGGCGGGGTAAAAAGCCCCTGCAACAGCCGGCCGGCGTATCACCGGTGCGGCTGTCTCCTGCGCCCGGAGCAAACCCGCCTGCAGGGCAAGGCCCAGTGCACAAAGAAGCAGCTGAATGGTCAGGTTCCGTTTCATCATCAATCGTTCCTGCAAAGTTACCCATATTTGATAAAATCCCTCTACTCCCTGTAAAACTGCCCGCGCAATGCCTTTGCCTCTGCTTTGCTTTGCACGGAGCGAATCAAAATTATGATATAATATTATATCTTCAACCCCGGTATGCGGCATGATTATGATTATATCGTCGTCGGTTCGGGCTTCGGCGGCTCTGTTTCAGCGTTGAGACTGACTGAAAAGGGTTACAGGGTGCTGGTGGTTGAGAAGGGAAAGCGCTGGCATGCCGGAGCGTTCCCGAAAACAAACTGGAACCTCCTAAGGTGGCTCTGGCTGCCCCTGTTCCGTTTCCACGGCTTCTTCAAGATGACCTTCATGCGGCATGTGGGCATCCTCAGCGGCGTGGGGGTGGGCGGGGGTTCGCTGGTCTACGGGAACACCCTGCCACGGCCGGAGGCGGCCTATTTCAAAACCGGCAGCTGGGCAGGTCTTGCGGACTGGGAGAAGGAGCTGGAACCTTATTACAGGGAGGCCGAGAGGATGCTCGGCGCCACATCGAACCCCGAACTCTTCGATCCGGACCTGGCCCTGAAGGAGGTGGCCGCCAGGTACGGGAAGTCGGACCGTTTCGATCCCACCCGGGTGGCAGTGTTTTTCGGGGAACCGGACAGGGAGGTCCCCGACCCCTACTTCAGCGGGGAGGGTCCCCGACGGTCGGGATGCACCTTCTGCGGGGCATGCATGACCGGCTGCAGGCATGATGCAAAGAACACCCTGGATAAGAACTACCTCTACCTGGCGGAGCGAAAGGGAGCCAGGATCGCAGCGGGAAAAAAGGCGGTGCGGATTGTACCTGCCGGCGGGAGCAACGGCAGGGAGGGTTACCGGGTGAGGATCCGCGATTCAGTCCGGATCATCAAAAGAAAGGCTGAATACTCCTGCCGGGGTGTGGTCCTTGCGGGAGGCGTGCTGGGGACCGTAAGGCTTTTGCTGAACATGAAGAGGAAACACCTGAAAGGCCTCAGCGACAGGCTGGGGGAGCAGATCCGTACCAACAACGAAAGCCTGGTACTGGTACACTCAAGGCAGAGGGAGAAGGATTTTTCAAAGGGCGTGGCGATCGGATCCATATTTCCCCCGGATAAGGATACCCACCTGGAGGCAGTCAGGTACGGGAGCGGGTCAGGATTCTGGAAAATGATGGGGGTCCCGCTGACGCATGGAGCCAGCATGATCGTCCGGGTATCCAGCCTGCTCCGGGAACTTGTCACCAGGCCGGCGTCATGGCTGCGCATTTATACGTGCCGGAATTTTGCCGAAGAATCATTCATCCTGCTTTTCATGCAGCATCTTGACAGCACCCTCCGCTTCACAAGGGGTTTGATCAACATGCGCAGCAGGGTATCTGCCGGAACGGCTCCTTCTGCCTTCATGCCCCTGGCCAGGGAACTGGCCGAGGCGACATCGGATGTGGTGGACGGGAAACCTTTCGTGATGATCACCGAGGCACTCACCGGCACTCCCACAACGGCTCATATCCTTGGGGGATGCGTGATCGGCAGGGATCCGGGCACCGGTGTGATCGATCAGGACCAGCAGGTCTTTGGCTATAAGAACATGTATGTCTGCGACGGAAGCGCCATTTCAGCCAATCCGGGCGTGAACCCGGCGCTGACCATCACGGCCATGACCGAGAGGGTCATGGGGAAGATTCCGGTAAATGGGTAGTTTTGTATATTGCTTTATGATACAGGGCTTATGGCGATGACTGAACGCAAGCACCAGGCATGGAATTTCTGGTCAGCATTCGTCTTTTTCGGGATGGTGGTGCTGGTGGGATTCCTGCTGGAGAAAAAGGGCATTGAGATCGATCGGATCACCCTCAAGGAGATCATTGTGATCATCCTGGCCTCCTTCAGGATGACCAGGATCATTGTGTTCGAAAAGATCTTCAAGTACTTCAGGGATGTGCTCAAACGAAGGGAGGACCTCTACCTGATCGGCACTTTCAGCTCAATTATCACCTGCCCCTGGTGTGCCGGGGTCTGGGTAACCCTGGTCATCATCGTATTCTATTACCTGGTGCCCTACGGCATCCTGCTGGTCTATGTGCTGGCACTGGCGGGGATCGCTTCTATTGTGATCCTCTATTCCAACATGCTGCACATGAGGACCGAACACAAGCAGAGGCTCCACCAGAAGCGGAAAAACTCCCTGGACGAAAAGGTCTAAAGGAAGAAGAGGGCGACACCACCCATCGAGACCAGGGCACCGATCACCTCCATCAGCTTTATCTTCTCCCGTTTCATCAGGATGGCAGGCGGGATGATCATCACCGGGGTGAGCGCCATCAGGGTGGCCGCAATGCCGGTGCCGGTATGCTGAACGGCCAGCAAAGAAAAACTGACCCCCAGGAAGGGGCCGGTGAATGACCCGAGAGTCATTGCCTTCATGGCCCGCAGGTCCCTCAGCGCCCCGAACAGGTGCTTCCACCTTCTGAACAGGGTGATGACGATGGAGAATCCCACGACCCCGGCCATGATCCTGATCTGCGTGGCGGAGAAGGCATCCATCTCCTGCATTCCCTTCTTGCTGAGCACCAGCCCGGCAGCCTGCCCTGCGGCTCCGCCGAGCGCCAGCAGGCTTCCAAGCACCAGCGGCCCCATTTTCAGCGTTTTGCCGGAGGCGACATTCCTGAACTCCAGCTTCACAGAGATGACCAGCACAATTCCCAGCAGGGTGATCCCCATGCCCAGGAATTCCATACCGGTGAGCACCTCGCCCAGGGTGATCCACCCGATCAGGGCCGTAATGGGAGGGACCAGCGACATGATCAGCATGGCAACCCTCGCTCCGATCAGGATAAATGAACGGAACAGGAACAGGTCGCCCAGGACGAATCCCACCAGTCCCGACATCACCAGCCAGAACCACTGGTAGTGGGTGGCCACGGGCAGAAAACCATCATTCACAATGGCATTGTAGATGGAGAGGAATACAAGCCCGATCACCAGCCGGATCAGGTTCAGCGAAAGGGCCCCGACGCGCTTTCCGGCCGATTCGAAGGCCATGGCCGTGACGGTCCACAGGGCTGCGGTAATCAGTGCGGCGATTTCACCGAGGTACGGTTGCACGGGTCTGCAGTTTTGCTCAGGGTGTCAAAGATAACTATTCATATCTGCTGGCGGCTTCTGTTATAAAGACGGAAAATCCGGCCGGCCATTACACGGAGCGCATGATTAACCTGTCTTACCTGCTGTTGCTGTACTTTACGATCAGCTCATCGTGCAGACTGTTGTACATCTCCAGCACCTCTTCCATTTTGCCCCGGGAATAACCGGTGAGGTATTCGAGCGTTTTCCCAGGGTCCGTTTGATACAGCCTGAGGGCTTCATGGTCAATGCTGTCCCGCTCCGAGAAAAGGAGCTCTTCCCAGGGATCCCTTTTCGCACGGACATCCAGAATAGCCTCCTGCCATTTCAGGTAGAGCAGGTTATCCACAAAATCGATGGCCCAGCAGGCCGACCGGTTGCTGTAGGTGGTGGGATCGTAGTTCCTGTAGCACTCTGCAATCTCCTGCACACCCGCGTAGATGGGGACATACGGACTGGTGCAGGCGTTGTCAAGGAATACCCAGTAGATCCCCCCGATGGGGTCGGGCAGCCAGCCCCTGAGCTGGGCGATCATCCCGTAGTAACCCATGGGGCGGGCCACGTTCCTCCGGTTGTTGATGTCCAGCAGCTCCCGCATCTCCCTGCTTGGAAAGGGAGTGGCCAGGGGGCTCTTTTTCATCCCCCCCTTGCCGTCGGGAACATACCAGTCATAATCCTCTGTTTTGTCGTAGATGGTCCCTTCGAAGGTGGAGCGCTGAAAGGCCATCACATCGCTCACCGATATCTTCCGTTCGGGGGCTGCCGAGGTGGGGTAGATGGAGAGGGGCTCCACATACTGGATGTACTGGTTATAACCCATCATGTGGCCATCCTCCAGGCTTCGCTTTGGCCAGTCGCAGTAATGGGGGGCATAGGTGCTGTAGAACAGCCAGAGGCGGCTGGTAGCCCATTCCCGTGGGGTGGGAGTATAGACCTCCTGCCAGACGAATGGTCTGGACCCTTCCGGGTCATACCACCCGTGTTCGATGGCGGCCTGCCGGTAGTTGGGCGAAAACATGAAGTTCACGGTATCATTTTCATCGATCTCCTTGATGATGCTCCAGTTGGCCACCACCAGTGCGTGGCCGTCAGGTACGCGCTGTGCCGCCCAGATGGCCCCCGGCTGACCGCTTTCAGGGTCCCATCCGGGTCCGGTACTGAAGACCTCGAAGACCCAGATCTCCCCGGTATCCCCGATCACCAGGGTCTCCGATTCCCCGACGCAGGAGGGGAGGAATCCGTAGGTGCTCATCAGGCGGCCGATAAATGCCGTCGCCTCCCTGGCTGACCTGTAACGCTGCAGGGCAAAGGCCTGCGCCTGTTCCACCGTGATGATCTGCCTGCAGCCCTCCGCCTCCAGCTTCAGCTCTTCGCGCTGGCTGGTGGTGCTCTCGGCGATGGCGAGCTGGTGTTCATTCATGTGGGGATAGGCCGAATGGAAATAGGTGAATGTCCGCTCTGCTTGCGGGATGTGGCCGATCACCTCCCCGAAATCATCCAGCGGCCGGTGGATGTCCAGGATGCCCCAGTGGACCGGGGCCATCTCGCCTTTCTGATAGCTCCGGCCGTGCACCACCCTGATCCGGTTGTCAGGCCCGCAGTCGGTGTGTGAGACGATGACCGACCCGTCTGCAGAGGCATCCCTGCCCACGGCGACAATGGTGCAGGGGTGAATGTCGAAAGGGATCATCAGCATTACAGCGGTCGCAGCCACCGCGACCCGTTCCCAGGTAAATCTTTTCATTTCCATCAGAGATTATATCCTACATTGGGCCCAAATTAGAAAACATTCCCGAATCCCCGGCTGCCCATGTTCAGAAACTACCTTCTCGTCACCTTCCGCAATCTTTATAAAAACAGGGTCTTCGTCATCATCAACATCCTCGGGCTGGGAATGGCACTCTCGGTTTGCATCGTGGCCAACTTCAACCACATGTTCGGGTATGAGTTCGACCGCTTCCATGAACATTTCGATGAGATCTACCGGGTGAACTGTTACCGGCAGATGCAGGACCGGAACCAGGAGTACGGGATCGTACCGGCCCCCCTGGGACCGAGTATGAAGCAGGACATCCCGGCCGTTTCGAAGTCGGCCCGGCTCATGCGTTCCTACTCCCCGGTGAAGGTGGGCATCGAGAACTTCAACAGGCAGGTCTCCTATGTGGATCCCGGGTTCCTCGATATTTATAAATTTACCCTGGTGGCAGGGAACAGGGAATCCATAGAGAACCCCAACTATGTGCTGGTCTCCGAGGAGATGGCCGATGTGCATTCCATCGTTTCGGGGATCATATTCTCCATGAATGCAGTCTTCCAGGCCGCGCTGCTGAACCCCACCGATTGCCTGAGGTATGAATAATTGCTTGCTTTGCAAGCAGTTAGCGGTTAGGTTGCTCGCTGCGCTCGCAGTTTGCGGTTAGTGGATATCAGGATGCCGGGAGTGTCCGGTTCGAGCTTCTGCCCTATGAGCCCGTCAGGGGTGATGAAGTGGCAGGGCCAGCTGGCGGGCGCTGAAGGGTTGGCCAGTGACATATAAAAATGGTTCGTGGCAGCCCGGGCCTGGGCAGTTACCGGCATGATCTTCGGATGGATCCCCCCGGGTTTCTGGCGGGCGTTGTAAAAGGACTGGAAAATAAGGCCCACATCTAACTTCCTGTATTCCCTGTAAAGCTCAGGGAACCGGATGTCGCCGGTTTTTGCCCTGCTTTCCTGTCCCCAGAGTGGGGCGAGTGAACCCATAAGGATCATTACGAAAAATAAAAGGTGGATCTGTTTCATCATCAATAATGAATATATTGTACAGCCCAAATTTAGAGAGAATGCAACTTTCACAGTTTTTTTCTCTCTTTTTCTGTAGCAATCCCGGCCCCGGAACCGTCCAAATACTAAAATCCCGGTTATGATCAGAAGTTATCTTGTCGTTGCACTGAGAAATCTCTGGAGGCACCGGGGATACAGTCTTATCAATATTTTAGGGCTGGCCATCGGCCTTGCCAGCAGCATTTTTATCCTGCTCTACGTGATCAATGAGCTCACCTATGACCGGTTCCATGAGAAATCGGACCGGATCTACCGGATCTGGATCAGGGGCAGCATGCCGGCCACGGAGATGCGGCATGCGGTTTCTTCTCCCCCGATGGCTGAAGCTCTGCTGAATGATTATCCGGAGGTGGAGCAGGCCGTCAGGCTGAGGCAGTCCGGGGGCTGGCTGGTCCGCTCCGGGGACCGGGTGTTCCATGAAACCGAGCAGGAGTTCCTCTTTGCAGACTCCTCCTTTTTCGATGTGTTCAGCTTCCGGCTGATCAGGGGTGATCCCGGGACCTGCCTGAGGGAACCGCGCAGCATCGTACTTACCGAAGAGTATGCCGCCAAATATTTCGGGGATGAGGATCCCATGGGCCGGTCCCTGAAGATCGAGCAGGACACCAACCTGTCGGTGATCACCGGGGTGATGGAGGATTTCCCTCAGAACTCCCATTTCCATTGCAAGATGATCGGTTCCCTTTCCACATTGGGCGAAAGCAGGAGTACCTTGTGGATCAACCACAATTTCCATACTTACGTGGTCCTGAAGGAGGGGACCGATCCGCAGGAATTTGAGGACCGGCTCCAGGAAATGGTGGTGAAGTACGTGGGACCGCTGATCGTACAGATCATGGGGATCGACCTGGAACAGTTTCAGGCTGCGGGACATTCCTATGGCTACAGGGTCCAGAAACTTACCGATATCCATCTCCATTCCAACCTCCAGTATGAGCTGGAGCCCAACGGAAATCCACTCTATGTTTACATCTTCCTGGTGGCGGCGATCCTGATCCTGGCCGTTGCAGTGGTGAACTTCATGAACCTGGCCACGGCACGGTCCATGGTGAGGGCAAGGGAGGTAGGGCTCAGAAAGGTGGCCGGCGCCAGGCGATCGCAGCTCATCAGCCAGTTCCTCACCGAATCGGTGCTAGTGTCGCTCATTTCCCTGGCCGTGGCGGTCCTGCTGGTCTACCTGCTGCTGCCCCGGTACAACAACCTGATACAGATGAGGCTCGAATTTGATATTTTCAGCCGGGGCTGGCTGGTTCCCCTGATGTTTCTTTTCGCGGTAGTTGTAGGTGTGGCTGCAGGGACCTACCCGGCCTTTGTACTGGCCTCTTTCCGGCCCGCGGCCGTTTTCAGCTCCGAAAAGAAGATCGGATCCAGGAAAGGTGTAATGCGCAGCGTACTGATTGTCATTCAGTTCACAGTAACCATCGTGATATTGATCGGGACCCTTATCGTGAACCGCCAGTTGCATTACATGCAGGACAAGGATCCCGGGTTTGGAAAGGATAAACTACTGGTAATCAAACGGTCAGACGTCCTTGATGATAAGATTGATGCGTTCAAGAATGAGATCACCCAGCATGCCAACGTGATCAGTGCTGCCAACTCCACCCACATCCCATCCTATAAATACTGGGAAAATGCCCACTGGCTGGAAGGCTGGGACCGGAGCGAAATTTTCACCCTTGCCTCCTGTTATGCCAGCTATGACTATGACCAGGCCATGGAACTGGAAATGGCTGAGGGACGCTTTTTCAGCAAAGAGATGGGTTCTGACTCCTCGGGGGTGGTAATCAACCAGGCTGCAGTGAAGGCGCTCGGGCTGGAGGACCCGCTCAATTCCAGGTTTGTGCAACCTTCCATGGATGGGGAAGGGGACAGGTTCATGCCGATCATCGGGGTAGTGAAGGATTTTCATTTTGAATCGATGCAGAAGGAGATCAGTCCCATGGCCATCCATTTCATGCCCGGGAACTGGGAAGGGGTGCTGGTGGTCAGGCTGGGGGACGGGGATCTTTCCGGGACCGTCGATTATATCGGACGAAAATGGGACGAGTTCAACATTGAATACCCCTTTGAATATACCTGGATGGACGAAGAATTTGACCGGCTCTTTGACACTGAGCGGCAGACCGGGCATATTCTTGCGATCTTCTCCATCCTCAGCATTTTCATCACCTGCCTTGGCTTGCTGGGGCTGATCTCATATACCACCCACCAGCGCACCCGTGAGATCGGGATCCGCAAGATCATGGGCGCTTCGGTCCAGGTAGTCATGCGCCTGCTCTCCAAAGAAGTGGTTTACCTTCTGGGAATCAGCGCACTCATATCCATACCTGCCTTTTTCGGAGCAAAGGCCTGGTTACAGCGCTTTGCCTACCACATCCATTTCCAGCTGGGGATCTACTTCCTTATTCTGGCCCTGGTAACCCTGGTGGTACTGCTCCTCGCCATGGCCACGGTCAGTTTCCACTCATACCGCGCTGCTGTTGCCAATCCCGCAGATGCACTGAGGGTGGAGTAGGGGCGAAAAGATGCCGATACCAGGTTATCCGGAGGTTACCCGTTCAGGACCTTCAGCGCCTCCTCGTGTTTGGCATCAGTCATGAACTGAAGGCCGGTAACTTCCGCGGTCTCCCGGTTCGCTGCCACCAGGTCGTCCCTCGAGATCTTATCGAGGCTGAATTTCCTTGCCCCGGCCATGAACTGCTGCAGTCCGCATGCAAGCTTATCGGCAAAAGCATACATGGCGATGGCCCCGAAGGGGATGTTCTTCATTTCGTTCCTTCCGACCTTCTCCATCACCGGCTCCCAGCCTGCAAAGATCTCCTCGGGGTACTTTCCGAATTCCTGTACGGACGGGGGAAGGGTTTCCCAGTGGCCATGAAGCTGGGCCCTCTGCTCCGGTTTGAACACACCCTCGATATTACTCCCGAGGAATCCAGGTATCATTGGTGCCCGTCCCATGCAAACCAGTTTGGAGTAGGGTGCTCCGATGGCAATTGCCTTGAACAGGTGATCCTCCCTGGCAAATCCTCCTGCCAGGGAGATGTCCGGGGGCCTGATCCCTCTCTCATCCAGGATCCTGCAGTATTCGTATGCCCTTGAATGCAGTGCCACGGAAGGGATCCCCCAGTGCTGCATCATGTTCCAGGGGCTCATCCCGGTTCCTCCTCCGGAACCGTCAATGGTCAGCAGGTCCAGTTTGGCATCTGCAGAAAAACGGATGGCCATGGCCAGGGCCTCCAGGTCATATGCGCCGGTCTTCAAAGTAATTTGCTTGAAGCCCAGCTTCCTGAGGTAAGCCACGCTGTTCATAAAGTCCTCCCTCACCTCCTCCGGTGAAGAGAGATTGGTTCCCCCGAGGCGGCTGTGCCTTGCAAAGGAACTGATGGCCCTCGATTCATAGGCTGACTCCACGATGGGGTTGCAGGGATCGGGATCGACCAGGTAGCCCCGGTCCTTCAGGAACTTGGCATACTGGATATTCTTCACCTGGATCTCGCCACCGATATTCTTTGCCCCCTGGCCCCATTTCAGTTCCATGATCACCTTGCTGCCGAATTTGTCGATGATATATTCGGCCACTCCGTTCCGGGTATCCTCCACATTCATCTGTACAATGATCGCCCCGTAACCGTCATGGTACCTGAAATAGGTCTCGATCCTCCGGTCAAGTTCGGGCGCCTTCTCTATCTTTCCGTTTTTCAGTACGGATTCCCTGTCAACGCCCACCACATTTTCTCCGACCACGATGGGAATTCCGCTCAGTGCAGATCCGACTGCAAACGATTTCCAGTAGTTACGGGCTATAAAAGTTGACCCGAGCGCTCCTGTCATGAAAGGCACACGGCATTTCGTCTTTTCCTTGTACCCGAATTCTGTTGTAATGTCGGCATTTGTGAACAGGCAGTCATCCGGGTTATTGCTCATGGGGGGCGTTATCCCCGATGCTCCGTAAGCATACCCCTGGATCCTGATGGAATGGTATCCTATGCCCACGGTGGAAACCAGCCATGATCCCGAGGTTGTTTGCCCGAAATTCCTTGGATAGAGCAGCTTCCTGCCTTTGAGGGAGGAGAGCCATGTTTCGCATTTCCCCTTGCAGGCTGAATCGCAAAGGGTGCATAATCCCGATTCACACGGGACGCCCCGGTTCACTGTTCCGATGGCATCATTGTTTTTTACCCATTGTATCATTTCTTAATGCAGTTAAGATGGTAGAACGATAAATTAACAAAAAAAACGGTCAAAATATATCAATTTTTAAGTTAAGACCGAATATTTATTGTAGTGATCGCAGGTCTCAAGTGGAAAATGGAATTTTGTTACATTTGCGCTACTCATCACCGGAACAGGATGGAGATCTCCGTGGTCATTGCATATTTTGATAATCTAAGGTTCCTTGAACTGGCACTTGCCGCATTTAATCACCAGACATACAAAGACTTTGAAGTTATTATCGCTGAAGATGACAACAATCCGGACACCGGATCCTTTCTGAAAGCGAACAGGGATGCATACACCTATCCCATCATCCATCTGAACCAGGAGGAGAAGAGGGGTTTCCGCAAGACCACCATGCTCAACAAGGCAGTCCGTGCATCAGGGGGAGAGACGCTGGTTTTCATTGACGGGGACTGTATCCCGCACAGGCACTTTCTGAAGCAATACAGGAAGAGGTCGAAGAGCGGCCTGTTCCTTTACGGAAGGCGGGTGCTTCTGGGTAAAAAGATCTCGGAAGCCATCATCAGGAGCAGATCACTTTCATACTTGCGCATTCCTTCCATACTCCTGTCCGATTCGAGGTTGAAAAAAGAGGCCATTTACTGGCCCTTTTTCAGGCTGCATGTAAAAAAGAGGAAGCTGTCAGGCCACAACTGGGGTATCAGGAAGGAGGAACTGCTGAAAGTGAACGGTTTCGACGAGGATTACGACAGGCCGGGAGTGGGCGAGGATTATGACATTGAATGGCGGTTGAAATCGGCGGGCCTGAAAATGAGATCAATGAAAAACAGGGCCATTGTATTTCACCTGGATCATCCAAAATTGTACTCAGAGGAAAACGCCAGGCACAACTACTCGCTCCTGGAACAGAAGAAGCGAGCTAACCGGGCAAGGTGTCTGAACGGGCTTGAACCCATTTAACCTGAAAAATCAATACCTTATAGAATCAAGAAACAAACATGATAACTGATAAATCCGGTTATCCAGGGGGGGCGCTGTAGCACCTGAGTTTCGGAAGAGACAGGCTATTCATATATCGTTTGTTTCTGGTTATTAACTTGTGCAAAATAATTCAGTGTATTAAACTTAAGCTGTTATCTTTAGATCCATGAAATAATAACTGCGTATGCAAGTTTCAGTGAACAGAAAGGATATAGAATTCCTGCCGGATTCCAGCAGGGTAATTGCACGTTTTTTTTATAATGGTGATGAAAGGGCCTTAAATACCATACGCTCTGTGCTAAATATGCCTGACTATGAGGCATCGGTTGCATTAAAACAGGTGCTGCGGGATTATTCTCTGCGTCACAGGAATATTTCAAGGATTTTTGAGAAACATTATAATAATATCGCCCATCTACTGGCGCAGTTAAGCATTGATCCTGAATCGATTGATTTACCCCGAAAATTACTTATCGGCGCCTATTTTACGAAGGAATATTCGATTGAATCATCAGCTTTCTTTAATCCTTCCATTGTTGAACATCCTGATCAGTCTGAAACCGGCCAGGGTGAAAAAAGAGTGATCATAAGTTTCAGGGCCACGGGAGAAGGACATATTTCGTCGATCGTTTTCCGTATGGGTGTTCTTGACCAAAACAACAATCTTTCAATTGAACCAGTGGGCAATATGCTGGAGGAAGCCGAGCATATCCGCCGACATATTTACGATAAAGAATCATTCAAGAGCAAACTGGATGAAATGGAGGATTTTCAGGGTATTATTCCATCCGGTTTAATACTGGACAAACTCAATGATAAATTTACCTATGGCGAACTCCGCAAATGCATTGAAGAAGACAAGAAGACACTCCATCTTGCTGCCTACAGGAAAATATTTTTTGATCAGATTATATGGCTGGCTTCATCGCATTACGAGCTTGATTTTTCATTGGACACCAACATTTCCGAAAGAGTGATTTTTCCAGTATCATCCAATGAAACCAATGGTATTGAAGATGCCCGCTTCGTGAAGTTCCTGGATGATAGCAATGAAGTGATTTATTATGCAACCTACACGGCTTTCGACGGCAAGACGATAATGCCAAAGCTGTTGGACACCAGGGATTTTTATCATTTCAGGGTTTTACCGCTGCATGGGGAAATTGCTCAGAACAAAGGAATGGCCATGTTTCCAAGAAAAATCAATGGTAAATATGCCATGCTTTGCCGGTTGGATGGTTTTAATAATTACATAGCCTATTCTGATAATATTACGGTCTGGCGTGAGGCAAAATTGTTGCAACAACCTAGATTTCCCTGGGAATTCATTCAGATAGGGAATTGCGGGTCACCCATAGAAACAAGTGAAGGCTGGCTGGTCATCACACACGGGGTAGGACCCATGCGGGAATATGTTCTGGGGGCTTCCCTGTTCGATCTTCAAAATCCGGAGAAGGAAACAGGAAGGTTAAAATCGCCGTTATTAATGCCCAATGCTGAAGAAAGAGAGGGTTATGTGCCCAATGTCGTTTATTCCTGCGGGTCTATTATTCATAATAACGATTTGATCATACCTTACGCAGTGTCCGATTATTCCTCAACTTATGCTACCGTGGATCTGAAAGAACTTCTCAGTGAGCTGAAAAAACCCAATTAGTAACCGGAACAGCATCCATATCCCTTTTCAGTAATCCGCGCAAACTGGATCGTGCCAAAAAAATAGGCCGGAGAGGATCGTTCATGCATGTAAAGTGTAAATGTGTGAATGATGTAACTATCATCCTGAATTGTGTAATGCTTTCCCCTCAAAGACAAACTAACTTTACAGGTGAAATTGATCTGAAATTGTTCAGGTCAAATAAACTTTTTGGCAATAAAAAATTCACTATATATTATCGCCGCATTGCTGATCATCATCTGGGGTATTGTATTCTGGGGGTTACATGCTGCCGGACCTGTTCATTTTCTGCTTGTAGCCGCGGGATTAATAATCCTTGTCAGGCTTGTGTTCAGTAAACAATTATCAAAATAAGGGGTTGCACCTCTTCCAGGAAATTAATATTTAATCTTTAATTCAAATCAATATGAAAAAAATGTATAAATCATTATTTACATTGGCCTTGGCACTGCCTTTGGCTGGGTTCATGATAACAGGTTGCCAGCAATCGGATTCAAAAGTTGAAAAGGCCCGTAAAAAACTACAGGACGCAGAGGAACAGGTAGTTGTCGCAAATCAAGAGCTGAACCAGACACTGAACGATTCCATCCAACTGTTTAAAATGGAATCGGGCGAATTAATAATCAGTTATGAAAAGAGCATTGCTGAGTTGAAATTAAAACTTGAAAACGAGAAAGAAGAAAACAAAATCATCATGGAAAAGAAACTCGCCTTGCTGGAGCAGAAAAGTGAAGATTTGAAAATTAAGCTGCAGGAATATGAAGAGGAAGGCACAGACAAATGGACATCTTTCAAGAACGAATTTAACCATGATCTGGAGCAGTTGGGCACGGCATTAAAGGATTTAACGGTAGATAACATCAAATAAGAAACATACAAAATGACCTATTTATACATTTTTATTCCTGTGTTGGTGATATTCCTTGCAGGGATCAGGATCGTAAGACCCACACAACGGGGATTGATGGAGAGGCTTGGGAAATATAACAGTTTAGCCAGTCCCGGATTTCACTGGATCATTCCGATCATCGACAGGCTTTTTATGGTCAATGTGACCGAACAGATGGTTGATGCAGAGCCACAGGAGATCATCACGAACGATAATCTGAATGCAAGCGTCGATGCCCAGGTCTATTTCCGTGTAAAAGCAGATGAAGAGAGCGTGAAGGGAGCCATTTACAATGTCAATAATTACACCTGGCAGATCGTGAATCTTGCCCGGACCACCCTTCGTAACATCATAGGGACACTTACCCTTAAGTCCGCCAACAGTGAACGTGGAAAAATCAATGCCGATCTGTATAAAACGCTGCACAATGAAACAAAGGGCTGGGGTATTGAAATCGTCCGGACAGAGTTAAAGGAAATTGATCCTCCCGGTGACGTTCAGGAAACCATGAATAAAGTGGTAAAAGCAGAAAATGAGAAAATTGCGGCCATAGATTCTGCTACCGCTGCTGAAACAGTCGCCGATGGTGTCAAACGTGCCAAGATTAAAGAAGCTGAAGGGTTCAAGCAATCGAAAATTTTGCATGCCGAAGGAGAGGCTGAAGCCATCAGGCTGGTCAACGAAGCAGCAGATAAGTATTTCATTGGAAACGCACAACTATTGCGGAAGCTGGAAGCTCTTGAAGCAGCCCTTGGAGAAAATGCAAAAATTGTCATTCCGTCAGGATCCGATCTGGTAAACATTATTGGAGAAATGGCCGGAATAATACCCCTGGAAAGAAAACATAGCGCAGAATAGTTGTGGCCCAAATATTCACCAAAACAGTTGCCGTCATTGTTGCTCACCCCGATGATGAAACATTGTGGGCAGGAGGAACAATACTGAGCCATCCTTCCTGGAAATGTTTTATTGTTAGTCTTTGCCGTGGAAGCGATACGGAAAGGGCTCCCAGGTTTTACAATGCACTGAAAGTCCTTAGATCAGAAGGGATCATGGGTGACCTTGAAGACGGGCCAGATCAACATCCATTGGATGAAAATGAGATTGAGCGTGTTATACTGGACTTGACACCACAGAAGCATTTCGATATCGTTATTACTCATAATCCTTCCGGGGAATACACCAGGCATATCCGGCATGAAGAGGTAAGCAAAGCAGTGATCAAACTCTGGAGTTCCGGTAAAATAGATGCAAGCGAATTGTGGACTTTCGCATATGAGGATGGCGGCAAGGCGTATTATCCAAGACCTGTGGAAACCGCTCCGGTCTATCGCACGCTTACCAGAAGGATATGGCTGAGAAAATACAGCATTATAACAGAAACATACGGATTTGAAAAAGGTGGTTTTGAAGCCGAAACAACACCCCGGTCAGAATCATTCTGGCAATTCACAAATTCTTATGAAGCTAAAAAATGGCTTGGCATTGGAGGAGTTCCCGAGAGCCACTGAGTATCAGATATTGTTTTCATGAAAGTATTGGTATTATATGATTACCCCCCTTCCCCCGGAGGGCTTGCTACCCAGGGAGACCTTCTATACAGGGGACTTCTTGAAATGGGTGTCGATGCTCATGCCGCTCATTTTGAATCAGCCCAGGAGAAGGAATGGTATTACCGCTGGTTTGAACCGGATGTGGTCACCGGTGTGGGTTACTGGGGACACACCCCTCAACTGGTACTTCACCCGCAACGGTATGGTGTTCAGCCTGTACCATGGTTGGTTGCCGACGGTTTCATTGCAAACTTCCAGGAAGTGCTCAACGGACTTCCGCTCATACTCGTTACCTCTCAATGGGTAAAGGAGATGTATGTCCGCGATGGGATCAACAACGATAAGATTGAAGTGTTACCTGTGGGCTGCGATACGGGTGCTTTTATCCCTTTCGAGAGGGACGATCCGAAAATTCTGGCAGTGCGGGAATCGCTTGGAGTTTCACCTGATCAGATCATGATTCTGACTGTCGGCGGCGATGCTGCATCAAAAGGTGCACAGGAGGTAATGCAGGCGCTTGCCGTTATTGATACGACATCGCCCGACTGGAAATATGTCTGCAAGGTTTGGCCTCAAACCCGGACCAAGCTACAGAACCTGGCCGATCTGGAATTAGCCACAAGCCTGGGGATTGAAAAAAACGTGACCTATGCAACCAATACCATTTCACGAAATTTCATGCCATACCTGATGGGGGCATGCGATATATATGCAGCCCCCTCCCGGCTGGAAGGTTTTGGTATGCCGCAGGTGGAGGCAGGAGCATGCGAAAAGCCGGTCATAGGGATCAGGGCCATGGGAATGCTGGATACACTGGTCCATGGTAAAACGGCATTCCTGGCAAAGGTGGCAAGGAAAATTGTCGCGAATGAAGTGACACTTGGGGATGAATCGGGCTTTGAAGATAACCAAAGGGTGATCTTCAAAGTACCACGAGCCGTGGATTATCGTGCAAATGTACATGACATTGCCAAGTATTTGAAGATGCTTATGACGGATCAGGCATTGCGTGAAAACATGGGCAAGGCGGGCAGGGAACGTGTTGTTCAACACTTTGATTACCACGTTGTTGCAAAAAGATTTATACAAATAATAAGCGACAAACTGGGAATAGACTAATTTAGAATCAGAACAATGCACAATGCATACCGGCAGGAGATAGAAGAGGCAAAGAGGGCCGCTATTGAAGTTCTGCTTCGCAACGCCAATGGGCCCTGCCAAGGGCTTCCCCGTACAGCTGGCTGGGGGTACCCGGAGCCCTATACAAGGGATTTAATGTTTTCAATGTTTGGAATTGCTGTTTCAGAAAATCAGAAGCTCCTTGCAAGCATGCGGAAAGTGCTGGAAACCCTGGCAGATAACCAGACAGAACGGGGCCATATTACATCACTGGTGCATGACAGGGAGGACCGGGGAGCCAGTGATACAACACCGCTGTTTTTGCTTGCTGCAGGGATTTTCAGGAAAGTATCAGGTGACCCGGACTTTCTTGAGAATGCAGTCGAAAAAGCCCTTCATTGGATGGAGTATCAAAGCCCTACAGACCGGTACCTGGTTGCTCAGCAGCCGACCAGTGACTGGCGCGACGAACAATGGGTAATCGGATATGGTCTGTACGTCAATACACTGGTATATAGCTATCTTCAGTTGCTCGGACAGCATGACAGGGCAGATAGGGTACGCCAGCAGATGGGCCGGTTTACCATTACCGGCGGGAAAAAGCACCGTCATGTCCACGAAGGTCTCGTGGTAAAGCATAAACCATACTATGCACTCTGGTCCTATAAAATTCATAGCAGTGAACGGTTCGACCTGCTTGGGAACAGTCTGGCCATTCTTTCAGGAATTGCCTCACCCTCCCGAGCCAGGCAGATGATTTCCTGGATTGAAACGGAGTGTGAGGGCATGAGAAACAGTGGTGAATTGGCTGTTGATCTGCCTCCCAATTTTTTCCCTTATATAAAAAATGACCATCCTGACTGGCATGAGCGATATGAAAAATACAATCATCCGGGAGAGTACCATAATGGAGGAATATGGCCTTTTATATGCGGGTTTTATATTGCTGCTCTGGTTGCAGCTAAAAGGTACACACTTGCCTGTGAAAAGCTTCAAGCGCTTACCCGATGTATAAAAATATCCAATACCAGGAAGGTCGATTATGGGTTTAATGAATGGCTAAAAGCCCAGGACGGAAACCCGATGGGGCAGGACTGGCAAACCTGGAGTGCTGCGCTTTACCTCTATGCAGTAAAATGTGTTGAAATAAAAGGAACTCCCTTTTTTGACGACATCCGGAAAGAACCCCTGTGAAATGAAGTTAATCAGGTTGCATGATGAAGCACCTTCTGATAGACCTCCAGGTATCCTTCTATCATCTTCTGACGGCTGAATTTTGAATCTGCCCATTCCCTGCAAAATCCCCGGTCAATCGATCTGATACCATCGACAGCCTCCACTGCCTCTTCAATACTGTTCACCAGGAAACCGGTCCTTCCATCAAGAATCAATTCAGGCATGGCACCCCTGTTAAAGGCAATGACGGGTGTCCCGCAAAACATGGCTTCAGCCACACTGAGACCAAAAGGTTCCTCAAAACCAATCGGATGCAAAAGGGCAAAGGCATCCCCCATTAACTTATTGCGTTCATCCGGCCCCGAGTTGCCTATATAAACGATATCATTTCCATTGACAAATGGCTTCACTTTCAGGTCAAAGTAAGCTTGATCCTGAATTAACCCTGAAATGATGAGTCTTCTTTTCGATTGCCTGGCGATCTGTATGGACTCATAGACCCCCTTTTCCGGATGAATACGGCCAAAAAACAGCATATATTCCTTTGATACAGGACTATATACGAATTCTTCGGTATTGATGCCATTATATACGGTGGCGACATAATCAAGTTCGGGACTGCGGTCGGAATTACTGATTGAAACATAATGGCCCGTGCTGTTGTATTTTTTATAAACCGGGAGAATTTTTGGTGAAGAAAACCCATGGATGGTAGTAACCATGGGCTTTTTGATTAACCGGGAATAGGTCAGGGGGAGAAAATCAAAATTATTATGAATCAAATCAAACTGATCTGCATCCTCCATCAGACTACTGATATGAAGACACTCTGCGACTTTGGGATCCACATTCGGATTCTCGGCATACGGTTGTTCACAGACAGATACCAATTTGCCTTTCGTAAAAGAATCGCCCGAGGCAAATAATGTTACATCCATGCCCTGTTCGACCATTCCCTCGGCAATATTGGATGCTACCTGCTCCCATGGGCCGTATTTCCGGGGTGGTGTTCGCCAGGCTACCGGAGAGAGTATCGCGATTTTCATTCGACTTGGTCTGTCAGGGTTCTTTTACATCGGTTTACGGGGGTTGTTGATGCAATGGTCCACAAGGGCTTCCAGATTCGCGGTTCCCACACACATCACCTTGTCGGCTCCTCCCCAATAGATCTTAACGCTCCCATCGTCTTCAGGAACCGCGCCGCAGGTAAAAACCACATTGTGGACATAACCTGTAATCTCATAAACCTCTTCGGGCTGTAAAATCCATTCATCCCCGACAGCAATAATTTCTGAAGGGTCTTCCAAATCGTGCAACGCCGCCCCCAACCTATATACGCTCCCATCCATGGTAGGAAACACACCGTGATAGATGCTCAGCCAACCTCTGGATGTTCTCATGGGAGGTGCTCCGGGACCTATTTTCATCTCATCCCAATGGTATTGCAATGGCTTCATAATGATTTTCGATTCGCCCCAGAATTTTAAATCGGGGGAATAGGATATCCAGATCGACCAGGGAGAGATATCACTGTGGGGACGGTCGAGCCTGGCATAGTTGCCTCCAAATTTTTCAGGGAAGATGACCACATTCCGGTAATCGGATTCGGTGATAAATGAAACCCTTTCAACGGAATTAAAATCTTTTGTTCTGGCCAGTCCGATACGCACACCATGGCCTGAATAGGCACTATAGGTAATGAGATATTCGCCATCAATGAAGGTGATCCTTGGATCTTCAACTCCATAGGCTTCATATTCCTTAAAAATCCCCTCATCTGACGGAGTCATAAAAGGTTTGTTCTTCACTTCAAAGTTGAATCCGTCCTCACTCTCTGCTATCCCAAGGATGCTTCTCCCGTTCAGTTTGTGAGCGCGGAATACCATCATATATTTACCCTGGTGCTTTACTACAGCAGCATTATGCACCGTAGCTACCTCATAGGGCACGTCATCCTTTGTGAGGACAGGGTTGTACTGATACCTGCTTATTAACATCGCTCTCTTAATGCTGCTTCTTTAATCTGATGCATGAAATTCTTCATATGCCTGCAATACGGTTAAATGAGATATTAAATACGCCAGTGAACTTTCAGCGCCCTGATTGCGGTTCACACCATAGCTTTCAAATCCATCGCAGCATCCATTGGTCTCAAAATCATACAGGCTCATCCGCAGGTCATTTTCCCCCAGGAACCATAGAAATGAAATATACAGCTTATTAAGGTAATCTTTATTCTTTGTTACATGAAAGGCCTGGTGGTACATTAACACCATGGCCATGGCGTCTATCGGTTGCTGGGCAAAAACAGAACGTTGCCCATCTTTTTTAAACCATTGTTCATTTCCAATGATCGACAGGTAATTATCCCTGAGCGTGTTTTCCGTCAGAAAGTCCATAGTCTCGATGGCCGTTCTTGTAATATCCTCATCATTAAGTATTTCAGCCGAATGCAAAAGAGCTAAAGGTAAGATGCCATTGTCGTAGGCCAACAGTGATTCGAACCATTTCCAATCAGGGGTCTCGTTCTCCTTATAATGCTTGATAAGGTTCTGGGCCATATTTCTTAACCTTTCAGTCATTGAGTTGTCTGAAGGATTGCTCTTCAGGTAATAGGATATACCAATCATCGCATTGGCAATGCCCCTGATGGATTTTAGTTTTTCGAAATTGGGAGACGCATTGAAGAAAACCAGTTTGCCGGTCTGGTAATAGGCATCATTGGGAGCATTGCCCAATAAGTAGCCCAGTGCCCATATGGTCCTGCCAAAAGAATCCTCAGAGCCAACCTTATCCAGGAAGTTCCTGCTAAAACTCAAGAAATTTCTGAAGGTACCATCGGCATTCTGCATGTAATGAATATAGCTTAGATAGATGGGTGATAATTCAAGGGCCCGAATATCTTTGATTTGCCTGTATGCCATCAACACCATGAGCAATGCCCTGGCATTGTCATCCAGGCAATAACCTTCTTTCAGATTTGGTATGCCATACTTCGCATGCTGGATGATACCCGTGTCATCCGTTAACCGAATGATGTGTGCCAGGGTAAAATGTGGCATACTGAGCAGATCAAGTACAATGTCGGTCTTAACAACAACTTTCTGTTCCTCCTTCTGAGTATCTTCAACGAGCTTGCGATACTTGTCCCCTGTTTTCGGCCACGTATTTTTCCGGCCATATTGTCGGGCCTTTCTTTTCAGCTCATTCAACCTCTCAGGATTATCCAGAAGTCCGGTCAAAACGGACGCCAGGTAGGTGGAATCATTGAAGTCAAAAAGCATTCCCCTTCCTTCTGCCAGCAATTCAGAGGCGTGCCAATAGGGAGTTGAAATAACGGCCGATCCGACTCCAATCGCATAGGAAAGCGTGCCGCTTGTGATTTGGGCTTCATTCAGATAAGGTGTTATATAAATGTCAGAAGCACACAGGTATTTGAACAGATCCTGCTCATCAATGAATTTATTAAGAAAGATGACATGCTGCTCAAGATGAAGTGTCTGGACTAAACGACTCAGGAAAATGCGATACTCTTCGCCGGAATGCCGCAACACATTGGGGTGGGTTTTTCCCAGTACGATATAGAGAACACCGGGGTGTTCTTTAACAACCACGGGCAGGGCTTTAATGACCGTTTCAATTCCTTTGCCGCGGTTTATAAAACCGAAGGTAAGTATTACCTTCTTACCGTTGAGTTTAAACTCCAGTTTCGATTCTTCCTGGTTAAAATGTATGTCTGGTACGCCATGTTCAATTAAAACAACCTTCTCTTCAGGCACCTCATATATACTCACAAGGAAATCAACGGCTTTATGGCTCATCACCACCAATTTATTTGCCATTTTGCATATCTCTTTCAAAATGGCTTTTTCGTTGTAGGAGGGGCTTTCAAGTATGGTATGCAGTGTAACGACAAGAGGAACTTCCAAACGATGCAGCAGAGGAAGAATATATACCCCGCTCTGACCGCCAAAGATCCCAAATTCGTGTTGAAGTATACAAAGATCCGCCCCACTCAGATTAATGAACTTTGCAGCCTTTAAATAATCTCCCTGGTGTTCCTGCCTGATGGTCATTTTCACCTCCTCAGGATATTCATATGCAAGGTCGATGTCGTTCAATGCAACCACAAATCCCTCATGGCCCTGAGCGCTTTTATTATTGTGATTCAGCACTGACTTGAACAGGTTATTCGTAAATATGCCAATGCCGCACTCCCTGGGTGGATATGTTCCAATAAATGCCAGTTTCATTCTAATCTGGTTGAAATTGTATTGAATGCAATATTGCATTCAGACAAAAAGCAGATCCCTTTTTGAATGTGAACTATGACAACAGCCATATATGTCGGCAGCTATCCTATGATTTGCTTACTTTCTTTTTTTTTCTTCTCGCTTCGCTGCTTTTGCGGCTCTTTTCTCTTTCAGGCTTTTCGCCGCAACCTTTTTGTCACTTTTCCCTTTTTTGTCTTTTTCTTTTGCCATGAGCTTTCATTATAACACTTATCACATATTGTAACCCTGATCGCATTTCCTGATGTTACTGAAATAATTTAATCGCATACCTTACAGGATGCCTGCTTCGTAACCGCTTTTAATAACAGTCGATATCATTTTGCACCGCTTATTCGCTTTAACTGTGTTTGATGCATGAGCCGGTATGATGATAGCCTGTCCCGGCTTGAGAATATTCACTTTTTTATCAATCACTATTTCGGCCTGGCCTTCAATAATTTGAAAATAGGTGTCGAAAGGGGAGATCTTTTCTGCCAGTGTTTCGCCGGAATCAATGGCAACAACACATATGTCTCCGGTAGGTTTTTTAATTATAGCTTTGGAAGTCACCGAATTGGGAACATAATCAATTATTTCCAAAAGGACATGTATTGTTGATTTCTGAACTTCGGCAGTTCGCATACCATAACGATTTCGGGAAACTACCCCAAAGGTATGACAGAGGATTCTGGAAAGTGTTGTACAATAAATGATTTAATTTACATCATTCACACTTTTTCAAGCGTACCACGCCTTTTGTCTTTGAGTTTCTTAAAATGCGAAGGGGAAAGTCCGGTAATTCTTTTGAATTGATTTGACAAATGAGCTACACTGCTATAATGCATCTTGTGAGCTATTTCGGTCAGATTAAGCTCGTCATAAACAATCAATTCTTTTACTTTTTCGATTTTATGAGACAGATAGAATTTTTCAATGTTAATACCTTTAACTTCCGAAAATAGGTTGGCAAGATAGGTGTAATCGTAGTTGAGCTTTTCGCTCAGGTAATCCGAGAGGTTCACCCTGATTTGTCCTTCTGTATAGTGCACCAGTTCAATAATAGCATTTTTTATTCTTTCAACCAGAATACTTTTTCTGTCATCCATTAAAAGCAGTCCGGATTTTTTTAAAGCAATATCAAGCTGCTCCAACTGTGCCGGCGGGAGATCCTCCATTATCTCTGCTTCACCAATATTTACATAAACATAATGCAGGCCAAGTTTTTCCAGTTCGGCCTTCACCACCATCTGGCAGCGAATACACACCATGTTCTTAATATATAACTTCAATACGCTTTTAAAACTATTCGGAATAATAATATATCCCCTGGTAAAGGTATGAATTTACGGAAATAGAGATCTCCCTTGCCCGGCCCGGGATTCCATTGAACATGGAAATATCGAACTTCCGTTTCATGTCTTACAGCAGCATTGATGGTAATATCTCCTCCTGGAACCTAACTCCAGATCCTGTCGTGGGACCGTTTTTCATTCCACTCATCGGTGGGGGCAAAGAAGCTTTTATCCCTTGGATGCAGATGCTCTTTTACCGCATCCTCATTCAGTTCGATCCCCAGGCCGGGTGAATCGGGCACGGGCGCAAAACCCTTGCTGATGATCGGGTTCCCGTCGGTCATGACCACCAGGTCCTCCCACCATGGCAGGTCCACGGAGTGGTGTTCCAGCGCCAGAAAATTCTGTGTTGCCGCCGCACAGTGGACATTGGCCATGAAGGAGACCGGGGTTCCCGCCTGGTGCATGGCCATGGCGATCCCGTTCTCTTCGGCATAATCACCGATCCGCTTGGTCTCCAGCAGTCCCCCCGCAGTGGCCAGGTCGGGATGAACGATATCCACGGCATGGAGGTCGATCAGCGGCTTGAAGTTCTTCAGCAGGTAGATGTCCTCCCCGGTAAGGGTGGGTGTTTCCAGGGCGTCGGTGAGGGTCTTCCACTGGTCCGTATATTCCCAGGAGATCACATCCTCCAGCCAGGCCAGCCTGTATTTTTCCACCGCCCTACCCAGGCGGATCCCGTTGTTCACGTCGAAATGGCCGTAATGGTCCGTCGAAATGGGTATATCCCAGCCAATGAGATCACGTGCCTCCTCAACGATCTTTACCATTTCTTCCAGCCCCTTATCCGTGATCTGTATCTGGGTAAAAGGATGCCTGGTGTTCCCGTACCCCACGTAGTTCCTGAGGTCATACTGTCCCCCGTCCCAGAATTCATGGTTCACCAGCGTACCGGGAATGTCGCTGATGGAGTTGATGGAGAGATCCATTTTCAGCCAGGTATATCCCTGATCCTTAATTCGGTACCTGACCCGTTCAATCTGTTCCTCACGGTTCCTGCCACTGGGTGTATCCGCATACAGGCGGATGCTGCTCCGGTACATTCCTCCCAGCAGTTGCCAGGCGGGAACACCATAGGCCTTGCCGACAATGTCCCAGAGTGCCATCTCCACCGCACATACGCCACCTCCCTGGCGGGCCTGCCCGCCGAACTGTTTGATGATCTTGAAGATCATCTCTACATTGCACGGATTGAGCCCCAGGATCCGGCTTTTCAGCCACAGGGCATAGCGTACATCAGCACCATCCCTTACTTCCCCCAGTCCGTAAATTCCCTGGTTGGTGTCAATGCGGATAATGGCAGTCCCTCCCAGCACGGTGGTCAGGGCATAACGCATGTCCGTTATTTTCAGGTCGGAGGGAGCGGAGGCCCTTGATACTCCTGAGGTAGTCTGTGCTATGGTCTCCTCAGCGGAAAGGTGCATCAGTCCTCCCAGCGCGATTCCGCCTGCCAGGGTCTTTTTGAGGAAATCCCGGCGGTCATGGCCGGTATCCGGGTTTTCAATTTCAGTTTTCATGGCCTCTTTTTCAGCGCTTTCCAGCCTTCTGTTCTGATCGGCAATCTGCAGTATGGTACTTTTCATATCCTGTTTGTTAGTAGTTCCTCTCTTTCAGATAGTTATCCAGTTCCTCCCTGGTCATCGGCAGTTTTCCGGGGTATTGACTCAGCCACTCCAGGAAATCCTCTTTGATCTCCTCGGTCCACCGGCTGTCGATCTGTCCCGGCAGATACTTGCCTTCCCGCAGCCGCTGGTGCCCGAATTCATCACGAAGTGCGGTCACCTCTGAGGTCAGGACAAGATCCTCCACCAGGAAGGCAGGAATAAAAACAACGCCATACTTCTTGGCCAGCACCACGTCGCCCGGCAGGACGGTAGCCCGCCCTACCCGTATCGGGGCATTGATGGATGTGAGCATCATCTGCTGGATGTATGAAGGATCTGATCCCTTGATCCAGCCGTTGAAACCTCCAATTTCCGACAAACCCTCCTCATCCCTGACCGATCCGTAAAATATCACGCCCCGCTGCGATTTGGCAAATATCGCATTGCCAAGGTTGTCGCCGATCAGGGTGCCGTCCTCAATCTTGCCATACCCGTCGGCCACATAGACGTCACCGGTTGTCAGGATATCAATGGGCCAGGAGTTGGTTCCCCCCTTTTGTGCCCTGCCCTCCTTTTCACCCTGCTCCTTTACAAGTTTCTGGAGATCGGGCCTGAGCGGCATGTATTGCGCCGTGACCACGCGCCCGGTCATCACCTCCTCCGGATGGATGATATGCCAGTCACTTTCATACTGGTTCTGAAACCCCCTGTTGCGCAGAACGCTCCATGCCTCTTCAATGGAGATATTCTCAAGCCTCTCCAGCAGGGCATCGGGAACCCTGGGCCTGCCATCGGGGAATCGCTCTCCTTTCCATTCCGGGGTCAGGGCTTCAATGTATTCGGGTGATGACCCCACCCGCTGTGCATCTGCTCCAAGAACGAACAGGAGAAATGCCATCAGAAACAAGATCGGTTTTTTCATGCGTTGCGTTTTAGAATTGTTCAGCAGTACTGTTGGAATCGATTACAAAATACAGTTTAATCCGTTAAAATGAAACAATGAACAAGGGCCCGGGGATTCCATCGATCTGGAAAAGGGCTCCCCCGGTCAGTCAAAGGCTTTCACTCCCGGTGAACATCCGCTGCCATTGATTTGAAGAACTTTGCTGGTTATTTTAATGCAGACTCAATGGTTTTTTGTAAATTTCTTTCATCCATTCATAAAACTCAAATCCATGATCAAGAAAACACTGGCCATCCTGATGGCCGCTTTATTAATTCAGGGAACGGGCACCCTGTTTGCCCATCCTGGACCGGATAAACCGCAGGTCGCAGAGTTCCAGATCGAATCGAAAGCCCTGGGTGAGCAACGGACCATTACCTATTCTCTTCCTGATGATTATTATACCACAGACAATACCTACCCGGTGTTATACCTGCTGGACGGAAAGACCCATTTTCAGCATGCGAACGGGGCGGTCAGTTTCCTCTCGGGCAATTTTGTCATCCCGAAGATGATCGTGGTTTCCATCCACAATGTGGACCGGAACAGGGATTTTTCACCGGCCCATGAAGATAGGATCCCGACCTCCGGGGGGGCTGACAAATTCCTGGAGTTCCTCGAGGATGAATTGACTCCGGCCATGCGGGAGAAGGCCAGGGTGTCGGAGTTCTCCGTACTGATGGGCCACTCGTTCGGGGGTAATCTGGCAGCCCATGCACTCAATGTGAAACCCGAACTGTTCGATGCGTTCATCTCGGTCAGTCCCTACCTGCAGTTCAAGGAGAATTGGGTGGTCAGTGAGGCCGGGGAGAAGATCAAGCCATACAGCAGCCGGAAAACACTCTTTCTGACGGTGGGTGATGAGCCCGACTATTTTGAACCCATCAGGATCTATTCTGAAGTTGTCAAAACCAGGTCGGATGGAACCGTCGATCTAAAAGTGGAGAAGATGCTGGATGAAAACCATGCCACCATCCCCTATGTCAGTCTCTTCAAGGGGCTTAAATTCATATTCTCCGACTGGCAGGTGCCGAAGGAGCTCTTTGAAGGCGGGCTCGGGGCCATCGACAAACATTACGCAGAGGTATCCTCGAAATACGGGATGAATGCACGATTACACGAATTGATGGTCAACCAGCTGGGGTATATCCATCTGCAGAACAATGAGATCGACAGGGCCATCACTGTCTTCACCGAAAATGTGAAACGATATCCAGGATCGGCCAATGTCTATGACAGCCTGGGTGAGGCCTACGAGAACAACGACCAGCTTGAACCGGCCCTGAAGAATTACCAGAAGGCATGTGAAGTAGGGAAAAAGACGAATGACCCGAACAACCCTGTCTATGAGAGAAACATGCTCAGGGTCAAGAAGGAACTGGAGTCCAGGTAACCATTTTATCTTACTGGTGAGAACCTGCGGACAAAATACGGGTGGAAATGAAGGGGCATATCCTTACCTTTAGGGTATGAACCCCTTCATTCAAACCACATGGCAAAAGCTCTGAGCACCATGGTCACCATGACCATGGTCCTGCTTTTTAGCAGTGTAACTGCACCATGCCAGCAGCATTCACTCACGCAGCTGACTTTCAGTGATTCCACCCGTGACGGCTATCCCTGCTGGTCACCCGACGGGAAATCGATCATCTACTCCTCAAGTACCGGGTCCACCTGCCACACCATGAAAATACCCTCCGGGGGCGGCACTCCGGAACGGGTGACAGAGATCTTCGCTCAGCATGCCAGGTGGTCGCCTGCAGGAGATTACATTGCCTTTGACGGTGATTCCGGAACCTCGATTAAGATCATCTCCTCCCCGGGTGGTACGCCGGTACGCATCGATCCGGACACCATTCCCATCACCATGAGCGGCATGCCCTGCTGGTCCCCCGACGGCAGAAAGATTGCGTTCAGGTCAATGTTCACCATCTATATCATGGACCTTGAGACAGGATCCCTCTCTGAACTCTACCGGCCGGATGGCATGGATGCCGTACCCTGTGACTGGTCGCCGGATGGCAGCAGGATCCTGGCCGATGTAAGGGATACGGCAGACAGATCCCGGTCGGACATCTGGGAAGTGCCGCTGAACGGCCTGCCCAGGCAGATCACATTCTTAACGGGCAGGCAGGTGAAGCCCTCCATCTCCCCTGATGGTACTCTGATACTCTTCACCTCGGACCACGGCGGGAATGCGGACCTGTGGATCATGCCGGCAGGAGGAGGCGAGCCTGTTCAGCTCACCATTTTTGACGGGAACGGGGAAAATCCCGGATTCGACGTGGAAGCCTGCTGGTCCCCGGACGGAAGATCCATTGCCTTTTCAAGCACCAGGAATGATGTGTGGGCCATCTGGAGGATGGATCTCGATCTGGAAACCATCAGGGACCGGTTCCTTGAAACAGTCAGCTACTCGGTCCTCTTCCCGACGATCGATACCGCCACCATCCCCGTTTTCCCATTCATCATGGACGGGAATCCGGGGCTGCCCTCCCCGGCGGTAAGCTGGGACGGCAGGGAATTCGTGCTTGTCAGGGTGGGGGATGACAGGGTCGCATGGTTCGATGCAACGGCCGAGAACGGAGAACCTCTGGATTATAAGAAGAAGATGCAGGGAAAGGGGAACCAGCTGGTCGCGGACAGAACCGATTTTCCGGCTTTTGCCTCCACGGGCATTCATTCCGGGGAGGAACTGACAAATACGAGGGCCATCACAGGCAGGTCCGTGTCACAGATCACCGTGGACGGAAGGCCCGGCGGATCTTCGGGCGCCGGGTTTATGGCACCGGATGAAACGATCCTGTCGGTCATCGCAAGCGACAACCGGATGGTTCAAAAACTGGGATTGAAACATCCCGACCTGGCACGTCCGTTGCTTCACCTGTGGAATATCTCCCATACAGCAGTAACTTCCAACGAACATGCATCAGATGGAGCGAGGATCCGCCCACAGGGCCTTGTTTACGGTGGCAGGGAGGTAGGCGTGAAGATCACCGGCAGCCGAGGGTGGCAGGAATCCATCTTCAATGACGAGATCCTGGGCAGCTACCATCTTGAGGCATGGCGTGAGCTGGATCCCGGAGAAAAGGAGTTCCTGCAACAGCACTACGGTACCCTCCCGGACGAAAAACTTGAGGAACTGGAAAGGAGGATCAGGACCCTGCACACCGGTGAGATGGTGCCCTATTATATCAACCGGTATGGCTTCTACGAAGGCCATACCGGTTACAGGGCCGAACCCCTTTCCATAGCGTTTATCTTCGGCCTCCGTTCCCTGGAAGAGATCCACCGGGCTTCCGGGGGTGATCTCTATGGTTACCTGACAGGACATTTCACCCAAAATCCCTGAAACAGATGAAAGCCTTCCACATGCTCTCTTTTGTTCTGATCGCCTTATGGCCAAATACCCGGGGATTTTGCCAGGAGAGGCAGGATGAGACCGACTCGCTGATCGTCCTGTTCAAAAGTGCCGGTCGCAACTGGAACACAATCGCCGATCAGCTCATTGAGATTGGCGAACCCGCTGTGCTGCCCCTGGTCCGCCTCCTTCAGGATCGTTCCCAGTCCCAGTGGACCAGGCGCATTGCTGCCATGACCCTCAATGACATCCATTCCCCGGCCTATATTGAACCGGCGCTGCAGCTGCTGATGGACAGGAGCGAGACACCGGGACTGCGCAACCAGGTCACAAACGGGCTGAAAGGACACGACCTCTCCGGTGTTTCAGATGAGCTCTGGAAGATCTTCCAGGAAGAGGAGGATGCTTTTTTCAGGCTGAATATTGCAGGAATCCTGTATACCGGTGATCCCCCTCTTGCCTATCAGGCGTACGCGGAGCTATACAGCAGCAGTGAAGGCTATTGCAGGCAGCAGGCACTGTTGAACCTGGTACGGCTGCGCCCCCATGAATCCCTGAACTGGTATATATCTTCACTAGAGCTGGATGACTGGATGACGGCCAACCTGGCGATGGACAGCCTGGTATCGGCAAACCCGTTCACCCCGGGAAAGATCCTGCGGCTCTATCACAGGGCCGGAACGCCTGAAACGGTGAGATGGCGGATCATATATGTAATGGGCCATCGACCGGAAAAAGAGTACCTGGACCTGCTCCTTGAGGCGCTCTCGGACCCGGGATGGCTGGTCCATAATGAAGCTGCCCTGGCCCTGTCACGGATGCCCCCCGGCCAGGTGCTGCCGGAAATGAGGTACCTGGAGCAATCCGGTGACACTGAACTCGCCGGCAGGGCAGGCTGGGTGGCAGACCAGTTTGAGGTGGAATCCGGCCCCGGATCAGCATCCATGCAGCCTTTTGAAGGTTATCCCATGCTGGACGACATCGGGGAGATCAGGGAGGTGCTGAGGAACAAATGCGTGGATAGCATCACCTTCAGGAAGGGGGAGGTTATCGCGGACGTCGGGGCCGGGAACGGCTACCTGGAAGCGATGCTCTCCCTTTTCCATGACAACCTGACCTTTTATATCCAGGACATTGACAAGGCAGTATGCAACCCGAACAGCATTCAGGAGGTGGTCGGCTTTTATCAGGAAGTGAACGGGCAGCCCTTTACCAGCAGGTTCATTACTGTAAACGGGACAGATACAGAAACCAACCTGCCCGATCTTGCCTTTGATAAGATACTGATGCTGTGGACGTACCAGTACCTGAAAAATCCCCGGGAATTCATCACCGGCCTGAGGGAGAAGCTGAAGAGCGGGGGATTGTTCTACGTGATCAACCCGGAGCAGGATTATGAATACGGCAAGATCCTCTCCATCGAACATGGATGGAACATGTCCACCATAGACAGGCAGATCTCTGATATCATCGGCTGTGGATTTGAACTCATACGTCTCGCCAGGAACTACGATTCTGCCGAGCTTCCCTATGTGATGGTTTTCAAAAAGAGATGACCTGACTTAAATTGAGTAGTTTTATTATGTTATCATTCTCAAACTATTTATAATGAAAAACATATCGAGAAGAAGGTTTTTGAATAACAGCATGGCAGGAGCGGCCGGATTGGCAACTCTTCCGCTGTTGCAGAGCTTCAGGATAGGTGCGAACGATACCATAAGGATCGGTTTTATTGGCCTGGGTCAGCAGGCCATTAACCTGCTGAACGGGTTCAGTAAAATCAAAAAAGTCCAGATTGTTGCCGGAGCTGACGTGTATGGCGTTAAAAGGCAACGGTTTGAGCAAAGGGTCAGGGAATATTACCGGTCGATTCATCAGGCTGCAGATGTGAAGACCTACAAAGATTACCGGGAGATCATTGACCGGCCTGATATTGATGCGGTGGTGATTGCAACTCCGGATCACTGGCATGCCATCATAGCTATTGATGCCTGCAATACAGGTAAGGATGTTTACCAGGAGAAACCTATCACATTCACCATCAAGGAGAGCCTGAAGGTGGCCAGTGCAGTCCGAAGGAACAATGTCATATTTGCCACGGGCAGCCAGCAACGTTCCGACAGCAATTATCAGCATGCGGTGAATATGGTGCATCGCGAAGCCTTTGGAAAACTGAAGAAGGTAAATGCCTATGTCGGGCCGGGACCCGATCCATATAATTTACCGCAGGAACCAGTCCCGGCAGACCTGGACTGGAACCAGTGGATCGGCCCCATGCCATTCGTTCATTTTAATTCAGCACTGAATCCCCCCATCAGCTTAGATCCTCCTGTGAATGAGACTTTTTGGGCCAGGTGGCGATATTATAAAGAGACAGGCGGAGGATTTACATGCGACTGGGGCGCCCATAATTTTGATATAGGTCAATGGGCATTAAAGAGAGATCACAGCGGGCCGGTAAAGGTGATCCCTCCGGGTTATCAGGGGACTGAATATCTGACCTTTGTATATGACAATGGAATGGAGATGACCAACGAGCCTTATGATGAACAAAAAACACTGGGGCTTAAATTCTGGGGTGAAGATGGATGGATTGAAGTCTCAAGGGGAAAGATCGCGGCATCCGATGAATCTCTTCTTCCTTCGGTGGAAGAGAGTGCGGATGAAGGGCAGTATGAAAGGAGTTCACTGCACCTTGAAAACTTCATTGATGCTTTAAGGGCCCGTATCGATCCGATCGTTCCTGTGGAAATCGGCCAGAGAACCGTGGTCTGCTGCATCCTGGGAAATATTGCCTATGAATTGAAAAGGCCGGTAAGCTGGTGCCCCGAAGAACAGTACTTTGTGAATGATCCGGAAGCCGAAAAATTCTTTCACCGCGAATACCAGAACGGGTATAAACTGTAAGCATTTGTCATCAAATCAGGGATTGCCCATTTGTGGTTTTTGACCATCCATCCCATTGATGACGGAACGGACGCATAGCCAGGGCAATTGCTGACATGCAACCGGCAAGGGCAGAAATAACCTCGCAACGATTCTGCAGCATGTCGACCCAAACAGAAAAACTGGAAAAAGATTACTACCGTGTTTTAGAAAGGACGCAGAAAGGATCCCTGAATATCACAGAATGGTTATTGTGGTATGGTGATTGTCTGAAGGGGGCCATTCAGGCATCGGAAGCATTGTTATCCCAGGTTATTTCCAAGGCCCTGTTCCGGAAGACACACGGGTCAGCGATCCTCAATAAACGTCAACATCTGATGATCAACAAGCTTCTGGATGATTTTTATGGAAAACTTACCACTTATTGACTAATCCCCTATTTCCCGATACAGAAATTCCTGAAGATGTTGCCCGGGATCTCGCCGGTGATCTCGCCCGGGTAGCGGAGGGCCTCGCGGATATCCTAATATATTTTACAAAACCAATTATTAGAAATCATAACTTTGAATTTATATGAAACGGCAAGAGATAAATACGGCGATTATTAGCTATCTGCGTACTTGTGGTCCGGAAAAAAGGGATATTTAGCTCTTATGTACGTCAGGAAGATGAAGATGATAGCGATATTGACATCCTTGTAAGGTTCAGAGAAGCTATTTCTTTGCTCGATTTAGCACGGATCCATTGAGAACTTTCTTCCTTATTGGGAAAAAAGATAGACCTGGTAACAGAACCAGCGTTTAAAAACAAGAAAATGAAGCAATATATTCATGATGATCTTCAAACAATCTTTGGGTGAAGGACGATCTTGTCTATACAGAGCAAATTCTGAATACCTCATTCGGCCATCGCAAGCGGTGGGATATATTTCTGCAAGGACGGGAGGGAAGTACCCGATGTATTCCATGCCAGTTTTGAGTATACCGGGACCCTGAAAAGGAGAAAATATTCACATAGCAGGATCTTTATAACAGATGATATGAGCAATTCACATTCAATGAAAAGACGCGATTTTATTCGCAACGCGGCCGTTGGCGCTGCAGCGGTTGGAATAGGTACATCGGCCATTCCTTATCTGGAAGCAGTTGACAAGGCAAAAGCAAAACCAAAAGTAGGACTCTACAGCATTACCTATCTGGGAGTCTGGTACCGGGGAAGTGCACTGACGCTGGATGAAGTGGTACTAAGATCCAAGAAACTTGGTTTTGATGGTATCGAAATTGACGGCAAGCGACCACATGGAAATCCTCTTGATATGCCAACAAAGAGATGCAAGGAATTGAAGGCCAAGGCTGAAGATCAGGGACAGGAGATTTATGCCGTTTCCGCCAACAACGATTTCAGCAGCCCCATCCCTGAACACAGGGAATGCCAGATTGCCTATGTGCGCGATCTGATCCGAATGACTTCGGACCTTGGTGCACAACCTCTTCGTGTATTCCTGGGATGGCCGGGTGTAACACGTCACCCCCAGCTCGGCCGTTATGATATTGCAAATGATATATGGCAGCATACACATTACCAGTTCACTGCGGAAGAGACCTGGAACTGGTGCCGCGAAGGATTGATTGAGTGCAGCAAATACGCGGGAGATTACGGCGTTACCCTGGCTCTTCAGAATCACAAGCCAGTCATCAATGACTGGAAAGATGTGATGCGAATGGTGAAAGAGGTGGATTCTCCTCATCTGAAGGTCTGTCTGGATTCACCAATAATGGAAGATAAGAGTGCGGAAAACATCAATACGGCTGTAAAAGCAGTCGGAGATTTGCAGGTATTAACTCACTTTGGAGGTGAATATGGACGTGATAAGGATGGCAACATCATTCCAATTCAGGAATACCACATGGAAAAGGATGCAAATGGTGATATCATCCGGGAGGATTTTTACCCCCTGTTTGTTAAAGCCCTGAGTGGTACCGGTTATTCAGGATATTACAGCTTCGAGCTGTGCCATCCGCTACCGCTGGTCAATGATCAAACAGTCGGTATTGAATATGCCGACCAATGTGCCGGTCTGGCCTGCGAGATGATGAAAGGACTGATCAACCAGATTTAGCCCTTTTGCAGTATCTTCGGAAAACGCACGCTATCCTTCTTGGAGATACCCCAATAATTTATAGCTTTGGTTACAGTCTCATTATTTTCTCCTATAAAGAATCAAAAATGGAAAACAGTGAAATTTTAACACGCGTAAAGAATGTTGTGAGTAATGTACTGAAAATTGAAAGTTCTGAAATCACCGATGATTCCAATTTCGTATTCGATCTTGGGGCAGATTCATTGCAGAGCGTTGAACTTGTGGCCGGGTTTGAAGAAGAATTTGATATCGAAATGGATCAAGACAAAGCCCTGGAGGTACAGAATATAAATGATGCAGTAAATTTCATTGCTGAATATCTGTAACTGACATGTTTTGACACAATCCGGAGATTTTTTCATTATGGATGATTTATATAACCTTCGACAGAAGAATCTTGAGACGATATTTCACCCGAAATCTGTTGCCGTCGTCGGTACAAACAGAGTCAAAGGAACCGTTCCGCATGACATACTTGACAATATCATTAAATCTAACTTCGCGGGAGTTGTTTATCCGGTAAGCCCGAGAGAAAAAAGCATCAAGGGGATCAAGGCATATAAGTATGTGATTGATGTTCCTGATGATATTGACCTGGCGGTCCTGGTTTTCCCCAGTTCAGTGTGCCACATGGCTCTTGAACAGTGCGGACAAAAAGGTATTAAATCTGTAATTATCATTTCTGCAGGATTTAAGGAAGTTGGAGAAGCGGGATTGATCAAAGAGAAACAGCTGGTTGATATAGCCAGGAAATATAATCTATCATTGATAGGGCCCAATTGTCTTGGTGTTATAAATACCCTTCCAGAAATAAACCTGAACGCTTCATTTGCAAGAGAGATGCCGGAAACCGGTAACATTGGTTTCCTGTCTCAGAGCGGAGCCCTCTGTACTGGTGTTTTAGATTATGCAATTGCCAAGCATATAGGTTTTTCCAAGTTTATCAGTTTCGGTAATAAAGCGGACATCAATGAAATCGATCTCCTCTATTATTTAATGAATGATGAAAATACGAAGGTCATTCTGATGTACCTGGAAGAGGTTTCTGACGGCAAAGCATTGATGAAAGCTGCGCGGGAGGTTATCAAAAAGAGCGGGAAGCCAATTCTCATTATAAAGTCAGGCCGGACTGATAAAGGTGCATCTGCAGCCGCATCACATACGGGATCCCTGACAGGCAAAGATGAGGTTTGCGATGCAGCATTTGCGCAGGCCGGTATCATTCGCTGCGATCATATAGAGGAGATGTTTAACAGGGCTATTGCATTTGCTTATCAACCAGTTCCCCGGGCAGAAAAAGTAGCTATTGTCACCAATGCTGGCGGACCGGGAGTACTAACTACAGATGCCGCCATATCGGAGGGACTCAGACTTGCTAAATTCTCAGAGGAGACCACAAAAACACTGAAAAAAGCCCTTCCATCTACTGCAAACATCAATAATCCTGTAGATGTGATCGGAGATGCCAGGGCTGATCGTTATACAGCAGCGATCAAGGCCGCTTTTGATGATGAGGACGTGGATGGTGTTTTTGTGATCCTGACCCCTCAATCCATGACTGATATTGACACGATAGCTGAGGAAATTGTAAATATTACGAAAGGACAGACAAAGCCAATCTATGCATCATTCATGGGTGAGAAGGATGTGGCTTCGGGGATCGATATATTGCAGAGACACAAGATACCCCATTATTCCCTTCCGGAATACATGTGTTCGGCATTTAGCGCAGTTCATCGATTTCATATAAAGCAGAAATCAGGAATTCACAAGGTACCTTTATTGGATAATATCCAGAAGGAATTAGCCAGGAAATTGATGGATAGAGCTTTATCCAATGGAAGAGGATTTATTTCTGAAGTTGAAACAACAGATATTCTTAGTGCATATGGCCTACCGGTTCTCAAGGGCAAGCTGGCAACGACTGTTGATGAATCCATTAAAATTGCTGATGACATCGGATACCCTGTTGTTATGAAGGTGGTTTCGGATCAGATTATACACAAATCTGAGGTAAAAGGAGTGGAGCTGAACCTGAGATCCTCCCGGGAAGTAAAAGAAGCATTTGACCGGATTCATAACAATGTGAAAAACGTGATGCCTGCGGCCACAATAAAAGGTGTCTATGTGATCAGGATGATTACCGGGTCTGAAGAGATCATCCTGGGAATAAAAAGAGATCCTTCATTCGGACCTGTCCTGATGTTTGGTCTGGGTGGAATTTTCGTTGAAATATTCAGAGATGTCAGTTTTGGAATAGCACCCCTGAGCCATGAGGAAGCCCGCAATATGATCGAACAGACCAAAGCTTATAAGATACTTAAAGGGACAAGAGGCCGACCTCCCAGGGATATTGATACTATTGTTGATGCCCTGTTAAGACTTGGACAGCTTGCAATGGATAATCCTCAAATAGAGGAGCTGGATATTAATCCCCTGTTTGTCATGGATGAAGGGCAGGGAAGCGTCATAGGGGATGCCAGTATGATATTGAAACAATAAAACACCATGTAATTATGAGAATTGTTATAAAAAAAACCAGAAAAGAGACCGGGAACTGGACAGCTGATTATATCATTAAAAAAATCAAAGCATTCGCTCCTACAGCGGACAGGCCTTTCGTACTTGGATTGCCCACCGGGACTTCCCCATTGCCAGTATACGAGGAATGGATTAGAAGATATAAGAAGGGTGATATTTCATTCAAAAACGTAGTCACTTTCAATATGGATGAATATGTGGGAATACCTGAAGATCATCCGGAGAGCTATCACTTCTTCATGTATACCAATCTGTTTAATCACATTGACATTGTACCCGAAAATATCAACATATTAAATGGGAATGCTCCAGATCTTGTAAAGGAATGCAGGGATTTTGAAGCAAGAATAAAAGAATTTGGAGGCATAGAACTATTTCTCGGAGGAATAGGTCCCGACGGACACATTGCATTCAATGAACCGGGCTCATCCCTTGTATCAAGAACAAGGATAAAAACACTCAGTTACGATACCATCCTGGCCAATTCAAGGTTCTTTAACAATAATATATCCAAAGTTCCCACACAGGCATTGACGGTAGGTGTGGGTACTGTGATGGATGCCAGGGAGGTTGTGATCATTATCACCGGTTTTGCCAAGGCCCGTGCGGTGAGAGAGGTGATTGAGGGAGGAATAAGTCATATGTGGACCGTTTCCATCTTGCAGTTACATGAGCACGCCATCATAGCATGTGATGAACTTGCAACCATGGAGCTGCAGGTTGAAACTGTCAAATATTTTAAAGAGATAGAGGAGATCGCAAGTTCCAAATTGCCCAAACCATATAAAACATGAGTTACAGGTCTTTAAACAACTCAGAAATAGCAGCCCTTCAAAGTCAGGGCTGTTTTTCTTCCGACTGGTCAAAAATCAGTGTATCTGAAAATTTCTCGGGCGATCATATCCACAATGTACGGTTTCTGGGTGAAGTGAAAATAGGAAAGCTGGGTGGCGATATTATCACAGACAATGAAGAAAAGAAAGTCTCAGGCCTGTTTAACAGCAAGATAAACAGTTGTGAATTAGGTAATGATATTCTGATCGAAAACGTTCACTTAATCAAGAATTATCATGTGAAGGATAGAGTCATCATTGAGAATGTGGATAGTGTTGCAGTGTCCGGCCCAACCTCATTTGGGAATGGTTTCGAGGTGGAAGTCCTTAATGAAGGTGGTGGCCGGGAGCTAATGATCTTTGACAGGCTTTCTGCTCAATTGGCATATATACTGACAAGTTACCGCCATGATCCGGATCTGATCGAGTCCATTAACAGGATAATAAAAGAATATGCCAGAAATAAAACCTCTGAAACCGGAACAATTGGTACCGGGACAATAATAATAAATTCCGGATCCATAGACAATGTAAATATTGGTTCACATGCTACCATCAGAGGAGCTTCCCTGCTGAAAAACGGAACCATTGTAAGCAATGGCCATGCCCCTGTATTCATAGGTGAGAATGTAATAGCGAAGAACTTCATTGTTTTGTCAGGCTCTGAAATTGATGGAGGAGCCCTGGTCGATAAGAGTTTTGTGGGACAGGGTGTAGAGATCGGGAAACAGTTCTCTGCCGAAAACAGTGTGTTCTTTGCAAACTCCGAAGCCTTTCACGGAGAGGCGGTGAGTTTATTTGCTGGACCTTACCTGGTCACGCACCATAAATCCTCTGCGTTAATTGCAGGAATGTTTTCATTCTTCAATACGGGAAGCGGCACGAACCAGAGTAACCATATGTACAAGCTTGGACCGGTTCATCAGGGTATCGTGGAGAGGGGATCAAAGACCGGTTCATTTGCATATATGTTATGGCCAAGCCATATCGGAGCCTACTCCGTGGTCATGGGAAAGAATACAGCCAGTTTCGATACCAGCGATTTCCCGTTCTCCTATATTAATGTGGATCATGATAAAAGCTTTTTAACTCCTGGCATGAATCTGTTTAGTGTGGGCACCTGGCGAGACAATGAAAAATGGCCCCAGCGGGACAAAAGGAAGGATCCGGAAAAGACAGACCTGATAAACTTCGATTTTCTGAGTCCATATATCATGCAAAAGGTAATCAGAAGCCTTAAGATCCTTAAAGAACTGTATGAAAAAACCTCGCAAAAGCAGGAATCCATTTACTATAAAGGGATCCGAATAAAAAGGTTATTACTGAAATCGACCCAGAAATATTACCAGATGGCTCTCTCAATATTCATCGGGAATCAGATTATTAAAAAGCTGGATCAGTTAAATGAGATCAATTCTCTTAAATCCGTAAGAAGAGCCTTTTCTGCCGGTGTTCATAAAGCTTCTGGTCAGTGGATTGACCTTGCTGGCATGATCGCTCCTGAAAATGCAATTCAGGATCTTTTTAATGATATTAAGACCGGGAAGATTACAGATCTTGATGGAATATCGTCAGGGCTTGAAAAGATTCATGCATCTTATGAAAGTTACAACTGGGATTGGTCAGCCAGGGTGCTTTCTGATTTATTTGATATTGATGTCAGGAAAATTAATGCCATGCAATTAATTGAATTGGTATCGGGATGGGAGCATGATTCCCTCAAACTGGATAAGATGATATTAAATGATGCCGGCAAGGAGTATAATGACGGCAGTAAAATTGGTTTTGGAATTGATGGTGACGCGGAGGTCGTGAACAGGGATTTCAATGCTGTCAGGGGACTTCCCGAAGACAACAAATTTATCATCGGGATCAAAAAAGAGATGGAACAGATAGAAGAAAAGGCTGCCAGACTGAAAAGTACACTTGGCAGGTTGCAATGAGCGTCTTGCATATATCTGAAGTTCAGCTATTTCCCGATACAGAAATTACTGAAGATGTTGCCCAGGATCTCGTCGGTGGTGACCTCGCCGGTGATCTCGCCCAGGTAGTGAAGGGCCTCGCGGATGTCCTGGGCCAGCAGGTCGGAGGGGAGGGCAGAGGCGAGGCCTTCGGAGACCCTGCTGAGGCTTTCGGCAGCTGATACGAGAGCGTTGTAGTGCCGGATATTGGAGATCACCACATCCTGGTGTTTGATGCTGCCAATGTGGACGGTTTCGAGAAGCAGGTCGGTAAGGCCGCTGATATTCTCTTTTTTTTCGGCGGAGATGGAAATAATTTTCTCACCCTCCTGAAGCGGGATGCTTTTCTCCAGCTGTTTAAGCTGGTCTTCAGAGATCTTATCTGATTTGTTCAGCACCACCACCAGCTGTTTCCCGTTTTCTGATAGCTGCTTCCGGATGGCGTGTATGGAACGCAGGATAAGTTCCGGGTCATCGCTGGCTTCGGTGAGTAAAAGGACGATGGAGGCCTGCCGGATCTTCTGGTAAGTCCTGCGGATCCCCAGGTTCTCGATGGTGCCGGCCGTCTCCCGGAGCCCCGCGGTGTCGATGAACCGGAAGGTGATCCCCTCCACATTCACGGTGTCTTCGATGGAGTCCCGCGTGGTCCCTTCAATCTCGCTGACGATGGCCCGATCCTCATTCAGGATGGCGTTCAGCAGGGTGGATTTCCCCACATTGGGACGGCCCACAATGGCCACCGGCACCCCGTTCTTCAGGACATTGCCCAGCCGGAAGGAGCCGGTCAGTTCAGCGATCAGGGAGGCGATCTCATCCACGAGGCGCTGCAGCTCCTTCCGGTCGGCGAATTCCACATCCTCCTCGCTGAAATCGAGTTCCAGCTCGATCAGGGAGATAAAACGGAGCAACCTGTCCCTCAAAGCTTTCAGCTTGCCCGAGAACCCGCCCCTGAGCTGCTGCAACGCAACCCTGTGGGCCCCTTCCGATTCGGCAGCGACCAGGTCCGCCACCGCCTCGGCCTGGGAGAGGTCCATCTTCCCGTTCATGAAGGCCCGCTGGGTGAATTCCCCCGGTTTTGCGGGACTGGCACCATGGGCCACCAGGAGCTCCAGGATCTTCTGCTGGATGTAGGGAGAGCCGTGGCAGGAGATCTCGATCAAATCCTCCCCGGTGTAGGAGTGGGGAGCACGGAAAAGGCTGACCAGCACCTCATCGAGCACCTTCTCCCCGTCGTTGATGGTTCCGAAATGGATGGTGTTCGGGGAGTGTTCAGCCAGCCCTTTGCCAGCTGTGGCAGGCTGAAACAACCTTTCCACGATGGCATAACTGTCCGGCCCGCTGACCCGGATCACGGCAATGGCCCCTGTACCCGGGGTCGCCAGCGCACATATGGTCGTCTCCCTCACC
>CAYXUD010000159.1:0-28793 GCA_964467775.1 uncultured Bacteroides sp. | reverse complement strand
CCACTCCCGCATCAATCCTCTTTCTGACCCCGGTGTCATAAATATAGCCGGTGCCTGAAGCCCCCAGGATGGTCCCGGCCCTCCCCAGCTGGCTGATCATGGCCACATGGGTGGTCGACATGGTGATCACCCTGGTGACGGGCACCCTGATAAATGGATAGGCAGCAAGCGAATCCGGCACCAAGTCAATGTCGGCCCCCAGCACGTAGCTGAAGGTCATCCCGCGGCTGTTCTGCCATGGATCAAACACCTGGAGCAGCCTGCAGTCACCCGCCTCCTTCATGGTGAATCGGGTGGCATACAGGGTACCGGTATCTGCCACGCCCACCGGAATTCCAGAACCCGGGGAGCTGCTGCGGATGCACCCGGTCATGACAACAAAGGCGATCCCGATCCTGGCGATTGCATTCATCGGGCCACAATAAACTTCATGAACTCCCTGGTCTGACCTGCAGCCACACTTATCACATAGATTCCCGGGGCGAGTGATCCCACGTCAACCCCCCCGGGTGCCTCTCCGCCGAGGAACCCTGAGATCACCATGGCCCCTGACAGGTCATGGACCATGTAATGAACATCCTCTTCCAGGGCACCCATGGGGGAGATATAAAGCATCCCTGAAGCCGGGTTCGGGTAGATCCTGTATCTCCCTCCGGGTGCATGGCTGCAGGGATCCACCCCGGTTGGCAGGTAGCCATCAATGGTAGTGGCCCCCGTGTTGCCCGGATCGAGCCAGCGCTTCAGGGAGGGCCCTGCATCCCCGTAATAGTCCCACGCAAAACCCAGCTTCGTATAGTAGTCATCGTAGTTGAGGGCATTGCTGTAGATGACCCTATCCTTCTCTGCATCATAGCCGATGGAGTCGCCGCATTTGGCTATTCCCCCGCTGAGGGTACCAATGACCCGCTGCCCTTCATTGAGGAGGGGGGAACCTGAAGATCCTCCTTCGGTGGAGCCTATATCCCACCTCCTGATCCACCAGAAGGAAAAGTAGTGGTAGTCTTTCAGGTCAGCATAAGGGACATCTCCTGGATGAGCCGGTGTTGACGGAGCGTCATGGTCAAAGGAGATTTTCTTCACATCGCCCCAGGGGTGGTGGATGGTGGCCGAACCCGAAGTCTGAAAGCCGGACCGGTCCCAGCCTGCATAATAGGCATCAAAGGAGTATGGAGGGGTTACGGAGAGCCTCACCAGGCTGAAATCGATGCTGTCGCCCACAGCGATGGTGTCACACCCTGCAATGGACCTTTCAACCGATCCGTCCCCGCCGAAACATACCGGGCTCTCGTAATTGAACACGAACACCGACCTGTCCGCGTAGTAGGGATGGTTGATGCAGTGCTCTGCCGTGAGCACATAGGGTGTTCCGTCATAGGCGGTGTTGTTTAAAAGCACACCCGTGCAGTACTGCCTGGTGGTGAAAATCCGCACCACCGATTTCTTGGTCTCCTGCCACTCGTCTCCCTCGCTGCAGTTGATGTCGATCTCGCAGGCCTGCGAGCAGCCAAACTCCCCGGGCGGGCAATCCTCCAGTCCGGCGGCCTGCCCGATCTCAAGAAACGCATGGGAGACCGATTCAATGTTGACGATCCCCCAATCTGCCATATGGTCCGGCACCTGCATCTCCACGATCAGTTCATCGCCGCGAATGTGCCCGACCGGGAATACTCCTGACCGCTTGTTGTTGCCCTTTGTATAGGCCCCCTTCACCACATGCTGATCCGGGTCGTAAATGAAAATACGCACCCCTTCCCCGACCCTGTACTCATTAAACACGAGTCCCAGGGAGTATGCACCGGGTGACACGATATGGACCCTCCATATCCGGTACCCTTCATGTTCAATCCAGCTGCCATGGGATTCTGGGCACAGCTGCACCGGCCGCTCAACGGCAAACTGCAAGGGCTTCCTGACGCTTTCGCGGTTGGAAGAGACCAGGGATTCAATGAGGAGAGGATCAACAGGCGGAAGGAGATAGATCATATCGGCAGCTTTCATCCGTCGAAAATCGCCCATTGGCTTTCCCGGAAATTGCAGCTGGGCAAAAGCCGGCACACCTCCTGATATGATCAGTGATGCAAGCAGGGTCAATGGATATGCACGTGCGGCTTTCATGGCACCTTCCTAAAAGTAGGGAATTAAACCTAAAGGAGAAATATTTTTTATTTTTGCTTAAAAGCGGAACCAGATGACCCCCGAGCAGGCCAGGGAGAGGATTGAAAAGCTCAGAAAATCACTTCACCGGCATAATTATAACTACTATGTGCTATCGGAGCCCACCATCTCTGATTTCGAATTTGACCGGCTGCTCAAGGAGTTGCAGTCACTGGAAGAATCCTACCCCCAGTTCATGGATGAAAACTCCCCTACCCGGCGGGTGGGAAGCGACCTGAACATGGAGTTTGAATCATTTCCGCATTCCTACCCCATGCTCTCCCTGGGCAACACTTACAACAAGGAGGAGCTGTCAGAATTTGATCAGCGTGTAAGGAAGGTCGCGGGCGGGGAGGTCACCTATTTCTGCGAGCTGAAGTATGACGGGGTGGCCGTGGCCCTTTCCTATCAAAACGGCTCCCTCGCCAGGGCGCTGACAAGAGGGGATGGTACACGGGGTGATGACGTAACCCGGAACATCAGGACCATCCGCAGCGTCCCGCTGAAGCTCATGGGCAACGATTATCCTGACCAGCTTGAGATCAGGGGGGAGGTCATTCTGCCGGCGGAAGGCTTTGCACGCATGAACAGGGAGCGGGAAGAGAGGGGTGAACCCCCTTTTGCCAATCCCAGGAATGCGGCTTCCGGGACCCTTAAGATGCAGAATTCAGCCCTGGTATCCTCAAGGCCCCTGGACTGCCTGTTCTACTATATCCCCGGGGAACAGCAGATCTTCGGTCACCACCACGCCGGCCTGGAGAAGGCCAGGGAGTGGGGATTCAAGGTACCTCCCTACAGTCAGCTTGCTCACTACCTGGAAGAGATCTATGAATTCATCGATCACTGGGAGACCGCCAGGCACAGCCTCCCGTTTGAGATCGACGGGGTGGTGATCAAGGTGGATTCCATCCCTATGCAGCAAAAACTCGGATTTACCGCAAAAACGCCACGCTGGGCCATCTCCTATAAATACAAGGCTGAACAGGCTCTTTCGCGCCTGGTCAGCATTGACTTCCAGGTGGGAAGGACAGGAGCCATCACCCCCGTGGCAAACCTGGAACCGGTCCAGCTGGCGGGAACCACTGTGAAGCGTGCCTCGCTTCACAACGCTGATCAGATCCGTTTGCTGGATATCCGCATCGGTGATGTTGTCTATGTGGAGAAAGGTGGTGAAATCATCCCCAAGATCACCGGGGTATCTCATGAACACCGCGACCCGGCATCTGCCCCCTTTGAATTTATCACCCATTGCCCCGCTTGTTCCACCCCGCTGCAGAGAGAAGAGGATGAGGCTGCACATTATTGCCCCAACACCACCGGGTGTCCACCGCAGATAAAAGGCAGGATCGAGCATTTTATCAGCCGGAGGGCCATGGACATCAATGCTGCTGAAGCCACCATAGAACAACTGTTCCAGGCAGGCCTGGTGAGCAACCCGGCTGATCTCTATAGCCTTCGCTATGACCAGCTGGTAAAACTGGAAAGGTTTGCAGACAGGTCCGCCCGGAACCTGCTGGAGAGCATTGAAGTGTCACTGAAGGTGCCTTTTCCACGGGTGCTGTATGCGCTAGGAATACGTTATGTCGGGGAGACGGTGGCCCGAAAGCTGGCCGAGTCCTTCCTGACCATCGATGCACTGATGAAAGCGGGACAGGAGGATCTGGAGGCTGTGGATGAGATCGGGGAACGCATCGCCCGGTCGGTGATCAACTACTTTCATGATCCGCTGAACAGGCAGCTGGTTCAAAGGCTGGCGGATCACGGGTTACAGCTGGGTATGGAGCGGGACCCGGCCAGCATCAGCCGTGCACTGCACGAAAAGACCTTCGTGATCTCAGGGATTTTTGAGACCCATTCGAGGGAGGAGCTGAAGCTGCTTATTGAGCAGCATGGGGGCAGGCACACGGGGTCGGTCAGCAAAAAGACCGATTATATCCTTGCCGGGGAGAACATGGGACCGGGTAAATATGAGAAGGCCCGGAAACTGGGTATCCCCGTCATCAGCGAACAGGAGTTCTTATCCATGCTTCCTTAGCCACCCTATGGTTTTTAATCGTAATTTTGTTCAGTCCATGGCAAAGCTTAGAGAGCGCATTGGGAAGCGGGTCCTGAAACGGAAGAAAAGGGAATTTAAACGGGAGATCCGCGTTCACAATTTTGATACCGCGAAATCAGCGGTCATCTTGTTTGACACCAGCGAACCCGAATCATTCCCGGTGATCAAGGATCTGAGGAAATTCGTTGAAAGCAAGGGGGTTAACTGCAGTGCATTTGGCTATGTGCATCAAAAAGAGACCCCCCAGGAGATGCTTTTCCGGAAGAAGACTTCATTCATCACCCGAAGTGACATTAACTGGTACATGAAGCCTGGCGGGGAGGTTGTGGAGGCCTTTTATGCCCAGGACCCGGATCTGCTCATAGACCTTACGCTCAATTTCCCACTCGAACTTCAGTTTCTCGTTCAGCTCTCCAGTGCCAGGTTCAAGATCGGCTGTTACACGGAAGAGGAGAATGACTATGACCTGATGATCAATCTTACCGGCAGGTGCGATGCCGGTTTCCTGGCCGAACAGATCAAACACTACGTTTCAATGATAATTCCGGCAAATTAGAGCGCATCATGGCAGCATCACAAAAGTTCAGAGGTACAGGGGTGGCAATGGTCACCCCGTTCACCCGGTCGGGCGAGGTGGACTTTGGCAGCCTGGCCCTGCATACGGAGCGGCTGATCAATAACGGCATCAACTACCTGGTCGTTCTCGGCACAACGGCGGAGACCCCTACCCTTTCAGCCGGTGAGAAACAGGATGTGGTCCGCTGCGTGGTTGATGCCTGCGGAGGGAGGGTTCCCATTGTGGCCGGAGCCGGGGGGAATGATACCGGGTCGGCCATCGAGGCCGTGAAGAGGATGGATATCAAGGGCATTGATGCCCTTCTCTCTGTTGTGCCCTATTATAACAAACCCTCCCAGGAGGGGATATACAGGCATTTTTCAGCCATCGCGGCCGCCTCGGACCTGCCGCTGATGCTCTATAATGTGCCGGGACGCACGGGTTCGAATATGTCTTCAGCCACGGTGCTCCGGCTGGCCGAGGACTTTCCCGTGCAGGTCATCGCCGTGAAGGAGGCTTCAGGCAATTTCGAACAGCTGATGGAGATCCTGCGGGACAAACCCCGGGAGTTCCAGGTTGTTTCGGGAGATGATTGCATCACACTTCCCATGATTGCGCTGGGTGGCGGCGGGGTGGTGAGCGTGATAGGGAACGGATATCCCGGCATCTTCTCCACCATGGTGGCAGCAGCGCTGGAAGGTGCGCATCAGAAGGCCAGGGAACTGCACTTCCGCCTCTTCCCCATGATGAAGGCCATTTTCAGGGAGGGAAATCCTGCAGGCATCAAGGCCTCCATGGAGATCCAGGGCTGGATCGAAAATATCCTGAGGCTGCCGCTTGTTCCGGTGACCGACACATTATACCGGGAGATCCGGGAACTGGACAGGGCACTGCGCTGATCACAATCCTGGTGATCCCGGCCGGCCATGGCAGAGCTTGTACTTCTTTCCGCTGCCACAGGGGCAGGGATCATTTCTCCCCACCTTCTTCTCCACCCTGACCGGTTGCTGTGCCTGCATCCGCCCGTCCCTTCCCCGACCGCTCCCGGACGGATCATTGTAACGGGGCATCTCGTCCTTGTTGGCTTCAAACTTGCTAAGATCCATCCGTTTAGGTGCCTCGGCCCTCTGAACGCTCTGTGGATCCCTCATGGGAATGTGGGCCTTCATCAGGGTTGAAACAACATCTTTGTTCACCTTGTCGATCATGGCCGTGAACAGTTCAAATGCCTCGAACTTGTAAATCAGCAATGGATCCTTCTGTTCATACTGGGCGTTGCGGACAGACTGCCTGAGGTCATCCAGTTCCCTCAGGTGCTCCTGCCATGACTGGTCGATGTTGGCCAGGATAATGGCTTTCTCGTAAGAACGGACCAGTTCCCTGCCTTTGGATTCATAGCATTTCTCCAGGTTTGCCAGCACCTGGAATATTCTTGTCCCGTCCGAAACAGGGACGAGGATGTTCTCATACACCTGCCGCTGGTGTTCATAGACCTGGTTGATCACCGGCATCGCCTGATCCGATATGCTCTCCTGCTTTCTCTTGTAGGCATCCAGCAGGATCTCATAGATCGTGTCGATCAGTTCATTGCTGTCACTCCTCTTGAACTCCTCTTCGGTAACCGGCGACTCGATGGAGAAGAAACGGATCAACTCCAGCTTGAACCCTTCAAAATCGCCGCCCTGGTGAAAGGTGTTGACGATATTCTCTGTCACATCAAACATCATGTTGGCGATATCCAGACCGATCCTTTCGCCGTACAGGGCATGCCGTCTTCGTTTATAGATCACCTCCCTCTGTGCGTTCATCACATCGTCATACTCCAGCAGGTTCTTCCTGATCCCGAAGTTGTTCTCCTCCACTTTTTTCTGGGCCCTCTCTATGGATTTGGTGATCATGGAGTGCTGGATCACCTCCCCCTCTTTCAGTCCGAGCCTATCCATCATGCCTGCAATGCGGTCCGATCCGAAGAGCCTCATCAGGTCATCCTCAAGGGAGACATAGAACTGGGATGAGCCCGGGTCCCCCTGCCTGCCTGACCTTCCCCGAAGCTGCCGGTCCACCCGGCGGGACTCATGCCTTTCCGTTCCAATGATGGCCAGACCACCCGCCTTCTTCACCTCGTCGGTGAGCTTGATATCCGTTCCACGGCCGGCCATGTTCGTGGCGATGGTTACCGTACCGCTCTTTCCTGCCTGTGCAACCACTTCAGCCTCACGCTGGTGAAGCTTTGCATTCAACACATTATGCTTGATCCTTCGGATGTTCAGCATTTTCGAAAGAAGTTCGGAGACTTCCACCGTTGTCGTACCCACAAGCGCAGGCCTGCCAGCCTTGTTAAGGTTTACCAGTTCATCGATCACCGCGTTGTATTTCTCCCTCTTGGTCTTGTAGACCAAATCCTGCCGGTCATCCCTCACAACGGGCCTGTTGGTGGGGATCACCATCACGTCGAGTTTATAGATGTCCCAGAACTCACCGGCCTCGGTCTCTGCCGTTCCGGTCATCCCCGCCAGCTTGTGGTACATCCTGAAATAGTTCTGAAGCGTGATGGTGGCCCAGGTCTGGGTGGCTGCCTCCACCTTTACATTCTCCTTCGCCTCGATGGCCTGATGAAGCCCGTCACTGTACCGCCGCCCCTCCATGATCCGGCCGGTCTGTTCATCCACGATCTTCACCTTGTTCTCTATGACCACATACTCCACCTCCCTCTCGAACATGGCGTAGGCCTTCAGGAGCTGGTTGACGGTGTGGATGCGTTCCGATTTTACGGCATAATCCTGCAGCATCTTGTCCTTCACCTCCAGCTTTTTCCTTTCGGCCATGTCGGATTTTTCAATCTCTGCCACCTCACTTCCGATATCGGGAAGGATAAAGAAAGCCGGATCATCGGAGTCATCCGTGATCAGATCAATCCCCTTTTCGGTTAGCTCCACCGAGTTGAGTTTCTCCTCGATAATGAAATAGAGGTCGTCGGTCACCAGGTGCATATTCTTGGATTGCTCCTGCATGTAGTGATTCTCCGTTTTCAGCATCAGGGTCTTATTCCCCTCTTCGCTGAGCAGTTTGATCAGCGGCTTGTACTTGGGCAGCCCTTTGTGGGCCTGAAGCAGTTTAAAACCCGCCTTCTCATTGTCCCCATCCTGAAGCAGTTTCCGGGCATCCGAAAATATGGTGTTCACCAGCTGGCGCTGCGCGTTGACCAGCCGTTCCACCTTGGGCTTGTACTCCCCGAACTCATGGTGTTCCCCCTTGGGAATAGGCCCGGATATGATCAGCGGTGTCCTTGCATCATCGATCAGGACCGAGTCGACCTCATCCACAATGGCGAAATTGTGTTTCCGCTGGACAAGTTCAGCCGGACTGTGCGCCATATTGTCACGCAGATAATCAAACCCGAATTCATTATTGGTGCCGAAGGTAATATCACAATGATATGCTCTCCTCCTGGCTTCGGAATTGGGCTGGTGCTTATCAATGCAGTCCACCGTCAGACCATGGAACTCATAGATGGGCCCCATCCACTCGGAGTCCCTCTTGGCCAGGTAGTCGTTCACCGTGACCAAATGAACTCCCTTGCCTGTAAGCGCGTTCAGAAAGACCGGCAGGGTTGCGACCACGGTTTTTCCCTCCCCGGTGGCCATCTCGGCGATTTTTCCACTGTGCAGGGCAACACCGCCGATCAGCTGCACGTCGTAGTGGACCATGTCCCAGGTGATCTCATTGCCACCGGCCATCCACATGTTGTGCCAGATGGCCCTGTCACCTTTGATTTCGACCGATTCGCGCCTTGCCGCCAGTGTCCTGTCATACTCCAATGCCGTGACTTCCAGCTGCTCGTTCTCCTTGAAACGGCGTGCAGTCTCCTTGATGATGGCGAATGCTTCCGGAAGTATCTCGTTCAGTATCACCTCATATTTCTCGTCGATCGCCTCATCCAGTTTGTCAATCTCCTGGTAGAGGGTTTCTTTCTCTGTCACATCCACATCAGGATCCTCCGCTTTCAGCTTCATCTCCTCCAGTGAGGCCTTTTCCGCCGAAACATATTCCTGAACCCTCTTCCTGAGATGCGAGGACCTTTCACGCAGTTCATCATTCGACAGTTCCTGCAGGGTATCATACACCTCGAGGATCTGCCCCACATAGGGGGCCACCTCACGCATGTCCCTGTCCGCCTTGTTCCCGATGAATTTCCCGATTATTCTACCAACATCCATGATCTGATGTGTTTATGAACCCACAAATTTACCTTTTTTATTTGTCATTACCCGACCTCTCAAATAACATACCAATTTGTAGTTCATGTAAAAGTTGCAGCAAAAACAGGACTGGCCGGGAGAGTTCACCGGCCAGTCCTGTTGAAAAACACTTTTCTGACGATTGGCATTGTGCCCCTGCTAATCTGAACCTGCAGACCTGCCGCCCCTCATGGCCATGATTTCACGGTCAAATATATAACAGGTGCATCTCTCTCTACATATTTTCGATGATGGCGGTGCCGAACTGGGAACATTTCTGTTCATCGGCACCTTCCATCAGCCGGGCAAAGTCATATGTGACCTTCTTCTGCCGGATGGCTCCCTGCAGCCCTTCTATGATCAGTTCAGCTGCTTCGTCCCAGCCCATGTACTGGAGCATCATCACCCCGGAAAGGATCAGTGACCCGGGGTTCACCTTGTCCTGGCCTGCATATTTGGGTGCCGTCCCGTGCGTGGCCTCGAAGATGGCGTGACCCGTTTCATAATTGATGTTGGCCCCCGGGGCGATCCCGATCCCTCCCACGATGGCAGCCAGGGCATCTGATATATAGTCCCCGTTCAGGTTCATCGTAGCGATCACCGAATATTCAGCCGGCCGTGTAAGTATTTGCTGCAGGAACGCATCAGCGATCATATCCTTGATAAGGATCTTCCCTGCTTTCAGAGCCGCGTCCTGCATTTCACCGGCCTTCTGTTTTCCCTCTTTTTCCGCGATGCGGTCATACTGGCTCCAGGTAAAGACCAGGTCCCCGAACTCCTTTTCGGCCAGTTCATACCCCCACAGCTTGAACTGTCCCTCGGTGAACTTCATGATGTTCCCTTTATGGACCAGGGTCACCGAGGGCAGCTTGTTCCTTACGGCATACTGGATCGCACCCCGAACCAGCCGGAATGTGCCCTCTTTTGAAATCGGCTTGATCCCCACCGAAGCAGTCGCGGGGAAGCGGATGGTTTTGACACCCATTTCTTCCAGCAGGAACTTCTTGATCTTCTCTCCCTCCTCGGTCCCCGTCATCCATTCGATACCGGCATAGATATCCTCTGAATTCTCCCTGAAAATAACCATATCGGTTTTTGAGGGATCCTTCACGGGTGAGGGAACCCCCTGGTAATACCGGACAGGTCTGAGGCAGACATAGAGGTCCAGGATCTGGCGCAGCGCCACATTCAGCGACCTGATCCCCCCTCCCACCGGAGTGGTCAGGGGTCCCTTGATGGCCACCAGGTGCTCGTGGATAATGTCGAGGGTCTCCTCAGGGAGCCATTTCCCGTTCATGTTATAAGCTTTCTCTCCTGCGAAGACCTCCTTCCAGACGATCTTCCTCCTGCCCTGGTAGGCCTTCTGAACCGCTGCATCGAATACCCGGACCGAGGCGGCCCAGATGTCAGGTCCGGTTCCATCGCCCTCGATAAAGGGCACGATGGGAAAATCGGGTACAGTTATCTTTCCGTAGTGGTTTGTGATTTTTTCTCCGGTCATTTCAAAAAAGATTTTATAGTGGTTACAGTTGACATTGATAATTATCTTGTTATGCTCATTGATCAAAATCAAGGCTGAACCTGGTCTTCAGATGTCCGAGTTCAGGATTCTTCTTCATCAGGAATTCCAGTTTATCCTGATCGGTATAGATCTTTTTTCCGTTCTGCCCGCTCTCCATCACTTCGGTCAGGATCTCCAGCGCGCTCAGTCCGGTGGATTCACAGATATGCCGGGAAAGGCCTGGCCTGATGTTCTTCAGGAAATTGTCCCTCTGGGCCTCACTGTTCAGAAGGAGCCGGACCGTGCCATCGGCCCCGACCACCGGCTGATTGCTTTTCAATGTCGAGAAGACCCTGGGATTGGATTGTTCAAAGGAGGCTGCATATTCATTCCATGCTTTGATGATCCTGTCGGGATCCGGGTCAGCCGCAGGGGAGTGGTCAGCTCCGGCTCTTCCCTCCGGGGGCTGGCTGTGGTCCGGATCTTCAGGCGGCTTCCCCGGCATTCCTTTCAGGGAGCCTTTGATCGAGATGGATGCTCTTCTGATGGTCCGGCCGTCCCCGTTATCATTTTCATCGATTCCCGGAGGGGTGGAAGCCTCTTCGGGCTTCGATGCCTGTGAAGTCCGGGCCTCCTGCCTCCCCCCTCCCGGAATGGCCTGGTCCGGCTCCTGCGGAGCTACGGCGGAGGGTGCGGAATCAGTTGCTGATTTTTTTTTTTGAGCCGAAGCAAGGTTCGCAAGCCTCACCAGTGCAAGTTCAATGGTGAGACGCTGGTTCCTGCTGGTCCTGAATTGAATATCGGCCTGGTTACAGATCTCAAGTCCCTCATAGAGGAATGGCAGGGATACCTTTTTCGACTGGGAAAGATATTTTTCCCTGATACCGGCACCCACCTCCAGAAGCCGGACGGTCTGCGAATCCTTGCACACCATCAGATCACGCAGGTGCGCTGCATAGCCATTGATGAAGTTCCTGGCATCAAACCCCTTTCCGAGTATTTCGTCAAAGAGGTTCAGCATGGCCGGAGTATCACCCTCAAGAGCACCGGATGTAAGCCTGAAATAGTACTCATAGTCGAGGATGTTCAGGTTGCTGATCACATCCTGGTAGGTGACCTTGCCCCCCGTGAAGCTGACCACCTGGTCAAAGATGGAGAGGGCATCACGCATGGCTCCGTCGGCCTTCTGAGCGATCATATGAAGGGCATCTTCTTCGAATTCAACGGACTCCTTCCCGGCGATGTTTTTGAGATGTTCCACTGTGTCCTCCACATGGATCCTGTTGAAATCAAAGATCTGACAGCGTGAAAGGATCGTTGGGATGATCTTATGCTTTTCGGTGGTGGCAAGAATAAAAATGGCATGGGCCGGGGGCTCTTCCAGGGTCTTCAGGAAGGCATTGAATGCCGACTGGGAGAGCATGTGTACCTCATCGATAATGTAGATGCTGTAAGAGCCTATCTGTGGAGGGATCCTGACCTGTTCTGTGAGGGTGCGGATATCATCCACCGAATTGTTGGAGGCTGCATCCAGTTCATGAATACTGAATGAACGGTTTTCATTGAAGGAGAGGCACGATTCACATTCATCGCAGGCTTCGCCGCTTTCAGTGATGCTGGAACAGTTGATGGTCCTGGCAAAAATACGGGCACACGTGGTTTTTCCCACCCCCCTCGGACCGCTGAAAAGGTAGGCATGTCCCAGGTGATGATTGACAATGGAATTTTTCAGGGTAATAGCGACAGAAGGCTGTCCGACCACGTCACTGAAGGTTTTTGGCCTGTATTTCCTGGCGGATACAATGAATTTTTCCATAAGCGACCTTAAAGATAGCAAAGTAAGTCATAAAGTCGAAAGCCATAAAGTTGCAAGAAAACGGGATTCTGAAAAAAAGAGCCGTTTCTTGGCTGTTTTTCAAAAAGTTTCTACTTTTGCAGTCAATTTTTTAATCACTAAATATTAATCAATGTTGAACCATTACGAGACCGTTTTCATTGCTACTCCCGTTTTGTCTGAAAGCCAGATGAAGGAAGCGGTCAAAAAATTCAAAAAGGTGATCACCGACAGCAAGGGTGAGATCGTCCATGAAGAGGAGTGGGGCCTGAAGAAACTGGCCTATCCCATTCAAAAGAAATCCACGGGGTTTTACCACCTGATCGAGTTCAGGGCTCAGCCAGACGCCATAGCAAAACTTGAGACCGAGTACCGCAGGGACGAACGGATCATCCGTTTTCTTACGATGAAAATGGAGAAATATGCGGTGGCCTACAGCGAAAGAAAAAGGGCCAGGAAATCAGCAGAACAAAAACAGGAGGAAGAATAATGGCACAGGATAATTCAGAGATCAGGTATTTAACTCCGCCGACGGTTGAGATCAAGAAGAAAAAGTACTGCAGGTTCAGGAAGAACCGCATCAAATACATCGATTACAAGGATCCGGAATTCCTGAAGAAGTTCCTTAACGAACAGGGTAAGATCCTTCCCCGGCGCCTGACAGGAACCTCCCTGAAGTACCAGAGAAAAGTGGCGGTGGCCATTAAGCGTGCGCGTCACCTGGCACTGCTTCCCTATGTAACCGACATGCTAAAGTAACAGGAGGACTTTGAAATGAATGTGATCTTGAAACAGGATATGCCCAATCTGGGACACAAAGACGATATCATATCGGTGAAGGACGGGTATGCTAGGAATTATTTGATCCCTAAAGGATTGGCCATCAATGCCACCAGGCAGGCAAGGAAGGTCCACGAGGAGATCCTTCGTCAGCGTGCCCACAAGGAGGAGCAGATGAAAGAGGCTGCCCTGAAGATGGCTGAGGAACTCAAGAAAATTTCACTGACCATTGGCGCCAAAACCAGTACAAAGGGCAAGATCTTCGGTTCGGTAAACACGATACAGATTGCAGAAGCGCTGACAGAGAAAGGATTTGAAGTGGAGAGAAAAAACATCTCCATCAAGGACGACCTGATCAAGGAGGTCGGCAGCTACTCTGCCACCGTCAGACTCCACAAGGATGTGCAGGTGGACATCCCCTTTGAGATCGTCTCCGAGTAAGCTTCCGCATACTGTTTTTTCTATCAGAAATTATCCTGCCAGGATTTCCGTTTATTGTATTTCAGGTCGGTCAGTATGGAAGATTTTGCATTGATCTGGAAGTTGTAGGATCTGTAGGTGCCGAACGGGACCACCGATATCCGCATTTCCCAGCAATGCAGGTCGCGGTATATGCTCAGGTTGGTGGTGGTGAACTGTTTACGGTCCATGTCATAACCCGTATTGAACCCGATCTTCCATTTCGGTGAGAGGCTGAAATCACCGGAAGCCCGGACCGTCTGTATCACGTTCGATTCATCCTTTGGTTTGGAATAGCTGAAACTGTAGTCTATCCGGAGTGACCACGGGATATCAAAATCGACGTAATCCCCGTAATATTCCTCCAAATTCGGGTCATAGGCGGCCATGGGATCCTTTCCCGCAAGGTTGGGATTGTTCAGCTGTGATTCGCGGCTCAGATCCCCCTGGTCAGGTTCTTCCTTCTCCTTGCCCTGTTTTGACTGGAGCGAGAACCCGGCCGAAACGCTTGCACTGGTGAGCCTGAGCGGCTTTCCTGTCTGCGAGTAATAGGTCTCCCTGGTCCTGGAGCGCTTTTCATCATAACCAAAGGGGTCCACGACACCCCTGAAGGTGATGTTCATCTTCCCCTTGAAAATCCGCGTGCTCCCGTTAAAACTGATGGGGCGCCAGGCCGGTGTGAGGGTATCGGTATGGAAAAGGTCCAGGCTTGTGCTGAAACTGAGATTGTCCAGGAGTTTCACCTTCTCCACCTCATCCACGGTGTCGACTTTGGAACGCACTTTTGCTTCGATGTTGTTGCGCAGGGAGAGGCTCAGTGAGCCGGAAGCCCCGTTGAAAGTGGGAGTCCCGTATATCTGATCTTCATAGATGGAATATTCTGCCACTGTATCCATGTTGATCTCATCATAGACAATCCGGTAGTAGTCAGACTGAATAGCCTTCATGTCAGGAACATAGGAGAAACTTGCACTTGGCGTCATCACATGCCTGATGGCTTCCAGCCTTCCATCCCCCTTAAACTGGAACATCCCGTAGATCTTCGGGGCAAATCCGGAGCTGAAGCTTGGAAACAGGGAATGGGCATAGGAGAACTTGTTGATCACCGAGTCGGACACGATCGGGTCGTAGTTGGTCACGCCCCCTTCCTCTGATTCATGGTAGCCTGAAACGAATTTGACAGTCTGCCTGGAATAGAGCATCCCGTTATAATTCACTGAAGGGGTGATGGAGAAACTCTGCAGCGCGGCGGTCTTCTTGAATGGCTTGATGCTGAGGCTTAAGGGTATGGAATGCTTGTAACCGTTCTTCATGTCATCCCACACCGAGCTGGTAAAAAGAAGGGAGTCATAGGTGCTGATCCTGTTCTCAAGGATGCTGGTATAGCTAAGCTGTATGTCCTCATACCACCTGCCCGGACCGGTGGCCGACCTTCTCTTGAAGGGATTGATCCGGGACATGTTCAAAGATATTTTCGGAAGGGTCATGCTCACGCCCCGGGTATTGCTGTTCTGTGAATGGTTCAGCGATGCGCTCAGGTTGAATGGGCTGTTTGGCCAGGATTTGGTATAGGAGATGCTCGATTGCTTGGTATTGGTCATTACACTGTTGATGTTCCTGGTGTGGTTCTTGTCATAGGATGAGCTGGACAGGTTTACACTTGCCCTGAATGAGCTTGTCGGATTGGCACGGGAGTCCTGGCTGTGGCTCCATCCGATGGCATAATCCTTGCTGACGCTGTACTGTCCTTCGATATTCTTATAACCGGTGATGTTCTTGAAATACTTGAGGTTGAGATTGCCGCTGAACCTGTAGTTCAGCTTGTAATTGCTCCCGATGCGCAGGCCCCATGTCCCGTTCGTATAGATATCACCGGTGATCCTCAGGTCCATATAATCGTTCATCGCAAAATAGTACCCGCCTTCCCTCAGGTAAAAACCACGGCGCTGTTCCTCCCCGTACTTCGGGATCAGGATACCGGAGGTCTTGGTTTTCGAATTCGGGAAAAAACCGAAAGGGATCCCCAGAGGCAAGGGAACATCTTCCAGTACAAGGTATGCCGGTCCGGATATGATCTTATCCCCCGGCATGGAGATCCCCTTGGTAATGGCGATATAAAAATGGGGGTGTTCCGCATCGCAGGTGGTGTATTTGCCATTCTTCAGGTGAATATGCCCGTTGGACTGCTTCTTGGTCTGATTGGCATGCAGGTATCCCCCCTCCTGCTCGGTGATCACCTCTTCAATATAGCCCTTCTGGGTTTTGAAATTATATTTCAGCAGTTTGGATTTAAAGGAGTTATCGGGATCTGTAAACACCGGGTTGCCCACCACTTTGCCTGTCGAATCCGCGAGACCGTAGGCCAACACCATGTTATTGTCCATTTCATACCTGATATAATTGGCCGTCAGCTCAATATCTTCATAGGTGATGTGCGCATCCCCGTACAGCTCCACCGTCCTGCCATCCAGGGAGAATACCAGGGAGTCAGCTGCATTGTATTTCACTTCCGATTTGATTTCGCTCCCGGGTTTCGGGGGAACCGGCACGGTATCCCGGGGGATCGAATCGGCTCCGGGCACGACAGGCTCAGGGTTCATCAGGCTGTCAGCCAGTGTTCCCTCCCGGGGTGCACTAAGAGAATCAGGCTGTTGGGCATGCAATAACCCGCAGGCTGACACAGTTAGTAAGATGATGAAAAGTATCTTTAGACGGTCGCAGCGCAATCTGAAAAATCTATTATTTTGTATCGCATCCGTATACCTAAACCAAAGGTAATGCCAATAAAGATAAAACGGGCAATTCTCAGGATTCTTGTTTTAACAATCTCTGTAACCTGCTGTTCAGGGCTCCTGTTTGCCGGCGGTGATGATGACATGAACAATGGGATCCGTGTTGTGGTGATCGATGCAGGGCATGGCGGCAAAGATCCGGGGGCAACCGGCAGGATTGGAAAAGAGAAGGATATCGCGCTGGCCATAGCACTCAAGCTGGGTCATTACATCGAGGAGAATATGAAGGATGTGAAGGTGATCTACACCCGGAAAAGGGATGAATACCCTGAACTGTGGAAACGGGCCGAAATTGCCAACAAGGCCGAAGCGGACCTCTTCATCTCCATCCATGTGAATGCCCATTCACTCTCCACCGCCGCGGGCACACTTACTTTGGTCCTGGGACAGCACCGGGCTGATGAGAATTTTGATGTGGCTGTCAGGGAGAACTCCGTGATCCTCCTTGAAGAGGATTATGAAACAAGGTACGAGGGTTTTGATCCCACATCCACTGAATCCTATATCATGTTCTCACTGATGCAGAAGACCTATTTTAAACAGAGCATAGAATTCGGGGCCTTCGTGCAGGAACAGTTCAGGGAGCGTGCCAGAAGAAAGGACCTGGGGGTCAGGGAGCAGGGCATCTATTTGCTGGCACAGACCGCCATGCCCGGTGTGCTTGTTGAAACGGGATTCATCTCCAATCCCGAAGAGGAGAGGTACCTGATGACGGAATACGGGCAGGACATCATCGCATCGGCCATCTACAGGGGATTCAGGAACTACAAGGAGGAGATTGACCGGCGGAGCAACTTGGCGGTGGCGGCGAAGGAATCGCCGGCCAATAGATCTGCGGCAACCACCAATCCCGGAGCTATCGGGATCCCCCCGGACCAGGTGGTATTTTACATCCAGGTCGCCTCTTCCAGGAACAAATCGCCCACTGATCCGTCTTCATTTAAAGGATACGAAAATGTAATGGTTGTGCAGGATGGAAGGTGGTTCAAGTACATGGTGGGTCAGGAAGTGGACTATAACAGCGTGCTTGAGCGGTGCATGGCGGTGAAGGAAGATTTCCCCGATGCATTTGTTATCGCCATGAAAGACGGGAAAATCATTCCCCTGTATGACGCCATTGAAGAGATCAATAAATAGTATGAAAATCAGCATTGAAGCCAAGGTCGGTATCATTGGGCTCGTAACCATCGCCGTTCTGATCTGGGGTATTAACTACCTGAAAGGAAGAAACATCCTCAGCAGCACTTACACCCTTTACGCATTCTACCCGGAATCAGGCGGACTTGAAACATCTGCGCCGGTGATGCTGAACGGGGTCAAAATCGGATATGTGGATGATATCGAGCTTCGGACCGGTGAAGCGCCGCCCATCAAACTGGCCCTGCATATCGAAAAGGAATACCTGCTCGACAGAGGTGCTGTCGCAGAACTGTACAGTGCAGATTTCATGGGTACCAAAGCCGTAAGGATCGTACCATCGGAGGGACATCAGTTCATGGATGACCAGGATACGATCAGCGCATTGAGGGTCCCCGATCTGGTCACCAGCCTCCAGTCGAGGATTGTTCCCCTTCTCGATTTGATCGGCCATCTGGCGGGATCGCTGGACTCACTCTCGCGGCAGCTCGGAGCACTGGCTGGCTCCGATGCCATCGGTGAGACCCTTGATCACCTTGCCTCAGTGACCGGGTTGCTTCACTCGTCGCTGCTTGAAGGGGGCGACCTGGACCGGAGTTTCGGCAACCTGGAGTCACTCACCTCAACACTGGCAGAACAGGGCGGTCATGTCTCTTCACTGATCGTTCACCTGCAATCCATCAGTGAAAAGCTGGACAGTGCCGGGCTTGACAGGCTGGCAGGCGAATTGATCCACCTCTCCGGTCAGTTCAATTCGCTGCTTGAACAGGTCAACTCCGGGGAAGGAAATGCGGGAAAGCTCTTCTACTCTGACAGCCTTTACAGGAACCTGGAGCTCCTGGTCGCGGATCTTGACCATCTGGTCAGGGACCTGAATGAGAACCCCAAGGACTATGTGCAGATCTCCCTTTTCGGCAGATCGGAAAAGAAAAAATGACGGAGTGCAGGAGTGATGTCATTTTAAAAATTTGATGATTGAAAGCTATTTTTCAACCAGGATATTGCTTTCGGACGGAGGCTGATTAAACCATATATTGAATTGGAAAAGCTAAAGGATTAGGTGACAATTTATTAAGATTCCCATCACAATTGAATAGTGATAAATATCTTACAATCAATACATTATATTTTTTTCTTTTTTTTTTGATCTATAAAGGGTTGACATTAACACCAATATAATTAATCTGAACTTTTCAAGTCCGCCAGGGTTTTTTTTTTACTTTTTTTTCACAATCTTTGCTTAAGGGAATCCCACAAGCTTTTTACATACTTGAGTCAACCCTAAAACCGGCGTCTGCAATGCATGAACGTGTTTGGAACAATTGTCTGAATGTAATCAAAGACAACGTGCCGTCCATAAGTTATCGTACTTGGTTTGAGCCGATTGTTCCTCTGAAGCTTGCCGGAGATGTGCTTACCATCCAGGTTCCCAGCCCCTTTTTCTACGAGTATCTCGAGGAACAGTATATCGATATCCTGCGCAAAGTGATCAAGAAAGAGCTTGGTCCCGATGCGAAGCTGGAGTATAACGTGGTGATGCAGAACAACACCTACAGCAACAGCAAACCTTACACCGTGAAGTTCCCGGCCCGCAACAGCAGGGAGATCAGGAACACCCCCGTGGCTGTTCCCCTGGACACCGCGGAAAACACCATCAAGAATCCCTTTGTGATACCGGGATTGAAGAAACTTGATATTGATCCCAGGCTGAACCCCGAGAACTCATTTGACAATTTCATCGAGGGGGAGTGTAACAGGCTGGCCAGGTCTGCCGGCTATGCGGTGGCCAAGAATCCCGGCGGCACCGCCTTCAATCCCCTGTTGATATACGGGGATAGTGGCCTTGGCAAAACCCACCTGGCCCAGGCCATAGGGATCGAGGTCAAGGATCTGTTTCCAGAAAAGACCGTGTTGTACGTGAACGCCAACAAGTTCCAGACCCAGTTTGTGGATGCCATACGCAACAACAACAAGAATGATTTCCTGCACTTCTACCAGATGATCGATGTACTGATCATCGATGACGTGCATGAATTTGCCGGGAAAGAGAAGACCCAGGATACTTTTTTTCATATTTTCAACCACCTCCACCAGAGCGGAAAGCAGCTGATCCTCACATCAGACAAACCTCCGGTTGAGCTGCAGGGCATGGAATCCAGGCTTCTGAGCAGGTTTAAATGGGGCCTTTCCGCGGACCTTCAGGCACCCGATTTTGAGACCAGGATGGCGATCCTTAAAAAGAAGACCTACAACGACGGGATCGATCTTCCCGAGGAGGTCCTGGAGTACATCTCGACCCACATCTCGGATAACATCCGTGAACTGGAGGGAGCGCTGATCTCCCTGCTTGCACAATCCACCCTGAACAAGAAGGAGATCACCCTTGATTTGACCAAGGAGATGATCGACAAGCTGATCAAGAGCACCAAGCGCGAGATCTCGATCGACTATATCCAGAAGGTGGTATGCAACTATTATAACATCGGCCTTGAGCAACTCCAGTCCAAAACCCGCAAGCGCGAGATCGTTCAGGCGAGGCAGGTGGCCATGTTCTTCTCAAAGACCCTTACCAAATCGTCCCTCGCCACCATTGGTACACAGATCGGGGGAAAGGACCACGCCACTGTACTGCATGCCTGCAAGACGGTCAACAACCTGATTGAAACGGATAAACGGTTCCGATTGCAGGTCGATGAAATTGAGAAAAAACTGAAAATGTGAAACATTTGAAGAAACAGGTTCCCGGCGGACCTGTTTTTTTTAACTCCTGTTTCTGAATGCATTACCTGGTCATCGACCGCTTTCATATCCCCGCTTTCCCCACCTTTGCGCTGGCCGGATGAAAGATCTTTACAGAACCATCGATTCCCCCTCTGAAGGCCGGTATAAGGATAAAGGCAGCCGTTTTCTGGCCTTTGCCTACCCTGTGGATCATGAGGAGGAAATCAAACAGCTGATCGCCGCCCTGAAAAAACAGTATCACGATGCCAGGCACCACTGCTATGCATGGCAGCTGGGAACAGGGGTGGACCGCTTCAGGGTCAACGATGACGGGGAACCGTCTGGCAGCGCAGGAAAACCCATACATGGACAGATCCTCTCAAGGGAGCTCACCCAGATCCTGGTGGTGGTGGTCCGCTATTTTGGTGGCACGCTGCTTGGGACAGGCGGACTGATCAACGCATACCGTTCAGCTGCGGCGGAAGCGCTGGATGGGGCCGTTATCGTCGAAAAAAAAGTGGAAAGCAGGTTTCTCCTGGAATTCACATACACCGGTATGAACCGGGTCATGAAAGTGATCAGGGATTTGAACGCGGCCATTGAGACCCAGCAGTTCGACCTGAAGTGTGCACTCACAGTGCGTGTCTGGAACCGGCATATCCCGGATATGAAGAGAAGGCTCTCAAAGATAGGGGGCTGCCGGGTGACCGGGAGCCATGAGAGTGGAAGTTATGAACTGTTATGAACAATCAGGAAACGCTTGTAGCCTCAATATTATATTTGTATTAAACCGAGATTCATGAAGAACAAAAACCTTGTTTCCATCACAGATTTCACCAGGGAGGAGTACCTGAGGATCCTGGAACTGGCCGCAGAATTCGAAAAAGCACCCAGGCAGGATATCCTGAAAGGATATGTGATCGCCACCCTCTTCTTTGAACCCTCAACCAGAACCCGCCTGAGTTTTGAAACGGCGATCAACGGACTGGGCGGAAGGGTCGTGGGATTCAGCGATTCAGGAGCTACCAGTGCCTCCAAAGGTGAGACATTGCACGACACCATCAAGATGGTGAGCAACTATGCTGACCTGATCGTCATGAGACACCCCCTGGAAGGAAGCGCCAGGCTGGCCAGCGAGGTCTCCTCCGTTCCGATCGTCAACGCGGGTGACGGGGCCAATCAGCACCCCAGCCAGACCCTGCTCGATATGTATTCGATCCTCAAAACACAGGGCAGACTTGAGAACCTGAAGCTCTTCATGGTGGGAGACCTTAAATACGGCCGGACGGTCCATTCCCTCCTGCAGGCCATGTCGGAGTTCAATACCACCTTCTACTTCATCTCTCCCGATGAACTGAAAATGCCGCCTTCCTACAAGCTGCATCTGGACGAGATCGGTTTGAATTATCACGAAGGAAGGGATCTCAACGAGTTCCTCAGCGAGGCGGACATCATCTATATGACAAGGGTACAGCAGGAGCGCTTTACCGATCCCATCGAGTACGAAAGGGTGAAAAACGCCTATATTCTCCGCAGCGAGATGCTGGATGGATGCAAAGAGACCATGAAAGTGCTTCACCCGCTGCCACGGGTGAACGAGATCCACACAGATGTGGACAGCAGCCCCCATGCCTATTACTTTGACCAGGCGCGGAATGGTGTCTATGTGAGGATGGCTATCCTCTGTTCCATACTGGGTGTCAAATAGCAACCGAATTATAAGAATCCAGAACAAATGAAAGATAAACAACTGTCAGTCAGTGCTATAAAAGAAGGTACAGTGATCGACCACATACCGGCCCCGGTTCTTTTCAAAGTGGTATCCATCCTGAAACTGGAATCGCTGGAGTCCATGATCACCATTGGGAACAGCCTGGGAAGCAAAAAACTGGGAAAGAAGGGGATCATTAAGCTCTCCGATGTGTTCTTCAAGGACGATGATATCAACAAGATAGCACTGGTGGCACCCTGCGCCAAGCTCAACATTATCCGGAATTACGAGGTGGTGGAAAAGAGGGTGGTTGAGATCCCGGACGAAATCGTGGGGATCGTGAAATGTGTGAATCCAAAGTGCATTACCAACAATGAATCGGTGCATACCAGGTTCACGGTAGTCTCCAAGTCAGAGGTGAAACTGAAATGCCACTATTGCGAGAAGATCACCGACCAGGATAACATCGAGATCATCTGATCCTGTCGAAAGCCCTGACGAGAAGTTCATCCCTGCGAATCCTTCTGAATGCCAGGTAGAGAAGGATCACGCAGACCGGCGGGATCATGAACCGCCACTGGTAGAGGACCAGCGAGCCGTCCAGCTTCTGGCGGACCACCCAGGTATAGTAGAACATCATCCCGGTCATGCCGGCGCTCAGGAAAATCAGGAATATGGTGATCCGCATCTGCCTGATGCGGTTCCTGTATGAGAGGATGTTGAACAGTGCCAGGACAGATACCAGGATGAAAAAGAGCGTCAGGGGCCATGTGGCCAGATCCATTTTCAGCTCCGTGGACATGTAGAGACCGGAATGCTTCAGGACCCACGCTTCCCCCTCCAGGGTAAACCTGGCCAGGGGGCCTGTCAGCATCAATATATAAAGTATGAAGACCCCCAGCAGATAGAGGGTCTGTGATCGCTGCAACATGGTGCCGGGTATTAATTGGCCCCACCCAGTATCAGCGGGAGCCCGTCTTCACCGCTCCCGATCACCACCACTTTGCTGTTGGGTGAATTGGCCAGCTGCAGGGTGGCGTCTATCCCTTTCTGTTTCAGGATATTGTTCGTCAGCGAAGCGCTGATGATACGGTTATAGTCAGCGATCCCCTGGGCCTCGATCCGTTTTCTCTCGGCTTCGCTTTTCTCCCGGTCCAGCCTGAACTGATAGGCCAGTGCTTCCTGCTGCTGCTGCAGTTTGCTCTCGATGGCCTGCTTGATCTTTTCAGGCAGGGCGATGGACCTGATCAGCAGGTCTTTCATTTCGATGTTCTTGGCGGCCAGTGCCTTCCTGGTGGCTTCAATGATCTCTGCCTCGACCTCTCCCCTCCTGGTGGAGTATATCTCTTCTGCAGTATAGCGGCCGGTCACTGCACGCACCGAAGACCTGACATTTGGGATCACCATGACCGATACATAGTTGGTCCCGATGTTCTCATGAAGGTAGCCGATTTTATCATAGAAGGGATTGAATATGATGGTCACATCCACATTGATGGAGAGGCCTCCTTTATCAAGCACATCCATTGTCTCCTCGCTTTTCTGTTCCCTTACATCGTAAGGGATCAGGTCATTCCACGGGGCGATTATATGGAACCCGGGGACAAATATGTTATCCCTGTCAAGGCCGCCCCCGAATTTCTTGAAGATAATGGCCCGCTCTCCGGGTTTGATGACAAAGAACATCTGGCTTCCGAAAATGAGTAGCAGCACCACGATGGCCACTACGCTGACGATGATATAATGAACTCTTTTCATCCTGATATAATTTAAATTATTTCGCCAATATACTCGAATCAGCTGAGATTGGCATTGTGAGTAATTTTTTTATAAGCAGCTACAAAATTACACTATTTTTATCAAAACACGGAACAAGGAGCAAGATGGACCCCATTTCACATACGGACCTGATCCTGAATCCTGACGGAAGCATCTATCATCTTCACCTCCTTCCGGAAGATATTGCGGATACCATTATCCTGGTGGGGGATCCCGCCAGGGTCCATCAGGTTTCGCGCCGGTTTGACACGATCGAGGTCAGAAAGGGGAACCGCGAATTTGTGACCCATACCGGGACCTGCAGGGGAAAAAGGATCACCGTCCTCTCTACGGGCATCGGCACCGACAACATGGATATAGTCCTGAATGAGCTGGATGCGCTTGTCAATGTGGACCTGGAGCAAAGAAGGGCCACGGACCGGCACCGCTCCCTCAGACTGCTCAGGCTCGGCACCTGCGGTGCCCTGCATCCGGATATTGCCGAGGGGGCTTTCATTGTATCACTGGTAGCGGGCGGTTTCGATGGATTATACCATTTCTACCATGATGAAAAAGAGATCCTCTGTCCAGGCATTACCGAGGCTTTCATGAGCCACACCCGGTGGAAAGAGGGCCTTCCGCACCCCTATTTTGTAAGCGGATCTCCAGATCTGACCACCCTGTTTGGCAGCGGGGAGCACCCCTCCGGCATTACCCTCTCCACCCCGGGATTCTATGCGCCACAGGTAAGGAGCATCCGGCTTTCCCCGTTCGATGGGCAGCTCATCCAGAAGATTGGCTCCTTCAATTTTATGGGAATGCGCATCAACAACTTCGAAATGGAGTGCTCGGCACTCTATGCCCTTTCCGCCATGCTGGGCCACGAAGCCGTTACCCTCTGCCTGGCCGTTGCAAACAGGATCACCATGTCATTCCTCGAAGATTATAAATCCCGCATGGATGAGTTGATCACCATGGTCCTTGAAAAACTGGTACAGCATGAATGAGCCTGAACGCAGAGAACTTGAAGCATTGATGAACTTGCTTGAGGATCCTGATAAACAGGTATTTAACTCCGTATCTGATCGTCTTGTTGAATTGGGCGAAGAGGTGGTCACCCCTCTTGAAAAAAGGTGGGAACTCACACTCAGGCCCGATCTGCAGGAACGGATCTAAAACGTGATCCGGAAGATCCATTTCAACAAACTGGCCGGGGAGATGGATGCCTGGAGGTCCACCGGGGGGAGGGATCTCCTGTACGGCTCCTTCCTGGTATCGAAGTTCCAGTATCCGGACCTTTCATATGAGGGCATGGACCGGATGGTGGAGAAGATCCGCAGGGACATCTGGCTTGAGCTGAATAACCATCTGACCGCGCTTGAAAAGGTCAGGGTGATCAACTATTTCCTTTATGAGATCCATAAGTTTGATAAAAGCCTGAAAAAGACCCATACCCCCCAGCTTTACCTGGTCAATCACATGCTGGACACCCATAAGGGGAGCCCGGTACTGCTGGGCCTGATCTATACAGAACTTGCCAGGAGACTGGAGCTTCCCATTTACGGTGTAAACCTGCCAAGGAACTTTGTGCTCTGCTATTATGACCAGGACTACCCGGATGATCCCAACGGGATCCTGTTCTACATCAATCCTTCGGACAAAGGCACTGTGCTTGGCGTGAAGGAGCTCAGGTCGTTTCTGAGGCACCTCCATATCGGGGAGAAGGATTTCTATTTCACCCCCTGTTCCAACATCGATATTATTGAACGATTAATGATCAACCTGCAGTATGCTTACGACCGGTCGGGGCAGCCTGAAAAAGCTGCCATGCTCAGAGAGCTGTTCCAGAAAACCTTCCGCTCAGCTGGTTGAATTGCATTATGAACGGTAGTATTCCCTGTACCAATCGACAAATCTCTTTATGCCCTCCTCCAAAGGAGTAGCCGGGTTGTATCCATAATCCCGGACCAGGGCAGAAACATCGGCCCAGGTTTTTTCAACGTCACCAGGCTGGATGGGCATCAACACTTTTTCAGCGGTCATCCCCAGCGATCTCTCAATGGCCTCGATGAAACGGGTCAGCTTGACCGGGCTGCTGTTGCCGATGTTGTAGATCCTGAAGGGAGCGGATGAGGCCGACGGATCAGGATCTGCCGGATCCCAGTTCTCATCAGGAACGGGAGGCCCGGGGACCATTCTCTCTATCCCGCCGACAATGTCATCGATATAGGTGAAATCCCGCTCCATGTGGCCATGGTTGAACACCTCTATGGGCCTGCCTTCCAGGATCGCCCTGGTAAAAATGAACAGGGCCATGTCGGGCCGTCCCCACGGACCGTAGACGGTAAAGAACCGGAGCCCGATCGTAGGGATTCCGAACAGATGGCTGTATGTGTGGGCCATCAGTTCATTGCTCTTTTTACTGGCTGCATAAAGGCTCACCGGGTGATCCACGTTGGAGTCCACCCGGAAGGGCATCTGCTTGTTCAGCCCGTAAACACTGGAACTGCTTGCATAGATCAGGTTCTCAACCGGATGGTGCCTGCACGCCTCAAGAATATTCAGAAAGCCCGTGATATTGCTGTCCAGGTAGGCCTGCGGGTGGGTAAGGCTGTACCTTACCCCTGCCTGGGCTGCCAGGTGGACCACCACCTCGAAACCCCGATTGGCGAACAGCTCAAAAAGCGATTCCCTGTCCTCAAGCTGAAGCTGGACAAACTGGTAATCCGGAGAGATCTTGCTGATGACCGGCTGGTTATAGGAGATCTCGTCTTTCGGAAATCCTGATTGCCCGAGCCTGGCATATTTCAGATCCACGTCATAATAATCATTGATGCTGTCGAGCCCGGTCACATGATACCCCTGCTCCACCAGTCTCTGCGCCAGGTGAAATCCGATGAATCCTGCAGTTCCTGTGACTAGTACCCGCTTCACTACTTGGCGTAACTTATGGCTCGTGTCTCCCTGATCACGGTGATCTTAACCTGTCCCGGATAGGTCATTTCGTCCTGGATCTTCTTTGCAATGTCGTATGAAAGACTTTCGGCATCCTTGTCCGAAACTTTGTCGCTGCCCACGATTACCCTCAATTCCCGGCCGGCCTGGATGGCATAGGTCTTCAGTACGCCGGGATAGGACAATGCCATCGCCTCCAGTTCTTTCAAACGCTTGATATAGGATTCAACCACCTCCCTTCTTGCACCGGGCCTCGCTCCCGAAATGGCATCACAGACCTGTACAATGGGTGCAAGCAGCGTGGTCATCTCCACCTCGTCATGGTGTGACCCGATGGCATTGCAGACCTCGGGTTTCTCCTTGTACTTTTCAGCCAGCTTCATCCCGTATACTGCATGGGGGATCTCAGGCTCATCATCCGGGACCTTTCCTATGTCGTGGAGTAACCCTGCGCGTCTTGCAAGCTTGGCATTCAGTCCCACCTCCGTAGCCATGATGGCACACAGGTTCGCCACCTCCCTTGAGTGCTGAAGGAGGTTCTGGCCATAGGATGAACGGTACTTCATCTTGCCGACCATCCTGGTAAGTTCGGGATGCAGGCCGTGGATGCCCAGGTCAATCGCAGTGCGTTTGCCCACCTCAATGATCTCTTCCTCGATCTGCTTCTGCGTTTTGGCCACCACCTCCTCGATGCGTGCCGGATGGATCCGGCCGTCCGTCACCAGCTGGTGCAGTGACAGCCTTGCCACCTCCCTGCGTACCGGGTCAAAGGCCGACAGGATGATGGCCTCCGGGGTATCGTCAACGATCACTTCAACTCCCGTGGCCGCCTCAAGAGCCCTGATGTTGCGGCCCTCCCGGCCGATGATCCGCCCTTTCAATTCATCCGATTCAATATGAAAAACAGTCACCGCATTTTCAATGGCTGTCTCGCTGGCCACCCGCTGGATCGTTTTGATCACAATGTTCTTGGCCTCCTTGTTTGCGGTCATCTTGGCCTCGTCCACGATCTCATTGATCAGGGACATGGCCTCGGTCTTGGCCTCCTCCTTCAGGGATTCAACCAGCTGCGCCCTGGCTTCTTCGGCTGAGAGGCCGGAAATGGCCTCCAGTTGCTCCACCTGCATCCGGTGGGATCTTTCAAGTTCTTCCTTTTTTTTCTCTACAATTTCCAGCTGGACATTCAGGTTTTCGCGTATGGCCTCCATTTCATTCCTCTGCCGCTGGATCTCCTCCTGCTTCTGGGAAATGGAGAACTCTTTCTGCTTCACCTCGTTCTCGCGCTGATTCAGCTTGCTATTCTTCTCATTGATGATCTTCTCATGCTCCTCTTTCAACTGAAGGAATTTCTCCTTGGCCTGAAGGATCTTCTGCTGCCTGATCATTTCCGCCTCTCCCTCTGCCTCCTTGATCAGGTTATTGCTTCTCTTCCTGACAATGGTGTTCACCAGAAGAAATGCAATGCCTGTCCCCACCAGCAATGATGCTCCTCCAACCAGAAAGTATGGGACCATGGGTGCCTGCAGCACCAAAGATTGCATTAACAGTTCCATAGGTTTCTCATTTTAGACAAAAAAAAACCCGCATATTTCCCCAAGATTTTATAAAACCCCATTCAGCATGGGTGGAACCGCCAGATTATATCGAGTGTCCAATGACCGACGAATCAGTGCCCCGGCGAACCGGGGTTTTGGCCTGCTCTTTACAACCCGAGCTTTGCTCCAATTTGGTAAATGTTGAGTTCCAAAAATATTTGAAGAAACAATGCGGGCAATCTCTTAATATGTAAAGAACGCTATTACTCTTATTTCAGTATTTCATCCAGCTCACTGCTCAGATCAACCAGCTCCTTTTCCAAAGATACAACATTTTGCTGTTGTTCGCAATCCAAAAGGTTAATCACAAACTGAAGTGCCGCCATGGCAATAAAATCCTGCGTATCCTTATCTGTATATCTCTGTTTGTACTGCAGGATCTTATCGTTGATCAGCCTGGCCGCCTTCCTGATCTTCTCCTCATCCTCCTGTTTTATTTTTAGGGGATAGAACCGCTCAGCGATCTGAACCTTTATGGAAAGCATATCTTCCATAATCCCCTTATGTTCTGTTTAAAAGAGCAATACACTTATCAATCTCCCGCAC
>CAYXUD010000158.1:0-6268 GCA_964467775.1 uncultured Bacteroides sp. | reverse complement strand
AGTATGTTCACATTGATGTTCCTCCGGATGATGTGGATGAAGTGGTTTCCCCCGATGGCCATCGAGTCCCCGTCACCGGTGACGATCCAGACGCTCAGGTTGGGATTGGCCACCTTGATGCCCGAAGCAATGGCATTGGCCCTGCCGTGCAGGCTGTGGAACCCGTAGGTGTTGATATAGTATGGGAACCTGGAGGAACATCCGATCCCCGATACAAAGACCACCCGCTCCTTCGGTATCCCCGTTTCAGGCAGCACGTTCATGATGGTGGAGAGCACAGCGTGCCCCCCGCAACCGGCGCACCATTTGATCGGCCCCCCCAGTTTGAAATCCTCCTTGGTCGCTATTCCCTGCGGTTCAAAATTTACTCCCATGGCTGCTATATTGGTTCCAGTACTTCATTAAACTTGGCCTTCAGTTCCGAGATGAACAGGGGCAGTCCCTGCACCTTGTTGTACTGAAGGTAGGTGAACTGCGGGTGCTTGCTCCTCAGGTAAGAGGCGAACTGCCCCATGTTCAGCTCACACACCAGGATCTTCCTGTACCCCGAGAAGACCCGGGCCGTATTCCCCGGAAGGGGATTGATGTAGTTGAAATGTGCCAGGGCGATGCTTTTGCCTTCCTCCACGAGGTCACTGACCGAACTTGCAAGCGCCCCGAAGGTTCCGCCCCATCCCACCACCAGCAGGTCGCCCTCCTCGGGTCCGATCACCTCCAGTTCGGGGATGAATTCCACCACCTTCTGCACTTTCATATCGCGCTTCTCCACCATCACCTGGTGGTTCATGGGTTCGTGGGAAACCTCCCCTGTCACATCCTGCTTTTCAAGTCCCCCGACCCTGTGTCTCAGTCCCGGCTGCCCTGGAATGGCCCAGTAGCGGTTCAGCCGCTTCGGATCACGCTGGTAAGGGTAATAATTTTCTGTATTGTCGGGCACCTTCGGGGGTTTGATCTGCGGCAGATCCTTCATGCTGGGAATCTTCCACAGTTCAGACCCGTTGGCCAGGTAGCCATCGGTCAGCAGGATCACCGGGGTCATGTGCTCCAGGGAGAGCCTGCAGGCCTCGAAGGCATAATCGAAGCAGTTGGCCGGGGTGGAAGCCGCGATCACGATACAGGGAGACTCCCCGCTTCTGCCGTAAAGGGCCTGCAGCAGGTCCGCCTGCTCGGTCTTGGTGGGCAGCCCGGTGGAGGGTCCCCCCCGCTGCACATCGATAACCACCAGCGGCAGCTCGGTGATCACCGCCAGGCCGATGGCCTCCCCCTTCAGCGCCAGCCCGGGACCCGAGGTGCTGGTACAGGCCAGCCTTCCGGCAAATGAGGCCCCGATGGCCGCACTGATCCCGGCAATCTCGTCCTCGGCCTGGAACGCTATCGCCCCCAGGTGCTTGCGCTTGGCGATCTCCTGCAGGATCTCGGAGGCCGGGGTGATGGGATAGGAACCCAGGAAGAGCTCGAGCCCCGCCTTCTCGGCCGCGGCCAGCAGTCCCCAGGCAGTGGCCTGGTTGCCGGTGATGTTCCTGAACACCCCCTTCTTTCCCTTTACCGGGTCCACGTGGAACGTGGTGGAGAGCGCCTCGATGGTCTCGGCGTAATTGTAACCTTCGTGCAGAACCGCAATGTTGGCTTTCACCAGGTCGGGCCTCGATTTGAACTTTGCCTTCAGGAAATCCTCCCCGATCCTGACATCCCGGTTGAAGAGCCAGTAAAGCAACCCGGCCACGAACTGGTTCCTGGTCCTGTCGGCCCCCTTGCCATCCATCCCCTGCTGCATGGCCACATTCCGGGAGAGTTCAGTAATGGGGGCCTTCACCACGTTATACCCGTCCAGTGAGCCGTCACCGAGCGGGTCCTCATCGAACCCGGCCTTCTTGTAATGCTTGTCGTCGAAGTTGTCAACATCGATGATGATGGTGGCCCCGTTCTTCACCCACTTCATGTTGGCCTTCAGCGCTGCCGGGTTCATGGCCACCAGCACATCGGCCTGGTCGCCCGGGGTGTTGATCTCCTTGTGTCCGATATGCACCTGGAACCCCGAGACGCCCGCAACGGTACCCTGAGGGGCCCGGATCTCTGACGGGTAGTCAGGAAAGGTGGAGAGGTCATTTCCGATAAATGCGGAAGTGTCAGAGAACTGTGTTCCGGTAAGTTGCATTCCATCCCCGGAGTCCCCCGCAAACTTCACCACCACCTCTTCCAGTTCAATGACCCTGTGATTTTTTGCCATCTATGTCAGGTTAGATTTGGATAACTGCTGTTCCCAGGGATCAAAGTTAGCTATTTTCGGGGCCGGCCCTTACCCCGTTTCCATAAAAATGTCATTTTTTTTAACATGTTCCGGCCTTTTGGAAACCGGTCAGTGCCAGGACAAAACTGGTTGCAGCAGGCGGAGCGGACCGGGTGGATCCGGGTGGCTGTCAATTAGGACGGGGGAGTCTCACCCCCAGCCTCTCACAGAACCGTACGTGACAGTCTCCCGTCATACGGCTATTCATAACAATTTTAAGGTAACCATTCATATTCCCAATGTACAAACATTGTAGGATAAGACTTACTAACACGTCTAATCCATGCAAAACATTTACGTTTACTGCGTATCTTGTACTTGTTCTTCACCCATTTGGCTAACCTTACGTTGATCCTTTCAAAAAGCCAGGTAAGGCCAGATTTACGGATGCGTTCCATAGCGGATACAGGTACTTTCGTGGATTCTTATCAACAGCTCGAAAATCATCCTGCTTTGCAGTTGTAATACATCCTGAAACCTGTTATGTGAAGCCCTTCGCTCTGTGCGCTCACGGCGCACTTAATCCTGAACGCAACGAATAGAAAACCCGAGATGCTCGCCGTAGCTGGTCCTGTAGACATTCGCGTAGTCGTAGCTCAGGCTCCGGCCCCCGGCATAGAGGGGAACGTACTCTGAGGAACTCCACCAGCGCCCGTTGTACCCAACGCCGCTGAACGAACCATCGTAGCCACGGTAGCCGCCCGGAAGCGCTGTGAAACCGCTCTCGTTGGTGGCTCCCGTGTTCGGGCTGTACCAGTGAGCGGTTCCTGCCTCTTTCAGCTTGCCACCTTCATCAGTACCTCTCCAGCCATTCTGATCCGCTTCGCCTGAACTCATCCCCAGGTACATCTCAAGCTGCTTCCACTCCGCGTCGCTGGGCAGGTGCCAGTCGTCGGGACAAACCCCCTGCACGCCACTGGGGTTGGCATCACTGCTGGCCGCACCGTTCATAGCCGCCGCCCAAGTGTATAGCCCCCCATAGGTATCTCTGTTGGTCGTGCTATTGTCAGACCAGCAATATGCCTTATCGGCTTCAGTCATAGCGTGCCAGACAGAATTATTCTCTACCAATGGTATTGGTGTCCCGTTGGCATAGTTGGTGACTTTCAGGTTTTCTGCCATCCAGGTCTGAGAGCCGATCCCAACGGTCCAGTAGGTATTACCGTCAATATCGGATACAGAGCCCTTCCAGGTTTTAAAGGTGAATTCCGGGCCATAATCTGTGCCTTTACTGTTGGTCGCATAGGCCCTTGCATAATAGGTGGTCTGTGGTGTAAGTCCCGTGATCTGGCTGGTAAAGCTCCCTGTGCCGGTACCGTCGGTGGTATGGTTGTCTGCTGTTGTCGGATTTACAGAAGTGCTCCAGCAAACGCCCCTGGCGGTAACCGCCGCGCCCCCGTCACCGGTCACCTCTCCCCCGCCCTCCGCGGAATTCGTGGTGATGCTGCCGATCGCTGCGGTGGTCACGGTGGGGATGGTCACGGATGATCCCTCTCCCTGGACACAGCGGACCGAGAACCCGTAATCCATGCTGTAGTAGTTACGGATCACTCTCTGGTCCGAATAGTTCAGGAAACGGCGCCATGCGTCCCAGCTCTGGTTCTCGGTGGAGGACCAGAAGGAGGCGTATTCGCCCAAACCCCCGAACACTCCGCTGCTGAAACGGACACCACCCGGAAGGGCAGTGAAGCCGCTGCTATTTGTCGCTCCTGTATTCGGATTGTTCCAGTGGGCTGTGCCGGTCTCCTTCAGTTTACCCCCCTCATCCGTTCCGCGTACATTCTCGCTATCCGCATCCGCCTGGCTCATGCCCAGGCAGATTTCCAGCTCCTTCCACTCAGCATCGCTCGGCAGGTGCCATCCGTCCGGGCAGACACCCTGAACCCCGCTTGGATTGGCACTGCTGCTTCCAGCACTGTTCATGGCAGCCGGCCAGGTATATAATGCCCCGTAAATGGTTCCCCACGGCCCGCTGTTGTCATACCGGCAGTAAGCTTTGTCCACCGTGAACAGCGCTTCCCATTCAGTTTCACCTTCCACATGGGGGATCGGTGTCCCGTCCGCAAAATGGGTAACTGCCAGGTTCTCCCCCATCCAGGTCTGAGAGCCGATCCCAACGGTCCAGTAAGTATTGCCGTCAATATCGGTCACAGTGCCCTTCCAGGTTTTAAAGGTGAATTCCGGGCCATAACCTGTGCCTGCGCCGTTGGTCGCATAGGCCCTTGCATAATAGGTGGTCTGTGGTGTAAGTCCCGTGATCTGGCTGGTAAAACTGCCGGTGCCGGTACCGTCGGTGGTATGGTCGTCTGCCGTTGTCGGATACACAGAAGTGCTCCAGCAAACGCCCCTGGCGGTAACCGCCGCACCCCCGTCACCGGTCACCTCTCCCCCGCCCTCCGCGGAAGTCGTGGTGATGCTGCCGATCGCTGCGGTGGTCACGGTGGGGATGGTCACGGATGATCCCTCACCCTGGACACAGCGGACCGAGTAGCCGTACTCCTTGATGCGGTCCACCCGGCCCACACCCGCGTAGTTGTTTACAAGGCCTCGGCACCAGGCGTCAGAGGCACTGCTCTCGGAGGCTGTCCAGAAACCTGCGAAACTACCGGCATCATAGAACGTGCCATCGTCAAGGCGGCCGCCGCCCGGAAGGGCTGTGAACCCGCTCTCGTTGGTGGCACCCGTATTGGGACTGTTCCAGTGGGATTCTCCGGCTTCCTTTAATTTGCCCCCTGCATCCGTTCCCCTCCATCCTGAACTATCCGCTTCAGCCTGGCTCATCCCCAGGAACATCTCGAGCTGTTTCCACTCCGCATCGCTGGGCATATGCCAGCCGTCGGGGCAGACCCCCTGAATCCCGCTGGGATTGGCATCGCTGCCCGCTGTCCCGCCCATGGCCGCCGCCCAGGTGTACAAACCTCCGTAGGTCTCCCCGCTGGTGGTGCTGTTGTCATACCAGCAATAGGCTTTGTCAGACGGGGTAAGATTGTCCCAATCAGTGTTCCCCTCCACCAGGGGTATTGCTGATCCGTCGGCATAATGGGTGGTTTTCAGGTTCTCTGCCATCCAGACCTGCTCCCCGATCTGGACGGTGGGGTAAACATTCCCGTCGTAATCGGCCACCGTGCTGCCCGGTCCGGTCAGCGTGGTGAAGGTGACATCATTACCGTAGGCCGTCCCCCGGGCATTGGTGGCATAGGCCCTGACGTGGTACAGGGTGGCGGGTGAAAGGCCGGTGATCGCACTGGTGAATGTTCCTGAGCCGGTCCCGTCGGTGGTATGGTTCGCAGCAATGGTCGGGCTGGCGTTGGTATCCCAGCAGACGCCCCTGGCGGTGATGGAATCGCCCCCGTCATCGGTAATGGTCCCACCCGATTGGGCAGAGTCCTGTCCGATCTGGGTCACCGCGGAGGTGGTGACCTCCGGCAGGTCAGCACCCGGGGTGGTGAAGGATTTATCCTCGCTGTAAACGGTGCCTTCACCGGTTGTCACAAAGCACCTGACGAAGTAGGTCGTGCCTGCATCAAGCCCGGTCACGGTGACGGCGAAGGAATCGGGTTCACTCAGCGGTCCCAGTCCGGCCGCCGTATCCTCCTCCAGGGTCGGTCCCCCGGAATGGGACCAGCAAAAGCCGTGTTCGGTGATCTCATCCTTCCCGGTATGCACCACCGCTCCGCTGAAGAGGTAGGTTCCCCTGGCGGCCTGGGCAATGATGGTATCGGTGTAGAAATAGAGTTCCCTTTCCGGTTCAAACCGTTCGCAGGTGTGGATGACCCGGAAGAGGAGGATCACCCCTGCGAGCAGAAAGAAAGCCTTGAATATGTTGCGGAACCGGTTCATTCTACAGACTCAGTACTCTCATGGATTGACTCTCCTCGCAGCAAGCTGCGAGGAACCTTTAGCTAGACGAAGTCAATCATCGATTAATTTCTTATTTTAATTGTGCTCGCTAACCCCGAAGTAGAACTTCGGGGAATGCGC
>CAYXUD010000157.1:0-1750 GCA_964467775.1 uncultured Bacteroides sp. | reverse complement strand
GATGGCGACGACCTTATCCGTTCCGGAAATGATCTCCACTTTCGCTCCTTCGCCCCTGTAATCCCTGGTGATCAGTGTGCCCGGATGATCGGGCTCGAAGGTGTTCTTGATCCGGATATTGATGCCGGCCACTTCCAGGGGTTTGGATGCCTTGGGATGGATGGCTTCCATCCCGATATCGGCAAGCTGGTCAGCCACATTGTAATTGGTGGATCCGACCGGTTTTGAGTTTTCGATACCCACGACCACCGGGTCCGCTGTGGACAGATGGTATTCCTTGTGTATCACGGCTTCATCCGCACCTACTTCCACGGCGATCTTGCTGAAGGTCACCTCGGAATAACCGCGATCGAATTCCCGCATGATCCCCTCGGTTCCCTTTGTATACCCGGTCACCACCGGGATGGTGGAGGAGGGATCAATATCCTTGAAGGCCCTGTGAATCCTCTCGTCAATGGTCAGGTATTCCGCATCATGGAAACCGCACAGGTCCAAAGGTTGCCTGAAGGCCATTGTTCTGAAGGATGTTTACCGAGTTGAACCCGGAATGTGCTTCCCCTATGGATGCAAGGATCTCCCTGGCGGCAAGCAGGATATTGTCCCTGTTCACGTAGCCCGAGGCCAGCACTTCCGCCAGGCTGTTCAGATAGTCCCTGGACTGGCCGATCCTTTCCCTGATAAACCCGTCGGCCACTTCCAGGTCCAGCTTGATATCCTTGAAGGTCCGGTTGATATCCATGAGCTTATCCAGCAGTTCGTCCAGGGCTTTCCGGTAATCATTGTCCCTTACAAACAGGTCGTATACCCCGGGCTCCCCGGTTTTCTTATGTTCCAGGAGCCAGTTGGTGACATTGCTGTATGCCGAGACTACGAATATCCGGTTATAATATTCTTCCCTGCTTCGTTTCCCGATGATGATATTGGAGAGTACTTCTCCGAATTTGGTCATGGATGTACCACCGATTTTTTCTACTGTTAGCATCTGGGCGTATTTTTTAGCAACTGCAAAAATAGAATTTTTCGCACACATAGTGTTTTTTTGTACCTTGGATGATATAGCCACCCGGTTGCAATATGAAAATCGGCATTTTAAGAGAGACAAAAACACCCCCTGACAGGCGGGTCCCTATTTCTCCCCTGCAGATCGTCGCCTGCCAGGCCCTGTGCGACAGTGTGGAATTCATCGTGCAGCCAAGTGAAATAAGGTGCTTCAGTGATGAGGAATACAGGAAGGTGAAGATACCCGTACAGGAAGACCTTGGCGAATGCGATATCCTGTTTGGTGTCAAGGAGATCGGTATCGATGCCCTGCCTGCGGGAAAAACCTGCATGTTCTTTTCCCATACCGCCAAAAAACAGCCTCAGAACCGGGAGCTCCTCAGGGAGATCGTGGCCAGGAAAATGACGCTGATCGATTATGAATACCTGACCGGCAGCAATGGCATGCGCCTGGTGGCATTCGGCCGCTGGGCCGGTATAGTGGGGGCCTATAACGGGCTCAGGGCATACGGGGAGAGGTACCGGCTGTACCGGTTGAAACCTGCCCATGCATGCAGGGACATGCAGGAGATGATGGGTGAGCTGGATAAGGTGGAATTGCCCTCGGTCAGGATCCTGATCACGGGGGGTGGGAGAGTGGCGCTTGGCGCGATGGAGATCATGGAAGCACTGGGACTCCGGCAGGTGGAACCGGAGAGATTTCTGGGAAAGGATTTTGCCGGGGCTGTGGTTTGCAGGATCGATCCATGGG
>CAYXUD010000156.1:0-2897 GCA_964467775.1 uncultured Bacteroides sp. | reverse complement strand
GCTTTCCGAAAACGGGGAGTCCCTCCGGCTGGTGGACGCCCACGGCATCGTAATGGACTACCTGGTATATGACAACATGAGCTGGCCGGCGGCCGGGTTCGCGGGCGAAACGGCTTTCATGCTCACCGATCCCGCACTGGACAACCATTTCAGCGAGAGCTGGATAACCATCCGCGTAGCGGACGTGCTGGGTTCGAAGGAGCTTCAGCGGGCGGATGGCCTTTCTGTCTACCCGAACCCCACCCCCGGGACCATCTTTATCGATGCCCGGGAGTCCGGGCCGGCCGAGGTGGAGATATTCGACATCAGCGGGCAGCTGCTGGGAAGGTTCCCCCTCGACCCGTCAGGCCCGGCAACGGTGGACCTCTCCGGGTACGGGCCGGGGCTCTACCTGGTGAAGGCCGGGATGCAGGTGGAGAAGGTGGTGGTGACCGGCCCGGGCGGGCGGTAGCCGGCGGGGCGGAAGCCGGCGGGGCGGAAGCCGGCGGGCGGTAGCCGGCGGGACGGAAGCCGGCGGGGCGGAAACCGGCGGGCGGTAGCCGGCGGGGCGGAAGCCGGCGGGCGGTAGCCGGCGGGAATGAACAGGCCGGGGTCTCAGATCTCGATGATCCCCGACCGTATGGCATACATGACCAGTCCCGCCGTATTCTTTGCCCCGGTCTTGATCAGCAGGTTCTCGCGGTGCTTGTCCACGGTGCGCTTGCTCAGGAAAAGGGCACCGGCGATCTCCCTGTTGGAGTATCCCCTGCAGATATGGTAAAGCACCTCCTCCTCCCGCTGTGAAAGCTCACCCTCACGGGAGACCCTCTCCCTGCCGGCGGGAGTGGGGACCAGCCCGGCCAGGATCTCCTGCGAGAAATGGTGCCTGCCCTGCATCACGTCGTGGATGGCCTCCTCCACCTCCTGGATCCCCGAATGTTTAAGGATGAAGCCCTTCACGCCCGCCCCGATCATCCTGGTATAGTACTCCTTGTCCCCGTACATCGAAAGGGCAATGACCCTGAGGCCGGGGAACCGCTCCAGGGCCATCACGGTGGTATCCACCCCGTTCAGCCCGGGCATTTCAATGTCCATGAAAACCACATCCGGGACCTCCGGGCCGAGCGCCTGCAGGAACCCGTTACCGTCGGATGCCTCCCTCACCTCCCCGATGAACGGAAGGTTCGAAAGAAGCAGCTTCAGCCCCTCCCTGAACAGCTGGTGGTCGTCCACCAGGAAAACGGAGATCCTATCCATTCTTTCCCGTTTCTATGGTGACACTGATGCAGGTCCCCTCCCCGGGCCGGCTTGTGATCTCCAGGGTCCCGTTGATGGACCTGATGCGTGACTGGATATTGGAATAGCCCATGCCGGAGGTGAGGTTCAGTACGGACCCCGCATCAAAGCCCTTCCCGTTGTCATCATAGTCCAGGCTCAGCCGGCCGTTGTCACTGTAGAGGCCTATACTGACCTGGGTGGCATCCGCATGGTGGATGGTGTTGTTGATCAGTTCGCAGACCACCCTGTAGAGCACCACCTCGATGTTATAGTCGAAGCGGGTGTTCTCGATGTTGGAGCTGACCCTGATGGACAACGGGCTGGAGAGCTTGATCTTGTCTACGAACGAGACGATGGCCCTGTGAAGGCCGAAGTTGTTGAGCACGTGCGGGCTCAGCTTGTTGGATATCTCCTTGATGGTGGAAACCGACTCATCGATCAGCCTGTTGGTGTTGTCCAGGATCTTCTGGTTCTCCTTCCCGGCGCGGCCGGGGAAGAGTGCCGATACGGACATCTTGATGGACGAAAGCAGCGGCCCGAGGCCGTCATGCAGCTCCTTGGCGAATTTCTGCCTCTCGTTCTCCTCGGTCCTGATAATGGCCGACAGCACCCTCGCTTCATTCTCCTTTTTGAGGTCGTCGATCCGCTTCTGCAGGTTGAAAATGCGCTTGATGAAGATAAGCCCCACCAGGATGAGTATGGATATGCCCACCGCCAGCCATGAATCGAGCGGGTTTTCCAGGACCCTGGAACCGGAACCCGCCACCTCTATCAGCTTCAGCAGCCGGCGGAGGGCCATCAGAAGGAACGCCAGCGAGATCAAAACCCAGGAGATGTTGTACTTGGTGCGCCTGATCAGGCTGATGGAGATGAAGGCAGCTACGAACTGGAACAGGACCGCACAGATCAGTGCAACGATAATGGGCATTGCCGGGAATATATGCATCAAATTTAAGGGAATTAATCCATGGGTTGCAAGTTTCAGCACTGTTTCCGGCCGGACCGGCAGAAAGAGCCTGCTATCAAAGGGCCTCCTACAGAAGAACCTCCTCCGGGATCCGTTTGTACTCCCTGGCCCTGCTCTCTGCCTCTGCCGCCCTTCCCATGGCCATGACCGTCACCTCTGAAATGTCCATCACCGGGAGCTGCCTGTTGCGCGAGAAGGTCTTCTTGCACAGGGGACAGGCAGTGGCCAGGATCCGGGGCCGGTACGACAGGTAATCCTCCACGGCCATCCCGGTCATGACCGACCGTTCCGCCTGCCTGATCTTCAGGTTCGCCAGGCTTCCCCCGCAGCAATGTGCCGCTTCCCTCTCATGCTTCATCCTGACAAGGTTCCCCGCTTCCCGCAGCACCTCGCGGGGCTCTTCATAGATGCCCATTCCCCGCCCGAGCTCGCAGGGATCATGGTAGACCATCCTTTCAGGGCCTTTCTGCAGGCGGAGGGTCCCCGCCCTGATGAGCCGGAGGATGTATTCGGCATGAAAGAGCACCTCCACTCTCCCGAGGCTGTAATCCTCCCTGAAGACCCGGTAGCAGATCGGGCACGATACGATGAGCTTTCCGGCCCCCGACCCGGTGATCTTCTGGGTATTGTTCGCGATCAGTTTCGTGGCGGCCTCATACTGCCCGGCAAGCAT
>CAYXUD010000155.1:0-10189 GCA_964467775.1 uncultured Bacteroides sp. | reverse complement strand
ATCAAAAAGGAGGTCCTGCGGGTGGATGAAGCACTTATCAGGCGATTCGGGGCAGTCAGCAGGCAGGTGGTGGAGCAGATGGCCAGGGGGGTCATGGAACAGCTGGGGACCGAAACGGCCATAGCCACTTCAGGCATAGCCGGACCGGATGGCGGGAGCGAAGCGAAACCCGTGGGAACGACATGGATCGCTGTGGCCTGCAGGGAGAGGGTGCAGGCCAGGAAATTCCGGTTCGGAGGATCCCGGGAGCGGATCATTGCCCAGGCATCCTACACTGCCATGCAGCTTCTCAGAAGGCTTGTGCTGGGCCAGATTTAGGAGGGTGGATGCAAAGCACTTTTTTACAGTAAAAGTTTGATAGTTTCATAAATAATAGCGTAATTTGCGCCTCGTTAGAAGAATCGGTCTGAAATTAACCAGGAAAGATGTCTAGAATTTGTCAGATTACGGGAAAGAAAATGATGGTGGGAAACAATGTATCTCACTCAAAGAGAAGGACTAAAAGGACTTTCCAGCCCAATCTGTTCGACAGGAAGTTCTACCTTGAGGAGGAGGACAGGTATGTGACCCTTCGCGTATCGGCAAAGGGGATCCGCACCATCAATAAGAAAGGGCTGAAGGCCACGCTGGATGATGCCGTGAAGAAAGGATATCTTAAATCTTATTAATAAAAGCAGGAGATGGCTAAGAAAGGCAAAGGAAACAGGGTCCAGGTAATTCTTGAGTGCACAGAGCACAAAGAGAGCGGAATACCCGGAACTTCACGATATATCACAACGAAGAACAGGAAGAACACCCCGGACAGGCTTGAGCTGAAGAAATACAATCCCGTATTGAAGAAAGTTACAGTACACCGCGAAATCAAATAAGGATCCGAGATATGGCAAAGAAAGTTGTTGCAACATTGCAGAGTGGCGTAGGAAAGAACTTTACGAAGTGTATCAGGATGGTCAGGTCCGAAAAGACGGGATCATACTTTTTCGAGGAGGAGGTGGTCCACAATGATCACATCAATGATTTTTTCGCCAGGTAGTTATTGTCACTCATGATTTCAAGGCAAAGCTTTCTTGTAAAAGGGAGCTTTTTTTATATCTGAACGGCCATGGGCATTTTCTCGAAGGAAAAAAAGGCGGATCTGGAAAGGGGGCTTGAGAAGACCAAGGAGAGCGTTATCAGGAAGCTCTCCAGGGCCGTGATGGGAAAATCGAGGGTGGATGATGAGGTGCTTGACAACCTGGAAGAGGTGTTGATCTCCTCGGATGTGGGAGTCGAAACCACCCTGCGGATCATTGAGAGGATCGAGGCCCGCGTTTCAAAAGATAAATTCCTTAATACCAGCGAATTAAATGTCATCCTGAAGGAGGAGATCGCCTCCCTTCTGGAGGAGAACAATCCGGGACTGGCGGCCTCTTTTGATGATCCCCTCCCCAGCAGGCCTTACGTGATCATGGTGGTGGGGGTGAACGGAGTGGGTAAGACCACCACCATTGGAAAACTGGCACACCATTTCAAGCAGGCCGGTAAAAAGGTGCTCCTTGGTGCTGCGGATACTTTCAGGGCTGCAGCGGTGGATCAGCTCTCCATCTGGGCTGAAAGGGTAGGGGTTGATATCGTGAAGCAGGAGATGGGCTCGGACCCGGCCTCGGTGGCCTTTGACACCCTCTCTTCTGCAGTGGCCACCGATGCGGATGTGGTCATCATCGATACCGCCGGGCGCCTGCACAACAGGGTGAACCTGATGAACGAGCTGAGCAAGATCCGGAGGGTGATGCAGAAGGTCATTCAGGATGCTCCCCATGAGGTGTTGCTGATCCTGGATGGGTCCACGGGCCAGAATGCCTTCGAACAGGCCAAACAGTTCACCATCGCCACTGAAGTAAATGCACTGGCGCTTACCAAGCTGGACGGCACGGCCAAAGGCGGGGTCGTGCTGGGCATCTCGGACCAGTTCCGGATCCCCGTTAAATACATAGGGATCGGGGAGAGACTGGCTGACCTCCAGATCTTTGACCGGGTGGCGTTTGTAGACAGCCTTTTCAGCCAGTGATGACAGTCAACATCATTACGCTGGGTTGCCCCAAGAACCTGGTGGATTCAGAACACCTGCTCCGGCAGTTCCGCGCCGCCGGATACCGGGTCATGCATGACCGGTATGGTACCCCCGCCGACCTGGTCATCATCAACACTTGCGGTTTTATCCTTGATGCCAAGGAGGAGTCCGTTGACACCATCCTTTCGTTCGTGGAGGAGAAGAAGAGGGGCAGGCTTGAAAAGCTGTTTGTCATGGGCTGCCTCTCGGAGCGCTACAGGGATGAGCTGGAATCGGAACTCCCTGAGGTGGATGGCTTTTTCGGGGTAAGGGAGATGCCGCGGATCCTGGAAGCGGCGGGCACCCGGCTCGACAGGCAGCTGCTTAGCGAACGGGTCCTCACCACGCCCTCCCATTACGCATACCTGAAGGTGTCGGAGGGGTGTAACCGGACCTGTTCTTTCTGTGTCATCCCGGAGATCAGGGGAAAGCAGCAGTCCGTTCCCATCGAGACGCTTCTCACCGAGTCCAGGAACCTGGCAGAAAAAGGGGTGAAGGAGCTTATCCTGATCGCGCAGGATGTGACCAGTTACGGGATCGACCTCTATCAGAAACGCGCTTTGCCCGACCTGCTCCGGGAAGTGGTGAGGATCGACGGGCTGGAATGGATCAGGCTGCACTATCTCTACCCGTCCGGTTTTCCGGAGGAGGTCCTGGACCTGATGGCAGGGGAGGAGAAGATCTGTGACTACCTGGATATTCCCATTCAGCACATCAATGACGGGTTGCTGGCAGCCATGGGAAGGGGCCATAACAGGCAGAAGCTTGAACAGTTGCTGGGCCATATCAGGGAAAAGGTGCCCGGTGTGGCACTTCGGACCACGGTGATGACGGGGTTTCCGGGCGAGACCGGGGAGGATTTCGGGGAGCTGCTCGACTTTCTTTCACTATTCAGGTTTGACCGCCTGGGGGTTTTTCCCTATTCCCACGAGGAGGACACTCCGGCCCACCAATGGTACAGGGACCAGGTACCGGTAAAAACAAAGATGGAAAGGGCAGAGGCTGTGATGGAGCTGCAGCAGGAGATCTCCCTACGGAACAACATGGAAAAGATCGGTAAAACATTCAGGGTGCTGACCGACAGGCTTGAAGGGAATTACTGCATAGGGCGCACCCAGTATGATTCCCCTGAAGTGGATAACGAAATACTGATCCCGGCGGAACAGGGACTGGAAATTGGCAGGTTCTACCAGGTAAAAATTACCGATGTTGCTGAATTTGACCTGTTCGGGACCCTGGCCTAATCCCCTTTGGCCTTTTTGGATTCCGGCAGCTCCTTTTTTCCCTTGGGAAGGGCTCCCTTTTTCTTCTGGATGGCAATGATGATCTCCTCTTTCTCCTTGTCAAAGTCCACCACCATGGTATCACCTTCCACCAGGGAGGATTTGATGATCGTCTCCGCCATGGGATCTTCCAGGTATTTCTGGATGGCCCTTTTCAGGGGTCTTGCTCCGTACTGGATGTCATATCCCTTGTCAAGCACAAAATCCTTGGCTTCCTCCGACAGGGTGATCTCGAACCCGAGGTTCCTGATCCTGTCATAGAGACCTTTCAGTTCAATGTCGATGATCTTGTGTATATCCTTCCTGTAGAGGGTGTTGAACATTACCACATCATCGATCCTGTTCAGGAATTCGGGGGCAAATGCCCGTTTCAGGGCTTTCTGGATCACATGCTTGGCATGCTCGTTGGCGGTATCCTGCCTGGCTTTGGTGGCGAACCCGACACCCTGTCCGAAATCCTTCAGTTCCCGGGTCCCGATATTGGAGGTCATGATCACGATGGTGTTCCTGAAATCGACCCTTCTTCCCAGGCTGTCGGTAAGCTGGCCCTCATCAAGCACCTGCAGCAGAATGTTGAACACATCGGGATGGGCCTTCTCGATCTCATCCAGCAGCACCACCGCGTATGGTTTCCTGCGCACCTTCTCGGTGAGCTGTCCGCCCTCCTCATACCCCACGTAACCGGGAGGAGCTCCCACAAGCCTCGAAACCGAGAACTTCTCCATATATTCACTCATGTCAACCCGGATCAGGTTGTCCACCGATTCGAAAAGATACTGGGCCAGCACTTTGGCCATCTGGGTCTTACCCACACCCGTGGGACCCAGGAAGACGAATGTCCCGATGGGTTTGTTCGGATCCTTCAGTCCGGCCCTGTTGCGCTGTATCGATTTGACCACCTTGCTGATGGCCTCATCCTGGCCTATCACGCTTCCCCGCAGTTCATCGGCCATCTTCAGCAACCTGGTCCCTTCAGCCTGCGCTATCCGCTGGACGGGAACGCCGGTCATCATGGCCACCACCTCCGCCACCTTCTCCTCATCCACCGTCTCCCGGTTCTGGGAAAGCTCCTTCTCCCACTTCTTCTTCTCAGAATCAAGCCTGTCCAGCAGCTCCTTCTCCTTATCGCGGTAACTGGCCGCCTTCTCAAAGTTCTGGTTCTTGACGGCCTGGATCTTATCCTGCTTGGTCTGCTCAATATCCTTCTCCAGCGCCACTATCTGTTCGGGAACCACAATATTTGAGATGTGGACCCTGGATCCGGCTTCATCGAGCGCATCAATGGCTTTATCGGGAAGGTGCCTGTCACTGATGTAGCGCTGTGTAAGCTTCACGCACGCAGTGATGGCTTCCTCCGTATAGAATACATTGTGGTGTTCCTCGTACCTCTCCTTGATGTTCTGCAAAATGTCGATGGTCTCCTCCACCGTTGTCGGATCGACCATTACCTTCTGGAACCTTCGTTCAAGGGCACCATCCTTTTCAATATGCTGCCTGTATTCATCCAGGGTGGTGGCTCCGATACACTGTATTTCACCCCTGGCCAGAGCCGGTTTCAGCATATTGGCTGCATCCAGGGAGCCTGTGGCGCCCCCAGCGCCGACAATGGTATGTATCTCGTCAATAAAAAGGATGACGGTAGGATTCTTTACCAGTTCATTGAGAATGGCTTTCATCCGCTCTTCAAACTGCCCCCTGTACTTGGTACCCGCGACAATGGAGGCCAGATCGAGCGTGACCACCCGCTTATCAAACAAAACCCGGCTCACTTTCCGCTGCACGATCCTGAGTGCCAGCCCTTCTGCAATCGCTGATTTTCCGACACCCGGCTCCCCGATAAGAATGGGATTATTCTTCTTCCGCCTGCTCAGGATCTGTGCAAGCCTCTCTATCTCGGTCTCCCTGCCCACGATCGGATCAAGCCGGTCTTCCTCGGCCGCTTTGGTCAGGTCGATCCCGAAGTTATCCAGCACCGGTGTGTCGGAGGTCGACTTCTGTGAACTGCCCGGACTGCTTTTGCTTCCACCTGGCTGGCCTCCCCCGCTGAAGGGACCCTTTCCTTCGTCGTCCTCATCACCGGGAAAATCAGCGCGGCTTTCAGGCTGTGAATCGGTAATTTCCTGCTTCACCTTGTTGTAGGTGATCCCGTTTTCGACAAGGTACCTGGTGGCATAGTTGTTATCATCCTTCAGGATGGCAAGCAACAGGTGGTTGGTATCGATGGTCTTCTCCTTCATGGAGCGGGCCTCGAGGTGGGTGAGCTTCAGGATCCTTTCTGCGCTTTTCAGGAGGGGCAGGCTGTCGGGATCCAGGACCGTGGTGGGCTGTTCGTTCCGGATGCTCTTTTCAATGGCCATCCTGAGGTCATAGAGTTCCACCCCCAGCACCACCAGCACATCGATGGCAAGGCCCTCACCATCCCTCAGGATCCCCAGAAACAGATGCTCCACGCTGATATGCGAGTTCCCCAGCCTTACAGCCTCTTCCTTGCTGTAACCGAGTACATCTTTTATTCTCTGTGAAAACTGTGCATCCATGAACCAACCCCTCTTCAACTAATAAAAAACAAAGTAACTAATAAGGCTCGAATATATCAATAAAACAATTATCTATTATAAACAGTTCAATGTTAATAAAAGCCCCTTGAAACCGCGGTTTTTAGGCCGGAAATGACTAATTTCGAATGTTATTTCATTTTGTGGAGGAGGTGTATATAATACATTGATTTATAATAAGTTAGTATTAGATGGCAGAAGGGGAGAAGATACTGAGAATCAATATTGAGGAGGAGATGAAATCGGCCTACATCGACTATTCGATGTCGGTGATCGTTTCACGGGCTCTGCCGGATGTCAGGGACGGTTTGAAACCTGTCCACCGCAGGGTCCTTTTCGGCATGTCTGAACTGGGTGTTCTCTCTAACCGGCCCTTTAAGAAATCAGCCAGGATCGTAGGGGAGGTGCTGGGGAAATACCACCCGCACGGTGACTCATCGGTATATGATGCCATGGTGCGCATGGCGCAGGAGTGGTCACTGCGTTACCCCCTGGTGGAAGGCCAGGGCAATTTCGGATCGGTCGACGGTGACAGTCCCGCAGCCATGAGGTATACCGAGGCAAGGCTGCAGAGAATAGCCGAGGAGACCATGTCCGACATGGACAAGGACACTGTCGATTTTCAGCTTAATTTTGATGATACCCTGGAGGAGCCCCAGGTACTGCCCACCCGGATCCCGACCCTTTTGGTCAACGGGGCCTCAGGGATTGCCGTGGGCATGGCCACCAACATGCCCCCTCACAACCTGAGCGACAGCGTGGATGCCATTGTGGCCTACATTGACAACAACGACATCGAGATCAGTGAGCTGACCGAGATACTGAAAGCCCCCGATTTTCCGACAGGTGGCATTATTTACGGATACAACGGGGTGAGGGAGGCGTATGAGACGGGCAGGGGAAAGATCGTGGTCCGCGCCAAGACCGAAATTGAGGTGACCGATTCCGGAAGGGAGAAGATCATCGTCACCGAAATCCCTTACCTGGTGAACAAAGCCGAACTGATCCGGAAGACGGCCGACCTGATCAATGAGAAAAAGATCGAAGGGATCTCCTATATCAACGATGAGTCGGACCGGCACGGAATGCGCATCGTGATTATCCTGAAGAAGGAAGCCAGTGCCCATGTCGTGCTGAACAACCTCCTGAAGTACACCCAGTTGCAGACATCCTTCAATGTGAATAACATTGCACTGGTGAAAGGCAGGCCCAGGACGCTGAACCTGAAACAGATCGTTGTCCATTTTGTCAATCACCGCCACGAGGTGGTGATCCGCCGGACCCGTTATGAACTGGACCAGGCCGAAAAACGCGCACACATCCTCGAGGGCCTTTTAAAGGCGCTGGATCAAATCGACGAGGTCATTGCGCTGATCAGGGCCTCAAGTACGCCTGATGAAGCCAGGGAGGGCCTTATGGAGCAGTTTGGATTCACAGAGTTGCAGGCCAGGGCCATCCTGGACATGCGCCTGCAGCGCCTGGTCGGTCTGGAAAGGGAGAAACTCCGTACAGAGTACGGGGAGCTGATGAAGATGATCGAATATTACAAGCAGGTTCTCGGCGATGAGGGCCTGAGGATGCAGATCATCAAGGAGGAACTGACCGAGGTGAAGGAGAAGTACGGGGATCAGCGCCGGACTGAAATTGTCCCTGATGAGGGCGAATTCGATCCGGAGGATTTCTATGCGGACGAGGATATGGTGATCACCATATCCAATCTGGGGTATATCAAACGCACGCCGCTGCATGAATTCCGGACACAGAACAGGGGAGGTGTGGGTGCCAAGGGAAGCACCACCAGGGAGGAGGATTTTATGGTGAACATGTTCGTGGCATCGATGCACAACACCATCCTGTTCTTTACGGAGAACGGCAAGTGCTACTGGCTCAAAGTGTACCAGATCCCGGAAGGGGCAAGGGCAAGCAAGGGGAGGGCCATCCAGAACCTGATCAATATTGAGAAGGAGGATACCGTCAAGACCTTCGTGAATGTCAGGGACCTGAAGGACCAGGAGTATATCAACAACAACTATATCGTCCTGGCCACCAAGAAAGGCGTGATCAAGAAAACCAGGCTGGAAGCCTATTCCAGGCCAAGGCAGAACGGGATCAATGCCATCATCGTCCGGGAAGGGGACATGCTGCTGGACGCCCGCCTGACCGATGGGGATATGGAACTGATGCTTGCCGTGCGTTCCGGAAAAGCCATCCGTTTCCATGAAGAGACGGTCAGGGCAGTCGGCAGGTCCGCTTCCGGGGTGAAGGGGATCACCCTTGGCGGTCCGAAGGATGAAGTGGTCGGTATCGTTACAGCCAAGCAGGGTGAGAAGGATATCCTCGTGATCTCGGAAAACGGGTTCGGGAAACGCTCCATACTGGAGGACTACCGTTTTACCAACAGGGGAGGAAAGGGGGTGAAGACCATCAACATTACCGGGAAAACGGGGGATCTGATCGCCATCAAGGCGGTGACGGATGATGACGACCTGATGATCATTACCCAGGGCGGGATTGCCATCAGGCTTGCTGTCCGCGGTGTCCGGGTTATGGGTCGTAATACCCAGGGGGTCAGGCTGATCAATCTCAGGGAAGGGGATCAGATCGCTGCTGCTACGCAGGTTCCGGCCAACGGAGAGGCAAATGATGCGGAAGATGGCTCCGCAGATGATACAACAGAACAGTAAACTGTCCTGGCATCTTATTTGAAGGTTTTAGTGAAAGTTTATATTTTTGCATCTTATCAAATTACAACCGCAATGAAAAAGCTATTTGTAACGCTGGCCATATTAGCCTTTGCAGCCAACGGCACCTTTGCACAGGAACCCACTGCCGTGGTTCTTCTGAACTACAATACGGTAAAGAAAAAAGTGGAAAAGAGCGATGCTGATATCAAGAATCCAAAAAAGAACATCAAGGCAGCCACCTGGGAAAAGAGGGGCGAACTATTCCAGGATGTATTCGAGGTAGGGCTGGAACATCTCCAGGAAGGCATGGCACCCACTGCGCTGATCCTGTTCTACAAGGAGCCCGACAGCATCACAACGGAGACCAGGGATGGTGATCTGCGCGAAACATACATTTATGATCATATGACTTACACCTTTGTGAACGGTACACTCCAGGACTGGAAAAGGCTGGATCCCATACATGAAGATCCGCTGCGGGTTGCCATGGATGCCTACTTCAGGGCCCTGGAACTGGATGAAAAAGGCAAACTCGTCAGCAAGGTCAAGGAGAATTTGAACATACTGAAGAATCAATTGAAGAGAGAAGGTGTAAATGACTATTATGTAGGCAAATATGATGAGGCTTTAGAATCATTTGAAAATGTGCTGGAGGTAAATAACCAGGAGATTTTTGCCGGTGAATTTGACACCCTGATGGTCCAGTATTCAGGTATTATTTCGAGGGAAATCGCAGGGGAAACCGGGAACAAGGAGCTTTACAGCAAGGCCATAGGATACTATAAGCAGCTGGCTGACATCGATTTCGGAGGCCCGAACACCTACCTGCAGATCAAACAGGACTATCTGTCCATGGGGGATACACTGTCAGCACTGGATGTCATGAAGGAGGCCATCGAGAAATATCCTGATTCTATTAACGTAATTGCCAATCTGGCAGATAGTTATATACTATTAAAGAAATTTGATGAAGGCCTGGAGGACATGGGCAGGATCATTGAGAAAAACCCCAATGTAGCTGAGTCTCATTACTGGAACGGCCGCCTGCTGATCAACAAGGAGGAAGTTGAATTCATCGACAAGGCCATCGAATCCTACACAAGGGCCGGAGAGCTGAACCCGGACCTTTACTATATCTGGTATGACCTGGGATATATTTACTATCTGCAGGGAGCGGATTTCTATGACAGGGCCAATGAAGAGGTGCATGAGCCCACCAGGCTGCGACTGCTTGAGCTGGGGAAGGAGAAGTATCGGCAGGCGATCCCGATACTGGAGAAATCCTATGCATTGAATGATGTGAATGCCACGGTGAAATATGAAACCCTGGACCTGCTTCAGAGGATCTACTACAAGGAGCAGATGATGGATGAGTACGAAAGGGTGAAGGCGTTAAAGACAGATATATAGAATCATGAAGGGGAGGTAGAGTACCATTATCTCCCTTTCTTTATATATCTTCTATTTAACATAATATTAATTCTAGGTCAACTGCATCCATGCGGTCTTTGAAGTCCATCTCATCTTGCCGGGTTTTCTCAAGTCGCTTAATGTATTCCAGGATTATCCTGATTTTAT
>CAYXUD010000154.1:0-17470 GCA_964467775.1 uncultured Bacteroides sp. | reverse complement strand
GGATGGCCCGCAGCACCGTTTTCCAGCATGCGCTGGCAGCCGGGGAGACCATCACGGGCCTGATCTACGCCACCACCCTGGTCTACCCGGAGAGGAAGATCGAGGGCGTGAAATACAAATCGGTCCGCAAGCGGATGAAGGAGAAGGCATTCGCGGCCGGCGTCAGCCGGGACCATATCATGGAGTGCGAAAAGATCGGGATCCCCCTGGATGAATTCATCCAGCTCTCGGTGGATGCCATGCGTGAAATATCCGATGAGATAGGGTTATGAACAGCCCTGTATGCATCAGTCATCCCTGAGGCAACGGACCGAAAAGCCATCTCCCTCATAGCTGTTGGTACGGTGTATTTTGCTGTGGGTGTAATAGAGCGACCTGTACCAGGCAAAATAGGGGGCGAACTGGGAGGCGGACCACCAGTAACCTGAGTAGCCCAATACGTAGAAGCAGCCGTCGACGTCACGGTAGCCCCCCGGAAGGGCCGTGAAACCGCTTTCATCGGTGGCACCGCTGTTGGGTGCTTTCCAGTGCAGGGTCCCGGGCTCCTTCAGCATGCCTCCGTGATCTTTTCCGCGCCAGCCTTTATAACCTGCCTCGGCCTGTCTCATACCCAGGCACATTTCCAGCTCTTTCCATTCTTCATCGGTCGGAATGTGCCATCCGGCGGGGGCCAGGCCCCGCGGGTCACTGACGGCGTACCAGTTATACAGCTTGCCGTAGGTGGCTTCGTGCTCTGTTTCGTTGTCATAATGGCACCAGGCACCGCCCGACAACCTTCCCCACTCCTCCTCGTCCCGCACATTAGGTATGGGGTCCCCGTTGCGGTACCTGCTCACATTCAGGTTCTCGGCCATCCATACCTGATGGCCTATTTTGATGGTTCTGTACACTCTCCCGTCGCCGGGATCTGTAAATGTACCTGTTTCGGCATCCATCATGGGATCTCTTGCATGGTTCAACTGACGTTCAATCAATAGGGCGCACTGTGCACCACCTGGTGACCCAGCAGCCGGTCATAGCGGCTGCCCGGGGGGCGGTGGTAGAAGAGCACCAGGTACTCGTCCTCTGTTTCGTAATGGTTCCCCTCGATCTCGCCCATGTCAAACTGATCCGAGAAGGCCGGCAGGAACAGGTACCTGTAGTTATAGACCCCCTGCTTCAGGATGAGTGATTTCACGTAGGCCCCCTCCCTCTCCCTGTACTCCATCCGGTTCATGTCGTTGAACTGCCAGTTGGTGAGCGCACCGGCAATGTAGACCGAGCCATCCAGCTGCACCGGCATGCTGAGCCTGAAATGGACCATCACGTAGTCGGCATCCACGCCCGGAGAGCTGCCCCCTTCGGATTCGACAAAATACCTGCCGTTGATATCCTCGTGGAAAGAGTAGAGGTGCGGGGGGTTGGGCTGATCGGGCTTCAGTTCGAAATGGAACCAGGGATCGATGAAATCGATGCGCTGCACATAGTAGGTGGGGGTGCGGGTGTTCTTGGTGTCGAAAAACCTGAATTCGTTCCCCCCCGGGAAGATATTCTCCTCCTGGTAATCGTAGACCAGCTGGCCGGGGTTGACCATGAATGGCAGCAGAGGCCCCAGGCCCAGGTCCCACAGTCCGTTCTGGAAGATCATGGCGGTGGTCTCGGAGAAAGGGTCGTCGATGACCACCCCGCTGTGGTTCACCGTGAAATCGACCTCGTGGCAGCAGCCCTGGTACTTCTGCTGGACCGGGCGGTGCGCAACAGCCTCGATATTCACGCGGCCTTCTGTGACCATGAACCGCCGGGTAAATACCACCTGATCCGGGTCCATCTCCCGGTAGACCACCAGCAGGTAATTCCCCGACACCCTCAGGCGGATCTCCTCATTGGGGATCGGCAGGGTGTGGTGCATATAGCTGGTGTAGGTATTGAAGGAGGGGACACCTCCCGGGATCTCGTTCTCGGGATACCCCTCCAGGTACTCCTGTACGGTGAGGCCGGAAACCGTCCAGTCCGCATTGCAATGGACCAGCCTGTAATAGAGGGTGGGGTTTCCCGGGGAAAGATCGTCAAATTCCAGGATCAGCGGGAGATCCTCCCCCAGCCGGATGACCGGGTAACTGAGCGGCCAGCCTTCACGGTAGAGCTGGATGGTCCTGATGGACGGAACCAGTAATACTTCGCGCAGCACACCCCCGGCATCCAGGTAGGATGCCTGACCCTGGACAGGTGAGATGATGACCTGTATCAGGAGGAAATATGTTATGAGATACACCGGTTTTTTCATAAGTTCACGGGTGCGTTTTCGCAAATATCTAACCTCTAGATTGTAAAACATAATTATGGTGAAACGTTTTTTGACGGTTCACAAAAATAGCTATTTTTACACTTTCTTTTACTGTTACATAGTTCACAATGACAGAGGTAATCAAGATCAGGAAAGGCCTTGACATCCGCATGAATGGAGTGGCTGAAAAAATGTTTGTAAAGGCCCCGAGGGCCAAAACCTATGCAGTAAAACCAGTTGACTGGCATGGACTTACGCCCAAGATCATTCCCAAGCTCTGCGATCAGGTAAAGGTCGGAACCCCGATCTTCTTTGACAAGTACCATCCTGAGGTGAAGTTCACCTCACCGGTGAGCGGGATCCTGCTCAACATCAAAAGGGGTGAACGCAGGAGGATCATCGAGGTGATTGTGGAGGATGACGGCAAGGATACCCCGGAGGATTTCCGCCAGGGTGACCCGTCCGGGATGACCAGGGAGCAGATCGTGGAGAATCTGCTGGAGAGCGGGCTCTGGCCCATGATCAGGCAGAGGCCCTACACGGTTATTGCCAGGACGGGGCAGAGGCCCAAATCGATCTTCATCTCCGCCTTTGACACGGCCCCCCTTGCTCCCGATTTTGATTTCATGCTGAACGACAAGGAGGAGGACTTCCAGTGGGGCGTGAATGTATTGAAGCAGCTGACAGAGGGAAAAGTGCACCTGAACCTGGACGGACGCTACCCTTCGGTGAGGACCCTGGGCGCTATCAAGGGAGTGGAGATCAACCGGTTCAAAGGTCCCCATCCGGCCGGGAATGTCGGTGTCCATATCCATAAGCTCGATCCCATCAACAAGGGGGAGGTGGTCTGGGTGGTCAAGCCCCAGGATGTGGTGGCCATCGGCAGGCTCTTCCGCTACGGCAGGTATGATCCTTCCGTGGTGGTGGCCCTCACCGGCTCCAGGGTCGAAAAGCCGGTCTACTTCAAGACCATCCGGGGCACTGCAGTGGCCCCCCTGCTGGAGGGCCGCCTGAAGGAGGGCAATAACCGGGTGATCAGCGGCAATGTGCTCAACGGGCTCCGGCTCGATCCGGAGACGGGGCACTTGGGGTTCCTCGATTCACAGATCACCGTGATCCCCGAGGGGAATTACCATGAATTGTTCGGCTGGATGATGCCCGGATTCAGGAAATTTTCCGTCTCCAGGTCATTTACATCGACCTGGCTGACCCCCGGGAGGAAATTTGACATCGACACCAATTACCATGGAGGGGAGAGGGCGTTCGTGATGACCGGCGAATATGAAAAGGTGCTGCCCATGGACATCTACCCCATGCAGCTTCTCAAGGCCATCCTGGCGAATGATATCGATAAGATGGAGCAGCTGGGCATTTACGAGGTGGACGAGGAGGACCTGGCGCTCTGTGAATTTGTATGCACCTCCAAGACCCCGGTCACAAAGATCCTCCGTGACGGGCTCAGGTCGCTGCGAAAAGAAATGGAAGAGTAATTCACACACCAATCAATACAGATGAGTGCTTTAAGAAGATTTGTTGATAAGATCAAGCCTCCGTTCGAAAAGGGGGGGAAACTGCATATGTTCCTGTCCGGGTTCGAGGCCATTGAGACCTTTCTCTTTGTGCCTGACCGGGTGACCACAGGCCGGGTTCATATCAGGGATGCCAATGATATGAAACGGTCCCTGATCGTTGTCCTGCTGGCCATGGTCCCCGCCCTGCTGTTCGGCATCTGGAATACCGGGTACCAGCATTTCCTGGCACTGGGCGTGGAGGCCGGGTTCTGGCAGATGGTCTGGTTCGGGTTCCTGAAGATTCTTCCCATCATCATCGTCTCATACGTGGTGGGGCTGGGGATTGAGATTGCCTTCGCCCAGATGCGGGGACATGAGGTGGCAGAGGGCTATTTCGTCACGGGGATGCTGATCCCCCTGGTGATGCCGGCTGACGTACCCCTCTGGATGGTGGCCGTGGCCACTGTTTTTGCGGTGGTGATCGGGAAAGAGGTGTTCGGCGGGACCGGGATGAATATCCTGAACCCGGCCCTGGTGGCCAGGGCGTTCCTCTTTTTTGCCTACCCCAGCCACATGTCGGGCGACAAGGTATGGATCGCGGGACTGACAGACGGGACCGGCGTGGTGGACGGCTTTTCGGGATCCACCATCCTGGGACAGGCCGCCCAGAACGCAACCACCTTTGTGAACGGACTGGGGGAGGCCTACAGGCCATGGGACATGTTCCTGGGGACCATCCCCGGCTCCATCGGGGAGACCTCCACCCTGGCCATCCTGATCGGGGCGGCGATCCTGATCCTCAGCGGCGTGGGGAGCTGGAAGATCATCTTCTCCGTATTTGCCGGGGGCACGGTGATGGGTCTTCTGCTGAACGCATTCGCGGTCAATGAGTTCATGGCGTTGCCTTTCTGGTACCACCTTCTGCTGGGCGGGTTTGCCTTCGGGGCCGTCTTCATGGCCACCGACCCGGTCTCGGCGGCCCAGACCGAACGGGGGAAATGGATCTACGGTTTTCTGATCGGCCTGCTGGCCATCCTGATCAGGGTGCTCAACCCGGCATATCCCGAGGGTGTCATGATGGCCATCCTGCTGATGAATGTCTTTGCCCCGCTGATCGACCACTATGTGATCGAAAGCAACATCCGCAGGAGGCTGAAGCGAGCCAAAGTTACTGCAAACTAAACTCATAGGAACGAGCATGAAAAGTTTTAGCAACACATACATTTTCTTCTTTTCGCTGATCATGGTAACGATCGTGGCCATCCTGCTTTCATTCGTCTCCATGCAACTGAAGCCCCGCCAGGAAATGAACATCCAGATCGAAAGGAAACAGGATGTGCTCCGCTCTGTGGGGAAAGCCGAAAATGTCGGGGAGGTAAGCGACAAGAACAGTTACATTGACGAGGAGTTCGCAAAATACATTACCGACTCGTACGTGGTCGATTTCAACGGGAACCCGGTGCAGAAAGACGCCTTTGAAGTGATGCTCCAGCTGAATGCCGAGATCCGGAAGCCGAAGGAGGAGCGGGATTACCCGGTGTTTGTTTTCTCCGACGGCCAGGGCGGGAAGAAATATGTGGTGCCCGTCCGGGGAAAGGGACTCTGGGGGCCCATCTGGGGGTACATTGCACTGGATGCGGACCTGAACACCATCTGCGGCGCGGTCTTCGACCACAAGGGAGAAACCCCCGGCCTGGGCGCCGAGATCAGCACCGCATGGTTCCAGGCGCCATTCGCGGGGAAGACCATTTTCGATGATGCCGGCGATTTTGTCTCCATCGAGGTGGTGAAGGGCGGGGCCGACCCCTCCAATCCCCACCAGGTGGATGCGATCTCGGGCGGGACCATCACCTCGAAGGCACTGCAAGCCATGCTGAAGGATTGCCTGGCCGGTTACGTGGCCCACTTCAAAGCCATCGCATCAGACCAGCCCGACCCTCAACCCGTAACCTCTAACCAATAACCGATAACCATTTACCGATAAACAATAACCGACACCCATGAAACCCGAGAAAGAACCTTTATTTTCCGCCAGGAACCTGAAGCTTCTCAGCGAGCCGCTGGGACAGAGCAACCCGATCACCGTGCAGGTGCTGGGGATCTGCTCGGCGCTGGCCGTGACCGTGAAACTGAAGCCCTCCTTTGTGATGGCGCTTTCTGTCATAGTGGTCCTGGCAGTTTCCAATGTGGTGATCTCGCTCCTGAGGAGGATGATCCCCCCCAGGATACGGATCATTGTCCAGCTGGTGGTGATCGCCACCATGGTGATCCTGGTGGACCAGGTGCTGAAGGCCTATGCCTACGAGGTGAGCAAGCAGCTTTCGGTCTTCGTGGGACTGATCATCACCAACTGCATCATCATGGGGCGACTGGAGGCTTTTGCCCTGGGGAACAAGCCATGGGCTTCGTTCCTGGACGGGCTGGGCAATGCAGCCGGTTACGGGGTGATCCTGATCATCGTGGCCTTCTTCCGCGAGCTGCTGGGATCCGGCACCCTGCTGGGCTACCAGGTGATCCCCCAGGCCTTTTATGACGCGGGGTATGAAAACAACGGGATGATGATCCTTCCCCCCATGGCCCTGGTGGTGGTGGGCATCATCATCTGGATACAGCGGGCAAGGAGAAAGAACCTGATCGAGAACTGACCCTAATCAATAAACCGCAAGAAACAATCATTCCATGGAAAACCTGGTCAACATATTTGTCAAGTCCATCTTCATAGATAACATGATCTTTGCCTATTTCCTGGGCATGTGTTCCTACCTGGCCGTATCGAAAACGGTCAAGACATCCACGGGACTGGGGATCGCTGTGATCTTTGTGCTTGGTTTTACCGTTCCCATTGACTTCCTGCTGGAGAAGTTCATCCTCAAGGCGGGGGCGCTTGCCTGGATCAGCCCCTCGCTGGCCGACGTGGACCTGAGCTTTCTCTCCTTCATCATGTTCATCGCCGTGATCGCTTCCATGGTGCAGCTGGTAGAGATGGTGATCGAGAAGTTTGCCCCTGCCCTCTATATCTCCCTGGGGATCTTCCTCCCCCTGATCGCTGTGAACTGCGCCATCCTGGGAGGATCGCTCTTTATGCAGGAGCGGGAGTATGCCAACATTGCCGAGGCCACCGTGTTCGGGCTGGGATCGGGCGTGGGGTGGTTCCTGGCCATCGTGGGAATTGCCGCCATCCGGGAGAAGATCAAGTACTCCAACGTGCCGGCCCCGCTCAGGGGACTGGGTATCACCTTTATCATCACCGGGCTGATGGGTATTGCATTCATGAGTTTTATGGGTATTAAACTTTAGCACTATGATATTTCTCACTTCAACAGCAGCCATCATCCTGATCAGCATCGCGGTTTTCCTCTTCGTGATCCTGCTGCTTGTGGTCATGTTGCTCTATGCCAGGTACAAGCTGACACCCCAGGGTGATGTGCAGTTACAGGTCAATGACAAGGAGTTCACCGTTTCCCCGGGAAGCACGTTGCTCTCGACGCTTTCAGGCAACGGCATTTTCCTCCCCTCCGCCTGCGGGGGCGGCGGCACCTGCGGCATGTGCAAGTGCCAGGTCCTCGAGGGGGGCGGGTCGATCCTTCCGACCGAAACGGGGTTCTTTACGCGGAAGGAGCAGCAGCAACAGTGGAGGCTCGGTTGCCAGGTGAAGATCCGCGAGAACATGACCATCCAGGTTCCCGAAGAGGTGATGGGGATTAAGAAATGGGAGTGCGAGGTGGTATCCAACCACAATGTGGCCACCTTCATCAAGGAGTTCGTGGTGAGGCTTCCCGAGGGTGAAAGGCTCAACTTCAAATCGGGTGGATATGTGCAGATCGATGTGCCGCGAATCGAGGTCGATTTCTCCAGGGACATCGATGTGGAAGAGGAGTACCGCGACGAATGGGATAAGTACAGCATGTGGGACCTCCACATGAAGAACAGCGAGGAGACCTTCAGGGCCTACTCCATGGCCAACCACCCGGCAGAAGGGAACATCGTCATGCTGAACATACGGATCGCAACCCCGCCGTGGGATGTGAGCCATGGCCGGTTCAGGAATGTGAACCCGGGTGTCTGTTCTTCCTATATTTTTTCCCGCAAGCCCGGCGACAGGGTGACCATCTCGGGACCCTACGGGGAGTTCTTTATCAAGGATACCAAGAGGGAGATGATCTACGTGGGAGGGGGTGCCGGCATGGCCCCCATGCGCTCCCATATCTTCCACCTCTTCCACACCCTCAAGACCAAAAGGAAGGTCTCCTACTGGTACGGGGCCCGGTCGAGCAGGGAGATCTTCTATGAGGACCACTTCAGGGAGATCGAGAAGGAGTTCCCCAACTTTACCTTCAACATCGCTCTGTCAGAGCCCAAGGAGGAGGACCACTGGGAGGGGTATACCGGCTTCATCCACCAGGTGCTCTACGACAACTACCTGCGCTACCACGAGGAGCCCGAGGAGGTCGAGTACTACATGTGCGGGCCGCCCATGATGAACGATGCGGTCCAGAAACTGCTCTTTAACCTGGGCGTGCCGGATGAGATGATCGACTTTGACGACTTTGGATAGGAAACGCCCCGCTTACACTGAGGGATATTTTATCGCCACGTGCTTGTTTACTTCGTAAAAAATGCCAGGTGGCTTCAAAAACATCCCTCAGTAAAACACAGGTTGCTTTATATAGAACCCCCGGTATGAAAAAGGAGTATGCGGTGATCATTGTGAGTTCCCTGATGGCCCTTCTGGCTTCCTCCTGCAAATTCGGAGCCCGGGGGGAGTATTATACTATTCAGGGCTTTACACAGGGGACCACCTACCATATCACATACCAGCATCCGACGGAGTATGACCTGCAGGGAAGGGTCGATTCGCTGCTGCGGGTCTTTGACCTTTCGCTCTCCACCTACGAGCCGGCCAGCATCATCAGTGCCATCAACCGGAACCAGGAGGGGGTGATGACAGACTCCCTGTTCAGGACTGTTTTCCGGGAGTCTGCCAGGGTCTACCAGCTGACCGGGGGTGCATTTGATATCACCCTCGGGCCGGTGATCGATGCATGGGGATTCGGGCCGGGTGAACAGCTGGAGGTGGACAGCGCCATGGTCGACAGCCTGCTGCAGTATGTGGGGATGGACAAGGTGGAGCTGGTGGGCGGGGAGGTCCGCAAGAGCCACCCCGGGGTCAGGCTCAACGTGAATGCGATCGCCCAGGGGTACGCGGTGGATGTGGTGTCACGGTTCCTGGAGGAGCTGGGGTGCCGGAACTACATGGTGGAGATCGGGGGGGAGATACGCACCCGGGGGACAAACCCGAAGGGCAGTTTCTGGAGGATCGGGGTGGACCGGCCCGAGTACGGGAACATGATCCCGGGCCAGCAGCTGGAGGTGATCATCAGCATGAACAACCGCTCCCTTGCCACATCCGGGAACTACCGCAAGTTCTATGAGAAGGATGGGATCCGCATCACCCATTCCATCGATCCCGCCACCGGGTACCCCAAGGTCTCCCGGCTCCTCAGTGCAACGGTCCTCACCACCGACTGCATGACCGCCGATGCCTACGCCACGGCCTGCATGGTCATGGGACTGGAGAATGCCCAGGCTTTTATCAGGGGCCTTGCAAACACCGATGCCTATTTCATATACGGGGATGAGTACGGGGCCTACCAGGCCTGGTACACCGATGGACTTCGCAAGTACATCGAATCGCCATAGCTGCCCGGCGTAACCATTTCACGGTGTTCACGTAGACAGGGTATTACCATGATACAGGGGGTGATTTTCACGATACGCGGACTCAGGTTCATCCTTTTGCTGGCACTGCTTCAGCTGTCGGCCGATTCATGCAACGAGAGTGATCCCGGGTGCACGGATCCCCAGGCCAGCAACTATGATCCTTCCGCCATATCCAATGACGGGAGCTGCATGTACAAACCTGTATCGGTCTCACCCGCGACCACGGTCCCTCTTGAAGACCGGTTTTCCGGTAATTCGGGGCTCATCTTATGGGATGGGTACCTGTGGACCCATAATGACGACGGTCCCTCTGAAATTTATGGCCTCGATACAACGGATGGAAAACTGATGGCCACCCTTTCGCTGGGCGGGGGGGAGAACATGAACTGGGAAGAGATCACCCAGGACCGGGAGGACATTTTCGTGGGGGCTTTCGGGAACAATGCTTCGGGGAACCGGACGGACCTTCATATCCTGAGGGTTGGCAAAGAGGCCCTCAAGGCCGGCGACCCGGCTGTGGATACCATCCGGTTTTCCTACGAGGACCAGGTGGACCTCTCTCCGGCAGCGCCCAACCAGACCGATTTTGACTGTGAGGCCTTTCTGGTGGCAGGTGACAGCATCTACCTCTTCACCAAGCAGTGGATCAGTGCGCAGACCAGCCTCTACAGGCTGCCCAAGACACCCGGCACCCATGTGGCGGTCAAGGTGACCACCTACCCGGTGGATGGAATGATCACCGGGGCAACCTGGCTGGAGTCAGATAACCTGGTTGTGCTTTGTGGCTATAACCTTCTGCTGCAACCCTTTCTCTACCTGCTGTATGATTTTGAAGGGACCCGTTTCTTCTCCGGGAACAGGCGAAGGGTGGGCCTTTCGCTGCCCTTCCACCAGGTGGAGGGGATCGCCACCAGCGACGGCCTGAAATACTATGTCTCCAATGAATCTTTTATGAAACCCCCTTTTGCAAACAGTCCACAGAAGCTTCATACGTTTGACCTTTCAGCGCTGCTCGGGGGATACCTGGCCACCCGCCCTCTTTGACCAGTTTATCAAATCTTTCCATGAGGGTTGATTTTCAGCATGTGAAGATCAGCTTTCCCCAAATCCCACCCGCGGCCAAAGGATCCTTTCGACCCTGAAACCGGCCCCTTCATAAATGATTATTGACAGTTCATGCCACAAATAGTAACTTACATGGTGGTTCAGGCAGATCTGGTGCAGGCCAGGGGGTGTTCATCAAATAGACCAAGCCAGCCAAATACCCGACAGTGAAAATATCTATCTTAGGACATATTTTGATCCAATCCGCACTCTTTTCACTGATTTTTCCGGTGGGACCGAGAGGGCGGAGCTTTATCCTGGTATAAGTGTATTGGTTCTGAATGAATCACATTACCTTTGATGATGAGAATAACCACTGCAAAAGAACCCCGGAAATGACTAACTCGGACCGTGTTTCCCGGATACGCCGCATCAGAACGATCCTGACTGCCGGTTTGGTCCTGTTGCTGACAGGATCATGTGTCACCAACAAAAAGACCACATACCTGCAGCAACAGGAATACAGCACCATTGCCGATAATACGTATGTTCCTGATCACTACAGGGTTGTCCCGAATGACAACCTCTATATCAGGGTCATTACACCCGATCCGAAGTTTTCAGATATGTTCAACACCGTCCCGGTCGCTTCAGCAACGATGTCGGTGGACGGGCAGGCTGTTGAACTGCTGTCCTATCCCGTTCAGGCTGATGGTACCATCGATATCCCCTACCTGGGGAAAATCTATGTTTCAGGCAAGACGCTGCCGGAGATCAAGCGATTGCTGGAAACCTCGCTTTCCGATTACGTATCAGATGCGGCCATCACCGTCAAGCTGGTGAACAACTATGTCAGCATTCTGGGAGAGGTGAGAACCCCGGGAAAGTTCCCGATCTATAAAGAACAGATGAATATTTTCCATGCGATCGCCATGGCAGGTGACCTGTCCGAATACGGAAACCGGACGAAGGTGAAGCTCGTCAGGGAATTGCCCGACACCACCATTGTCAAGGAGTTTGATCTGACCGATCAGAATATCATCTATTCAGAATATTTCCACGTCATGCCCAATGATGTCATCTATGTTCAGTCGATGAAAGGCAAATTCTTCTCCATGAGCCAGTTCCCGTTTGCCTTGATCCTTTCATCGATCACTACTTTCGTTTTGGTAATGAATTATGTACAAACGCAGTAATCTGGCCATGTATACTCCCGGAAAAAAACAGCCATCGCGGAAAGGCGGCACCGAGGTCATCAATATCAAAAGACTGCTTCGGCTGGCGCTGGCCAACTGGTACTGGTATGTACTGGCCCTGGTCGTTTCGCTCGCCTCAGCCACATATTATACAAAAAAAGTGCCCCGCACCTACCGGGCCACCGCATCCATCCTGATTGAGCAGGAGGACCGGGCGAACCTGTCCAACGCCAATATGCTGCTGGAAGGATTTGGGCTTCGTCCGGGGAACCAGAACCTTGACAACCAGATCTATATCCTCTCCTCCAATACATTGATCCAGGAGACCCTGGAGGAGCTGGATTTTGGAATTGATTGTTACCGGAAACAAATGAGGAAACAGGTTTCCACCTACCCCATGTATCCGTTCAGGATCATAGAGCCCGAGCACGGCCACCTTCCCAGGGGTGAAACATTTCTTTTCGAAGGCATTGACAAAAACCAGTATCATCTGGTCTCCGGCAAGAATTCCGCGCTTGACCTTGACACGGTGCTGCACTATGGCGAGAGACTCTTACTGAAAGACGGGTCGTTCACCATCTCCACCTATCCGGACCAGCAGGAGGATTTATTGCCCGGAGATGTGATATATATTGAATTCAACCATCTGGATGCCCTGGTAAGCGCCTATCAGCAGCGCCTGAAGGTTGAAACAGCCTCCCAGGACGCCACCATTGTCCGCCTGATCCTTGAGGGGACCAATAAGGCCAAGGACGTCATTTTCCTGGACAAGCTCACGGAAGTGTTCCTCTCCAAAAACCTGGAAAAGAAGAACCACGAGGCGAAACGGATCATCGAGTTTATCGATGCCCAGCTGGTGGATGTCTCCGATTCCCTGATGCTCACCGAGAATCAGCTGCAGGAGTTCCGTTCAGCAAACCGCATCATGGATATTTCGGCACAGGGGAAACAGATCATTGACCAGGCGCTGGTCCTTGAGAATGAGAAGGCCCAGCTGACCCTCAAGGCGAACTACTACGATTACCTGGCCGAATACCTTGCATCGGAAGACAACACCGAGGTGCCCATCTCCCCTGCCTCCATGGAGATCAGTGACCCGATCCTGGGAAGGCTGATGCAGGAGCTGGCCGGGCTCCAGGCCGAATACTTCAGCAGCGGGGTTGGTGACAGGAACCCTGTTCAGGCTCAGCTGGAGCTGCGCATCAGGAATACGAAACAGAGCCTGCTGGAGACCCTGGAAGGGATCAAACTGGCCAATCAAATGGCGATCAATGAAAACAGTGAACAGATCAAAAGGATCAACAGGGAGGCTTCAAGGCTCCCGGAAAAGGAAAGGCAGCTGCTCGGCATTGAGCGGAAGTTCAACCTGAACAACGTTCTCTACACCTACCTGCTGCAGCGAAGGGCAGAGGCCCAGATCCAGAAGGCATCCAATAAGCCTGACAATGAGCTGATCGAGCCCGCTAAGGCTGAATTCCTGGCCATCGGCCCGAATCCGATGCTGATCATGATCATTGCCCTGTTCATAGGCTTCGGCATCCCCTCCCTGTTGCTGGTGGGGATTGACCAGATCTACAACAGGGTTACTTCGGACGAGGATATCAAGATGATATCCTCCTCGCCGATCATAGGCCACATTCCCCACAGCAAGCTGGCCTACAACACGGTGGTGCTCAGTGAACCGAACTCAAGGATCGCAGAAGCCTACAGGAGCATCAGGGCAAGGATGGAGTTTCTGACCAAAGCCTCAGAGTGCCCCATCATCCTGGTTACCTCCTCCTACTCGGGGGAAGGCAAATCGTTCTGTGCCATCAACATGGCATCGGCCTACAGCCTTTCGAACAAAAGAACGCTGCTCGTCGATTTTGACCTGAGGCGTCCCACCATTCCCAAATCCTTTGAACTGAACAAAAAGATCGGGCTTTCAACCTACCTTATCGGCAAGAATAAGCTGGACGAGATTATCCGGGAAACCGACTACCCCAACCTCTTTGTCATACCCTCGGGGCCCATCTCGCCCAACCCGGGTGAACTTGCCGTATCTGATAAAGCCCGCGAGATATTCGGCCTGCTCTCGAAGAAGTTTGACATTATTATCATTGACAGCCCTCCCATCGGACTTGTCCCCGATGCCTTTTCATTCGCCTATTTCGCCGATTCCTCCATCATTGTGGTCAGGAACGGGTATTCAAGGAAAAAATTTCTCGATCATGTATTGTCGGATATGCAGGAAGGCGGCATCAAGGGACTGGGGATCATTGTAAACGATATCAAGGGCCGGAGGGGGGTCTATGCCGCCTACAGCTACAATTATGAAAGCAGGCAGGATCTGAATATGCCGACGACCCGGCAGTTGCGGGAAAGGGTGAAACGAATCAAACAAACCAGGGCCAGTTAGGCGGGAGGTGGCTGAACTGACCTGTCCCTGATGTGCGGTATCTGCGGTAAACTTGTGTTTCAGGAGAGGGTGCCCCCGAAGGCACTGATCGCTTCGATGTGCGGGAAGATCGTGTACAGGGGGCCCGATGACGAGGGAATCTACACAGCCAGCCATATCGGCCTGGGTCAGCGAAGGCTCTCGATCATCGACCTTGACCGGCAGGCCTGTCCCCCGCTGTCCAATGAAACCGGGACCATCTGGATTGTCTTCAACGGAGAGATCTACAACTTCAGGGAGTTGCGGAAGGAGCTTGAGAAGAGGGGTCACCGGTTCTCCACCAGATCGGATACGGAGGTCATCATCCACCTCTATGAAGAGGATGGCGTTATGTGCCTGGAAAAGCTGAGGGGGATGTTCGCTTTCGCCCTGTGGGATGAAAACAGGAAGATCCTTTTTTGTGCAAGGGACAGGCTGGGACAGAAGCCCTTCTGTTATACCCTGACCAGCGACTCCTTTATTTTCGGATCCGAGATCAAGGCCATTGCGGAAGATCCGGAAGTGGAGATCCTTCCCGACTACGGGGCCATCGACCACTACCTGACCTACCAGTATGTCCCCAGCCCCATGACGGCATTTCAGCGCATCTGGAGGCTTCGGCCGGGCGAGTACCTCACCGTTGATCTGAACGGGAATACGGAGGTCAGAAGTTACTGGGAACCGGTTCCAAGGACACAGCTGACCATTTCCAGGGAGGAGATGGAAGAGAGGCTTGTCGGGGAGCTGCAGGAATCGGTCACGCTGCGGATGGTGTCGGATGTCCCGATCGGGGCTTTTCTGAGCGGCGGCATCGACAGTGCCACGGTGGTTGCCATGATGGCCAGGGCCAGTTCAACTCCTGTGAAGACCTTCTCCATAGGATTTGAGGAGGCGGAACATAACGAGCTTGAATATGCCAGGCTGGTTTCCGGTCGCTACCGGACCGAGCACCAGGAGTTCATTGTCAGGCCGAAAACCGTGGAGATCCTGGAGGATCTCGTGTACCATTACAATGAGCCCTTCGGCGACTCCTCCGTCATCCCGACCTATTATGTTTCAAAGATCACGCGGGATTTTGTCACCGTTGCACTGAGCGGGGACGGCGGGGATGAATCCTTCGCCGGGTATGACAGTTACGAGGCCTTGATGGGCTGGAACCGGTGGAATGCTGTTCCGCAATGGTTCCGGACCCCCATGGCACGCGGAGGAATTCATTTGCTTCACCTGCTTCCCTACGGCAACCGGACTTCGAAGGTGATCCGGGGGCTTGGCATGATCGCCGCCCGTGACATCCGGGAGAGGATGCTGCAGTTCAAAACCATCCTGAAGGCGGAAGAGAGGCAGATCGCCTATACGCCGCATTTCAGGGATCTGATCGATCACTCCTTATCTTCCTGTGCAACCCCGGCCGGTTTTCCCTGGGACCAGGGGATGGATGACCTCGACTGGCTGATGAGGCACGATCAGCGGCACTATCTTCCCGATTGCCTGATGGTGAAGACAGATATTGCCTCGATGGCCAACAGCCTGGAGGTGAGGTCCCCGTTTCTCGACCACCGCTTCATTGAATTTGCGGCCTCCATTCCCTCCGGGCTCAAGCTCAACAGATCAGGGAGGAAAGCCATCCTTAAGAGTGCGGTGAAAGACCTGGTTCCGGATGAGATCCTGACCAGGCCAAAAGCAGGGTTCTCCATCCCACTGGCGATATGGTTAAGGAGCGATCTGGCCCCCCTGCTCAGGGAGATGCTGCTGGACGGCCGGGCTTTGAAAAGGGGGCTCTTTCATCAGGCTGTGATCCGGAGGATGGTGGCCGAGCATACGGAGGGGAAAAGGGACTGGTCCAACCGGCTCTGGGCATTTCTGTTCCTGGAGATGTGGTTCAGGTCTTTCATTGACGGGCAATGAGCCTTTTCAGCAAGACGATCAACGCGCTCAAGTGGAGTATCTTTTCCACCTACGCAAACATGGCCCTGCAGTTTGTCGTCGGACTGGTGCTGGCCCGGATCCTCATGCCCGAGGACTTTGGCCTGCTGGGGATGACCTATGTTTTTGTGGCGGTGGCCACGACATTTGTGGACAGCGGATTTCTGCAGGCATTGATACAGAAGAGTGATGCCACCGAGGCCGATTTTTCGGTTGTTTTCAAGTTCAACCTCATCATCTCCATCATCCTCGCCCTGGGCATATTCCTGCTTTCTGAGCGGATCGCCGCATTCTATTCCCAGCCGAAGGTGGCAGCGATCACCAGGGTGCTTTCGACCGTTATCTTCATCGAGTCCCTGAGCCTTGTACAGAAAGCCAGCCTGCAGAAACACCTGAGGTTTGAATTGAGGGCCAAAGTGGAGCTGACCGCCATTACCATTTCCGGGGGGATCAGCATATACCTTGCGCTCAGGGAATTCGGTGTCTGGAGCCTGGTGATAAGGAGTATCCTGTACAGTATCTGTACCACCCTGCTGTTCTGGCTCTTCAATCCCATCAGGATCGATATCAGGGCGCCCTGGAGAAGGATCAGGCCACTGCTGAATTTCGGCGGAAAGATCTTCATTGCCGACCAGGTGGAGGGTATCTCCAACCAGCTTGCCCAGCTGATCATCGGGAAGAAGTATACGGCACAGGACCTGGGATTTTATACAAAGGCCGAACAGTTTCAGAACATCCTTTCAAACATGTCCATCATCAGTGTGAACAAGGTTATTTTCCCCTCCTTTTCTATGATCCAGGATGACAATCAGAAGCTGAAAACCGCTTACCAGGCGCTGATCAAGGGAACCCTCTTTTTTCTGACCCCGCTGATGGTCACATGCATACTGCTCGCCAGGCATGTGATCCCGCTCCTCATCGGGGAGAAATGGATGGAGATGGTCCCCTATTTCCAGATCCTCTGCCTGAGTGCCATCTTCTTTCCGTTTACCATATTCAACCTGAACATCATCAAGGTAAAGGGGAAGGCCAGCCTCTATTTCAGACTGGCCCTCGTTTCAAAAGGGATCCTGGTACCCGCCATTCTGATCGGCCTTCACTTCGGGGTAAAAGGGCTGGTGATCGCCATGCTCATCCAGAGGATCGCTGCCGGGATCATCAACAGTCTCTACTCCGGGCAGCTGGTGAACTACGGCCTGGGTGAACAGGTGAGGGATGTGGGCTCCTATTTCATCTATTCCGGCATCCTGTTCATGGGAATATTCCTGTTCAAGAGCAGGGTGCTGGCCCAGATGCAGTCGGATCTGTGGATCAGCATCCTGCTTCTGCTGCTGATGGCCGTGGGCTACGGGTGCCTGGTGCTGCTGTTCAGCAGAAGGGACATCGCCAGGATGAG
>CAYXUD010000153.1:0-2257 GCA_964467775.1 uncultured Bacteroides sp. | reverse complement strand
GACCTTTCATACCGTTCGGAATTATGGAATGACACCCTGAGCTGTGATTACTTCAACTATAATTTGACAGTTAACCCGCAGATAAAACCATCAGTAAAGGTATTTCCAAATCCATTTACTGAATCACTGCAGGTGAACCTTGAATCTGACAGGTATGATTTTGTCAGGATTATTGATTTAGCAGGCAGGATAATTCATGAAGTAAAAATCGTCAGTACTAATTTCACTGTTGATCTAAGTCCCTTTCCAGAAGGAATCTATATTCTCTCCATCTCAAGCTCAAAGTACAACTTCAGACAGAAAATCCTTAAAAACTAATCGTTGAGTAATTATATAATGAAGCAGGAACTCTGTTCACGCCTGGAATTTTAAAATCCAATCCCGGTGGGCAGCGTGATTGCAAGCCTGATAGATCATCTAAGATAATGTGGATCGGAAGGTCGCCCTGTAGCCTTCCCGGATCATATTGCCCCACTATATGGGCACCTTTTCGAACGCTGGATTATGCGGAGGAGCCCTGCAACGATCACAATTTCCCGGTACCTGTTTTGGCCGGATCGCAATAATTTGGTAGTTTTCGCAGAATGAAATATGTGCCATCACCAGATCCCAAATACCGTTCATCATGAAACCACAATTTCTTATTGCCGGACTGTTTCTTTTTTCCATCCTCTTGTCCTGCGGCCGTGAGAGAGGAGAAAAATCCGCTTCATCTGAACAGCAGGAAGCTGCCCCCATGTTCAAACCCGTCGAAGGAAAAGTGAGGATCATGAACCTCGACCCCGGCCACTTCCATGCCGCGCTGGTCCAGAAGAGGATGTACGCGGATGTGGACCCGGTGGTATATGTCTACGCCCCCGAAGGACCGGAGGTTGAAAGCTACCTCGGCAGTATCAGGGACTACAACTCCCGCCGGGAGGATCCCACCTCCTGGGAGGAGAAGGTCTTTACAGGCCCCGATTTCCTGGAGAGGATGCTGGAGGAGAAGCCGGGGAATGTGATGGTGGTGTCGGGGAACAATGCCAAGAAGACCGAGTACATCCTGAAGGCCGTCCGGGCCGGCATCCACGTGCTGGCCGACAAGCCCATGGTGATCACCCCTGAAGCATTTCCGGTGCTTGAAGAGGCATTTGAAACGGCCCGCAGGAACAGTGTGCTACTTTACGATATCATGACAGAGCGGTACGAGATCACGACCGTGCTGCAGAAGGAGCTCTCCCGGATCCCGGAGGTGTTCGGGGAGCTGGTCCAGGGCACCCCCGGCAACCCGGCCATCACCAAGGAGAGTGTCCACCATTTCTTCAAGCATGTCTCCGGCAAACCGCTGGTGCGCCCGCCCTGGTTCTTCGATGTGCGCCAGCAGGGCGAGGGGATCGTGGATGTGACCACACACCTGGTAGACCTGGTCCAGTGGGAGGCCTTCCCGGAGGTGGTGCTGGAGAAGGGGGATGTGGAGATCCTCGGCGCCAGGAGGTGGACCACCGACCTGACCCCGGAGATGTTCGGGAAGGTCACCGGCCTGGCGGAGTTCCCCGCCTACCTGATGAAGGATGTGGAGGATGGCCTGCTGAAAGTCTACAGCAACGGGGAGATCACCTACAGGCTGAAAGGGGTGCATGCGAAGGTCTCGGTGACCTGGAACTTCGAGGCCCCCGCGGGTGGGGGGGATACCCACTACTCGGTCATGAGAGGCACCCGGTGCAGCCTGGTGATCCGGCAGGGTGAGGAGGAGGGTTACCAGCCGGTGCTCTATATCGAGCTGAACCAGCCGGGGGATCCCGGGTCCTTCGGACCTGTGCTGGCAGAGGCCGTCGAAAGCAAGCTCGCCCCGGCATACCCCGGGATCGGGCTCAGCCAGCTTGACAGCACAAGGTGGATGCTGGAGATCCCCGACCGCTACAGGGTGGGCCACGAGGCCCACTTCGGACAGGTCACCGCAAAATACCTTGAATACCTGCACGCCGGGACCCTCCCCCCGTGGGAGATCCCCAACATGATCGTGAAGTATTACACCACCACCGAAGGGATGAAAAAGGCGATGGAGGACAAGGTCGGATTGTAATTTATTCTTAGAGGAAGTTTACCGAAAGCATCATCATTTACAATGATTGCAGGCCTCGTTTTCTTGATCTCTGAGCCAACTGTCGGGTCAAGGTTAATAGCCCAAACCTCACCCTGTTTCATTGAAATCATCAAGATCAATATCATGAAAAGCCCTTAGTTCCATATTTGTTTTGTACTCCTCAGCCAAAGCATC
>CAYXUD010000152.1:0-58324 GCA_964467775.1 uncultured Bacteroides sp. | reverse complement strand
GGATTCACAGCAGCGGGAACTGTTGCCGATTCTAACGGCATTCCCTATTAATTCCCCCGGTCAGACCGGGATCTGGAAACCAATGATGAGATAAAGGTAATAAATATTTTAAGTAATCAATGCTTTTTATTGTCCCGGCGGGGTCCAGCCATAATCCACATATTCCCAGGTAAAATCATCCCCCTTCACGTGAACCAAAAGGAAGCCCTCTTCCGGTGTGGTCCCGGGTTTATTGTTCCACCACAGGCCACATACGGCTCCTGCAGTAATGAAATGGATCTGGTTGTTCACATTGATCTCCTCAAGGTAATGGAGATGGCCCTGCAACACCAGTTTCAGGTTATATTCCCGGAAATGGCGCAATACCTCCCTGGCGTTGGTAATAATCAGGTATGGCGGATTGGCCTCCATGGATCCCCGCGTGAGTTGGGTCTGAGAGGTAATGAACGGAATATGCACACTGACGATGATGGGCATCTCCTTACCTGTCCTCCGGAGATCCTGCTCCAGCCAGTTGATCTGCTCCTCGTCAATCTTCCCTGTGTATTGGCCCTCATCGCTCCGGCAGACGGCATCCAGCACCATGAAATGCCAGCCCTTGTGGTCAAAAGAGTAGTATCGTTTCCCCAGCCTTTGCTCGAACATTGCTTTGCCAAATTCGGGATGCTCCTCAATACCCTCTTCTTCCCTGTGCCACCCGTAAACTTCGTGGTTCCCAATGGTATTATAGACCGGCATATGGAATCCGCCGGAGACCTTCTCATAGAGATCGTAAAGTGAATCGGCCCTTCCATAGGTCTGATCCAGCACATCCATCACCAGGTCTCCGCCGGTAAGCACAAAATCGGGACCGATCATATTGATCGTGTCAATGGCTTTTTGAAACCCTTCGACAGCACTCAACTCCGGCTGCAGGTGGATATCGGTCAGGAAGGCGAAGGTGAATCCTTCTTCGTTCTTATCCTGCGCTTCAGGGGTTGGTGAGCCGCATCCGCAAAGGACCCAGATGGAACATGTGAAGAGGAACAGGGCTTTTCTCATGGTATCATATTTTCTGAAGGTTCACTGCAAAATAGGGAAATGCGCAATCAATGGCAAATATGCATTATCAACAGCATTCCAACTGGTCCATCATCTGTCTGAAACGGTCGTTCAGTTCAGAGATCTTCCAGCTGTTCAGGCAGTAATTTACCTTTACGCCGCTGATATCGCCTGTCAAACAGTTCATAATTCGGAGTGGCCATGGCGTGTCTGTTATTGACGTAAATATACGCCAGTTCAGCGATATGGATTTTGCAACGCTGAACCGAAGCGCAGCAGAAACCCGGGTCAGTTAAACACTATTGTTCCCCCGGCATACACTTCATTGAGACCGAATTCATCATGAAACCTGCTCAGAGCCGGCTCCGCGGTGCAGTGGGAAGGATAGACCCGCCGGACTCCAATTCTCTTGAAATACTGAATCGTCTTTCTTGTCTGGGGGTTGATCTCACGAAGATGAAATCCCCCGATCACGCCTTCTACATGATCCATCCCAGTTACCTTCCTGGCATGCTCCACCATGTTGCAAATCCCGGCATGAGCGCATCCTGAGACAACCACCAATCCACTCTCCGTGATACAGGCCAGGCCGGAATCATCTCTGATTTCATCCCCTTCCCCTCCTTCCAGGAAATACCGGGTGCCCCTTGCTTCAAAATTGTTCAGCCTGGGGATCTCTCCCAGGAAAACCAGGTGCTCCGATATCTGTACCGGTCCTGCCGAAGTCCTCAGTTCAAATTTTTTTTCAATGTCCGCCCTGGTGAGCGCCAGGCCAATATACCCGACCCCCTGCTCATGGTAACGGCGCACAAAGGATCCCGGATGACAGATCAGTGGTTTCCCGTCAATGAACTGCAATCCGTCCCCGTGGTCAAAATGACCGTGGCTCAGAACGATCGCATCAATCACTGTCAGATCGATCCCCAGTATTCCGGCATTCTTCATGAAAACATCAGAAGCTCCTGTATCAAAAAGTATGTTTTTCCGATCTGCCTCGATCAGGTAGGAAAGCCCATGTTCGGACCCAAATCCGTGCAGCGCTTTTGCATCTGATAATACTATGATTTTCATATCCAAAACAGTCATTAATGAATCCCCAATATATGGATTCTTGATGAAAGAACATGTTCCCTGTCTTCACTGCAGAAACAAACCCGCTATAGTACCGTCCATGAAAAGTCCATCGATCACCAGGAGAGAAGCGATCACCGCTCTCGCCCTGGGCACAGCAGCGGTTTCCGCGCCTTTTTCAGCCTGTTCAAATTTATCCCCCTCTGCCGGGAACGGGCCACGCAACCCTGCATTCCGTTATTGTCTGAACACCAGCACCATCAGTGGCAGGGAATCCGGGCTGCTTCAGTACATTAATATTGCAGCCACTGCCGGATTGACGGGTGAACGATCCCTGGACCTGTTCGAGGCCGGAGAGAAGTATGGCAGCCTCCTCGAACCGGGAAGGAAGACGGGGGTGATGCCGCAGCTTGAGTTCTGGGGATCATCACCTGTACTGTGGCATCTGGGGCAGGCACTGATGGTCGCCTCAGCCGCGAGCGACGCGGATGTCAACATCCTGCCCGATATATACCATCTTTTCCGAGGCGGATCGGGATTTGAATCCCTGAAAATGCTGAACGGAACCCTCGTCGGGATTGAAGCTCCTCGGAGCAAGCTCCGAGGAATCTTCGATCCATAAATTATTTTATTTGTGCTCGCTTACCCCGCAGCAAAGCTACGGGGAATGCGCGAGCGGGATTCAATCAGGCTCTTTTTTGTTTTTCGAAGCGGGGATGATCAATCCGATGATCAATCCAACAGCAAAACAGATAAAAAGTAACAATGCCATTGGAATATTCGCTCCCCAGAACCATAGCTTCACACTGACCATGGTGGTATTCTGAAGCACGAATACTATCAGCAGTATGGTCAGAATAACAATAATGACGATTTTGGCTTTCATACGGATTCTTTTATTCCAAACTTATACCAAACCTGCCAGATATGAAAATAGTCGGGCCCCCATCAACCCTGCAGGATGCCATAAGCGGTTTTTAAACAGATGGATCAGAGGGGATGAGAAAAAGATATATCTTTGTGGTCGTTCAAACCCACCCATCAGCAGCACCCTCCTGAGGCAAAACATGAACCCAAAACACCGGAATAATGATCATCATAGGCAGAAGGGACCGGATCGACCTGCCCGACCTGGGGTACTCAAACATCAGGGCAAAGATTGATACCGGGGCTTACGGTTGTGCGATCCATTGCAGCCACATCAAGGTCATCAAACGGGACGGCAGGGAGGTCCTTTCCATTGAATTGCTGGATCCTCGCTATCCCCAGCACAGGAAGAAGAGGTTGTATTTCGAGGATTTCACCGACAAGCTGGTAAAGAATTCCAGCGGTGGAACTGAACACAGGTATCTGATCAGGACCGATGCGATGATCTTCGGGGAAAGAATCAATACCGAATTTTCCCTCACCGACCGCAGTGATATGAAATATCCCATACTCCTTGGCAGGAAATTCCTGAGAAGACGATTCCTGGTGGATGTCAGGCTGAAGGATGTATCTTATAAACTCAAAGTCAAGAATCAATGAAAATTGTTGTGTTGTCGCGAAACCGAAAGCTCTATTCCACCTCCAGGCTCTTGGAAGCCATCAGGGAAAAGGGGCATGAGGGAATGGTCATCGATCATCTGAAGTGTGATATCATCATGGACAACAGGGGCCCCTCCATATTCCATGAAGGTAAGATGCTGAATGACATAGAGGCGATCATCCCCAGGATCGGGGCTTCTGTGACCTTTTACGGTACCGCTGTGGTGAGGCAGTTTGAGATGATGAAGGTGTTCAGTGCCATTGATTCTCTGGCCATCACAAGGTCCCGGGACAAACTGAGGAGCCTCCAGATCCTCTCCAGGTCCGGGGTTGGAATGCCCAAGACTGCATTTACCAATTTCAGCAAGCAGGAAAACCAGGTTTTGAAGCACATCGGGGAGGCCCCGGTGGTCATCAAATTGCTGGAAGGAACCCAGGGACTCGGCGTTGTGCTTGCGGAGACCAACAAAGCGGCCAAATCAGTTGTCGAGGCATTTGACACCCTCAGGACCAGGGTCATCCTCCAGGAATTCATTAAAGAGGCCAAAGGTTCGGATATCAGGGCGTTTGTCATCAACGGTGAGATCGTGGGTGCCATGAAAAGGCAGGGCCGGGATGGTGAGTTCCGTTCCAACCTGCACAGGGGAGGGGCAGCCAATGTGATAGAGCTCAGCCGTTCAGAAAGGGCGACTGCCCTCAAGGCGGCCAAGGCGATGGGACTTGCCATTGCCGGGGTTGACATGCTTCAGTCAAATCGCGGGCCGCTGGTGCTGGAGGTCAATTCCTCCCCCGGCCTGGAGGGCATAGAGAAGTCCACCGGGATTGATATAGCAGGGAAGATCATAGATTATGTGGTACAGTCCGTGAATTTGAAACGAAGACCCAAAGACAGGGTTAAAGCGTAATTCCCGATCCCGATGATCATCAACAATATAGAGATCCCGCCCGGTGAATCCACGAGTGTGGAGGTAAACATTGCCAGGCTCCCTTCCCGCACATCCATCGATCTCGTGGTCACTGTAGCCCGGGCCATCGAGCCGGGCCCCGTCCTGTTGCTCCTGGGGGGGCTGCACGGGGATGAGATCAACGGGATTGAAATAGTGCGCAGGATCATTGAGGCGGGGCATCACATTCCCCTCAAAGGAACTGTCATCTGTGTCCCGATCCTCAATATTTTCGGCTTTATTCATTTCTCCCGGTTTGTCCCGGACGGAAAGGACGTGAACCGGTCCTTTCCGGGCAACAGGAACGGTTCCCTGGCTTCCAGGCTGGCTTACTATCTGATGAAAGAGATCGTTCCCCGCATCGATTATGGGATTGATTATCATACAGGCGGCGCGGACAGGGACAACTATCCCCAGGTACGCTGCGTGTTGAATGATCCGGTGAACCGCGAGCTGGCCCGTGCGTTCTGTGCGCCTTTTACCCTTCATTCCAATTTCAGGCCCAAATCCCTGAGGCAGTCTGCCGCAAAACTGGGAAAGAGGATCATCGTCTATGAAGGAGGGGAATCTGCCCGTTTCAGCGAGCATGCCATTACCGTCGGGATCAACGGAACATTGCGGATGATGAACCACCTGGGGATCTCTTCAGCTGGGGTGGAAGATCCCGGATATCATAATCAGGAGTTCATGCATTCATCGTGGGTCCGGGCCCGTTCCTCAGGGATCTTCCAGTGCCTGGTTTCCACCGGGGAGTATGTGGAGAAGAACCAGCTGGTCGGTTATATTACCGATCCCTTCGGCGCTTTCCGAATTCAGCTCAGGACGCATGTCTCAGGATGGATTATCGGTCTGAATAACAATCCGATACTGCACCAGGGAGACGCAGTCGTGCATATCGGGGTGCACTGATCACTGATCAGAGCCATTTTTTCTTTCTGAAATGGATCAGCAGTCCGGCACCGATCAGGATCACCACGATCCAGAAGATGAGGTAACTGTATTTGAACGATAATTCCGGGATGAATTCAAAGTTCATTCCGTAAATCCCGGCCAGGAAGGTGAGGGGGATGAAGATGGAGGCAAAGATGGTAAGCACCTTCATGACTTCATTGGTCCGGTTGCTCATATTCGTACTGTAGATAATCAGGTGATCGGAGATCATCCCGTTGTAAAGTTCAATGGCATCGGTGGCCTGGAACACCAGTTCGTTCAGGTCCCTGAAGAAGTGCATGTATTTTTCCTGGAACATCCCGCTTTCCGACTTAAGCACCTGCACCATCACCTCCCTGAGCGGCCTGACCGACTTCCTTAAAAAGGAAAGTTCCGTCTTCAGTTTATGGATCTCTTCGATCAGTTTATGATCAGGACCGCCGAAGATCCTTTCCTCGAGGCCCTCGATCTGCCGGCCAATGATTTCGGTCACCTGGATATAATTGTCCACAATGGTGTCCAGCAGGGAATATGCCAGGAAATCGGTATCGATGAACCGGGTTCTTCTTTTTGTATTCCGGATCCTTTCCCTCACCGGGTTGAAGACGTCCCCTTTCTGCTCCTGCAAGGTAACCACATATCTTTTTCCGAGGATCAGTGTTAACTGTTCAGCAGAGATCAGTTTCTTCTCTTCATCATACTGCAGCATTTTCAGGATAAATGCATCATAGGTTTCCCCTTCTTCGTATTTGGGCGTCTGGTCAGTATTCAGGACATCCTCCATAAAGAGCGGCTGGAGGCTGAATATCTCACTCAGCTTCTGCATCATATCCATATCATGGATCCCCCAGATATTGATCCATGAGACAGGACTGGAATCAAGGCAGGGAACAGCTTCCTCAATGGTTTTCAGTTCCCTTTCCTCCAGGTATTCTGCATCCATCTCCATCAGCTGGATCACGGGGTGCTTCATTTTCTGGTTCCCGATAAGGACCAGGGAGCCGGGGCTCATCCCCTTCGATGCGGTGCGGTCTTTGATAAAACGTGCCATGATCAGATCTCTTTTTTATACACAATGGTGCGGTACGGGAAGGGGATCTCAATTCCCTGCTGATCGAACTGCTCTTTTATCGATTTATAAAGGTCCGTCCTGAGCACATAACCCCTGGAATGGTCCTCCGTCCATACAAAGGCCCTGAGGTTCACGGAAGAGTCCCCGAACCCGATCACCCTGGTCGAAACAGGAGGAACGCCTTCCCTTTTTTCTTCCTCCGAACGGTGATCTATGAAATTGGGGTGGGCCATGGCTTCACTTTGCATGATCTCCATGGCCTTATCAATGTCAGCATCATAACTGATCCCCATATCAATGAAATTACAGATCTGTTCCTCAACAATGCTCGAGTTGATGACGATCTCCGAACTGATTACCGAATTGGGAATGATCATCCGGCGGTTCTCAAAATTCCTGATCACCGTGTGCCTCAGGGTAATGTCCTCCACCCTGCCTTTCGGCAGATTTCCGACATCCACCAGGTCATTGACCCTGAAGGGTTTGAAGATGACGATAAAGATCCCGCTCACGATGTTGGCGAAAGCCTGCTGCGAAGCAAACAATACGATGGCCGTAAGGATCCCTGCACCGGCAAACAATGTGATGCTTAATGCCTTAAGTTTCGGCACAGTGTAAAATATGAAAATGACCGCCCCGAGGAAAATAAAAAATGTGACCGCATTCTTCAGGAAATTGAATTGCGTATGGTCTATTCTGAGCTTGGAGGAGGAGAGCCTCAGGAACCTGGAGAGCAGGATCCTGATGATTTTTGATATCACAAAGGCGATCAGCAGGGTGACCACCGTGATGATCGAATACTTGATATAGGGTACCTCAAATAGTTTTTCCATATTCACGCTGTACAAATGATCAATTTAATCAATATTATCATACAGATCTCCGGCCTGTCAATCCCCGGTGGACAAATTATAGGCGCCCACGGTCAGAACGGCAGTCAGATCCCCATCAAGGATTTCCGTATACCCGTTGCGTGTTACGCCGGTGCGGACCGGGACCCTCCGGAAGGTAAAGGACTCTTCCGTCTTATCCACCAGTACAAGGACAAAATCCCGTTCCGTTTCCCTGATCAGAGCCTCTTCGGGAAGGGCCAGTGCCTCCCGTTCACAGGTGGTTATTCTGGCCTCAACGAATGTATTCTCTATGAACCCACCCCGGTTTTCCGGTAGGATATCCGCGTAACACTGGATGGTCCTTTTGACCGGATCAATGGAGGTCCCGATATGACTCAGGATGGCTTTGTAATGAACATCGGACCTGTCGGGTGTGAAAAACGCTATTTTCTGTCCGGTTTCCAGCTCCGAAACAGAACGTTCGTACACCAGCAAACTCAACCGGAATTGTTGCTGGTCCACAACCTCCATGGCTGTTTCACGGGGTTCCACATACTGCCCCATCACAAGATCCTGTCTGGAAATCATACCCTGCAAGGGGGACGTAACCTGAATGACAGGCTGAATGTGTCCCTTCTCGATCTCTGTGGGATCGAGATGCAGCAAGCCTAAACGCGCCTTCAATCCTTCTGCCTGTGCAACCTTGCTTCTATAGTCACTTTCTGCTTTCAGATAATCTTTGGTGGCTGCCAGCCTCTCTTCGGAAAGGGATTTCAACCTTTCATAATCTGATCTCAGGACCCTCAATTCCTGGAAGGCAACGGCATAATCCTGCTGGGCCTTTATGATCTCCTCTCCCTCAAGAGAAAACAGGACGGTACCCTTCTGGACCTTATCGCCTACCGAATGGCTGATCTGGCATACCCTTCCGGATATGATGGAGTTGATCTTGGCGCGGCCGGCAAGGGACGAAACGATGTACCCGGTGGTGCTTACCTCATTGTGAAAAATCATAGTCGCCGGGTCTCCGACCCTCATGGCAGAAGTCTCAAACTGCTGCCTTGTGAGCACGATTTCCCCGGCCTGCCCGGTGGCCGGCCCCTCTTCACTTCCGGCATCCTCTAACCTTCCCCCGCTGCGATGACAGGAAAGGGACTGTGAAAGGATCATCACCGGGACTAAAAACAGAAAATATTTCATGACCTGCTTTTTTTACTGTTCAAATGTCAGGTAATTGATCTCCAGGACCAGTTGATTGTACCTGTAGAGGTTTTCCAGGTGGTTCATCTCAATCTTCACTGCGCTGTCCAGACTCTGAATGAACCTGAAAAAATCAATCTCCCCGGCCCGGTATTTTGCTTCACCCGAGCGGATCAATTCGGCTGCAAGCTGTTTGCCGGAGTGCCGGTAATATTCAACAGCTTCCCCGTATTTTTCTATTCCGCGCCTCAGCTCCAGGATCCGGTTTTCATAGCTCGTGATATAATGGTCCTGCAGATGGTTTGTCGCTTCAAGGGCATACTGTTTCGCTTTCACCCTTGCCCTCTGCTCCCCGAAAAAGAGGGGCACCCCCAATCCCACTTCAAAACCCTGGTAATGCCTTGCTCCCTCATAACGGTTGGTCCCGTTGAAATAGGTCAAAGTCAGTTCGGGCATCAGCAATTGTTTTTCGACCTTCAGCTCAGCACCCTCTTTTAATGCAGCGTTTTGCAGCAGATGCCACCCGGGACCTGAGCGCACGCTGTCCGGTTCAACCGGCAGCATATCAAAGGAATCAAGGGGGACCTGAAAAGCGCTGTCGTAATGCATAAGGGCCGAAAGATTCCCATAGGCGATCTCCACATCACGTTGCAGCTGACGCTGAACAAGGTATATTTCCTGGTGCCGGGACTGGGCGACCAGCATGTCCAGGTAATCGATCGCCCCTTCCTGAAAACTGCGTTCCGACGCCTCTGTGAAACGGCCATATATACTGTCAACCAGGTTGTAAAGCTCTGTTTTGTGCAACAGGTAAACCACCGTATAATAGGCCTGTGATATATCCCTTGTAAGCTGGCGTTGCTTTATTTCAAATTCATTCACCGCCATATCATAGGCAATGACGTTGGCTCTCTTCTGTGCGAAATATAGGGTGGGAAAATCGAACCTTTGCTCACCCCCGATCACCCCGATGGGATAATCATTTTCCGCGATATTGTTTTCGTCATAGTTATAGTAGAGCGTGGTTCTATCAATATTGAATGCGGTCTTTATGAGCGCCTCCTGTTCCTTGGCCCTCAGCCTGTAAGCCTCAAGTTCGCTGTTGTTGTCATAGGCAATTTCCAGTGCCGCGGGAAGGGAGAGGAGCGGTGGATTTCCGGGACCTGATGAAGCTGGCTGGGCATCTGCCGCGTACGGGACCAGGATCAGAAGCACCAGGGGTAAAATCCGTTCCCTTTTCAATCCCGGGGGCCATAACCGGATCCCTGTAATCTCATCAAAAACAGCATAGAGAAGGGGCAATACAAGCATGGTCAGCATGGTGGATGTGACCAGCCCTCCGATGACCACCGTGGCCAGCGGCCGCTGTACCTCTGCCCCGGCGGAAGTTGAAACGGCCATGGGAAGGAAGCCCAGGGCTGCAGCAGCAGCCGTGAGCAATACCGGCCGGAGCCTTTCCCTTGTGCCTTTCAGTATCCGGGTGCGCATATCGACGACCCCTTCCGCCTTCAGCTCCTTCAGATGCTCAATCAGTACGATGCCATTCAGCACCGCCACCCCGAACAGGGCGATAAATCCGATCCCTGCTGAAATACTGAATGGCATTCCCCTGATCCAGAGCAGGGAAACTCCCCCAACCACTGAAAGGGGGACCGCCGTAAAGATCAGGGCAGCCTCCTTAATCGAGCCGAAAGCAAAGTGGAGGAAGATGAAAATCAGCAGCAGGGCGATGGGTACCGCAATCTTCAGGCGCCTGGAGGCATTTCTGAGGTTTTCGAACTGCCCCCCGTAGTCGATGTAGTAGCCTGCGGGAAGCTCCAGCTGCTGATCAAGGATCTCTTCAATATCACGGACCACCGACTCCAGGTCACGGTTCCTTACGTTCACGCTTACCACTACCCTTCTGCGGGTATCATCCCTAGAAATCTTGGCCGGACCGAAAGCATAGCTGATATCAGCCACCTCCTGCAAGGGTACCTGCACTCCGTCGGGCAGGGTGACAGGCAGATTGCGGATATTCTCAATGTCGGTACGGTACTGGGGTTGCAACCGCACCACCAGGTCAAACCGCTTCTCCCCCTCAAAGACACTACCCACGGCAGCGCCTCCGAAGGCTGTGGTGAGATAGAGGTTCAGTTCTTCGATGGACAGGCCATAGTATGCCACCTTGCTCCGGTTATAGACAACACTCATCTGCGGTAATCCGGCTGTCTTTTCAAGGATGATATCGGCCGCTCCGGGCACCTCTGCAATCAGTCTTTTCACCTCCTGGGCCCGGTCAGCCAGTATATCCAGGTCTTCACCGAAGATCTTGATAGCCAGGTCGGCCCTCACACCCGTGATCAGTTCATTGAACCTCATTTCTATGGGCTGGGTGAATTCATATTCAATCCCCGGGATCACCATGAGTGCCTCTTTGAAGCGGTTGGCAAGCTCTTCCTTGCTGGCAGCTGAAACCCAGGTATCCTTTGGATTCAGCTTGATGATCATATCAATCTCCTCCATGGACATGGGGTCCGTGGGGACTTCCGCCGCCCCGATCCTGCAGACGATCTGGTCCACTTCGGGAAACTCATCGATCAGGATCCTCTCCATGCGGGTGGTCATTTCAATGGTCCTGGAGAGCGAGGTCCCCGTTCTCAGAACAGGCTGGATCACAAAATCACCTTCATCAAGGGTGGGAACAAATTCCCCGCCCATCCGCGAGAATATGAAACCTGTGAAGAACAGGGCGGCTGCCGCAAGAGTGAAGATCAACCATTTATGGTCGTAAGAAAAACGGATTACAGGGTCATAGGAGCGGTAGAACAGTTTCATGATCCATCTGGTCAGGGAGAATTGTTTCTCCTTTTCCGGTCGAAGGAACAAGGAGGATGCAGCAGGAAGCCAGGTCAGACCAAAGAAGATGGCTCCAAGCAGGGCGAAACTGAAAGAGAGGGCCATGGGCCGGAACATCTTTCCTTCAACACCGCTCAGCGACAGGACTGGAATAAAGACGATCAGTATGATCACCTGCCCGAAAATGGCTGAATTCATCATTTTTGATGCACCATCGAAGGTGATCCGGTCCATGATGGTCTGTTTTCCATCCCCTGTCTCACCCGCCAGTTCCTCCCTATGGATCGTAAGCTTGATGGCAATGAACTCCACGATGATCACGGCTCCGTCTATGATAATCCCGAAATCAAGCGCACCCAGGCTCATAAGGTTGGCGTCTATGCCGAATATGTACATCATCGAAATGGTAAACAGAAGGGAAAGGGGTATAATGGAAGCAATCACCAGGCCCGACCTGAGGTTCCCCAGAAGGAGGACCACAATCAAAAAGACAATGAGGCAGCCGAAGAGCAGGTTCTCAAGAACCGTCAGGGAAGTATTGTGGATCAGTTCGCTCCGCTCAAGGATCGGGTTGATGAAAATCCCTTCCGGCAGGGTTTCCTGGACTTCAGCCACTCTCTCCTTGACCGCCTCGATAACCTTATTGGAATTGGCATCTTTGAGCATCATGATCTGTCCCAGCACTTTTTCCCCCTCCCCGTTGGCAGTGATGGCACCAAAACGGTTGGCTTGACCAAACCGGACCATGGCAATATCCCTCACAAGCACCGGGTTCCCCTCTACGTTTTTGATTACCACGTTTTCAAGGTCCTCCAGGCTGGTGACCAGTCCGTCCCCCCTGATAAAGTAACTCTGGTTCGTTTTTTCAATATAGGCTCCGCCGGCAACGTTGTTGTTCGATTCAACGGCATGCAGCACCTCGATCAGGGAGATGCCCAGCCCTTTGATCGTTTCGGGATTGATCGATACTTCGTACTGCTTCAGGTACCCTCCCCAGGTGTTCACCTCCACCACTCCGGGGATCCCTGCGAGCTGTCTTCTCACCACCCAGTCCTGGATCGTGCGCAGCTCCATGATGGAATAGTCCTTCTCGTAACCCGGTTTTGTATCGAGGATGTACTGGTAGATCTCCCCCAGACCTGTGGTGATGGGTCCCATCTCAGGTGTGCCGAATCCCTCCGGAATATTGGAGATGGCATTTTTGATCTTTTCCGCGATCAACTGCCTGGGAAGATAGGTTCCCATTCTGTCATCAAAGACAATGGTCACAACAGAGAGCCCGAATTTGGAAATGGACCGGATCTCGGTAACGCCCGGCAGGTTTGACATTTCGAGTTCCACAGGGTAGGTTATAAACTGTTCCACATCCTGGGTGGAAAGGTTGGTGGAGGTGGTGATCACCTGCACCTGGTTGTTGGTGATATCAGGCACTGCGCCCAGGGGGATCTGCAGGATTGAAAAGAGACCAAATCCAACGATAAACAGTGTTAACAGAACGGTGATCAGCTTATGCTTGATACTGAGAGAAATGATCCGGTTCAGCATATGGGGAGCGGTATAGCGTAATCTGTACTCAATAGTTTTATCTGGATACTAAAGATAACCAAAAATGAAATGCGCTTTTCTTACACAAAGGGAATGAACCTGGGAACCCGCTTCTTGTATTCTGCGTATCCGGGGTATTTCCCGGCGGAGATCGATTCAGTGAAATTGCTGCTTCCCCAGAAAAGCAGTACCAGCAGGATGGCCCCCATCACCGACCAGTTGATCCACTGCCCGGAGGCAAACACGCTGAAGAAGTAGAATACGATCCAGATCGCTTGTTCAGCAGCATAGTTGGGATGGCGAACGATCCCCCACAGGCCTGCATGAACAAATCCTCTGCTGTATTTTTCCGGCAGCTCCCCGCCCTTCTCCTGAAGCATCCGTTTCTGCTTATGATAGTTCCACTGCTGCTGGTCAGCTACTGTTTCAATGATGATCAACCCGGTCACAACCACGGCCAGAATCCAGTCAGCCGCGGTCAGCGAACCTCCTCCCACGCTCCTCACAGCCGGGAGGGTCATGAGCAGGATCAGGCCCATCTGGTAAAACGAGATGAAGACAAGATTGAAAACGACCCATTTCCATCGTGCAGCAAATTCGGGCTTTGCCCTGAGGATGGCCCACCTGTAATCCTCTTCGCCTGCCCAGAACCTGAGAGAGTACCCTCCCCTTCTGGAGAAATTATAGGTCAGCCTGATCCCCCAGGCCGATACCAGGATGGCCATCAGTACAAGCCGGGTTTCAAAACCGGCTGTCCAGGCCACGACCCATGCATATGCGATCGGCATGATGCTCCAGAGCTTATCCACCTGGCTGTAGTTGCCGGTAATGGTACTGACCACGAAACAGAGCATGGCCGCCACGAGATAGATGATCGCCACCCTGGTCAGTACGGCCGATTGCAACGCCGTCAGGGGCTCATCAAACCGGAATGCGATGAAAGGGATGACCACGATGGTCACAAGCAGGGTCAGTACAGTCTTCCACATGTCAATGGCTCTTGTGCCGGTGGCAAATATAGTAATTTCGTATCTTCATATGATCACCTTTCGGCCCGGTCTGCCTCGATGATGCTGTGAGGTGACACGGTGGCGTGGACTTTCCTGATCCGGAAACCGGCCCTGCCAAGCAATGTGTCCCACTCTGTCCTGGTCCTCTCCTTTCCTCCAGCGGAAATCATCATCAGTATGTCCGTCATCTTCCCGAAGGAGGGCCTGTTGCCTTCATCGAGGACCGAATCAATGACCAGGAGACGGGATCCTTCCCCCATCGCATCCCGGACATTCCCGAGGATCTTCAGGGAGGCGTCATCATCCCAGTCATGAAGGATGCTCTTCATGATATAGAGGTCCCCTCCTGCAGGCACTTTTTTGAAAAAATCCCCTCCTTCTGCCCTCATCCGGTCTCCCAGTGAATAGCTGTTAATAACATCCCCGGCATAAGCAACTGACTTGGGGAGATCAAACACCACCCCCCCGGCCTGACGGTTACGGTGGAGGATGGCGGCCAGCAGAAGTCCCTGCCCTCCCCCTACATCGATAATTTTCCTGTACCCTTTGAAAGGGAAGACCGACAGGATGGCCGAAGCCTGCATCCTTGTGGCACTTGTCATCGCTTTGTTGAACCGCTCATTTCTCTGCTCATCATTCCCGATATGGTCGAACAGTGCGCTTCCTCCCGGTTTCCCCGAAACATTTTTGCCCGTTCTCACACAGGTTATCATCTCCCCGAACATCTGAAAATGCCGCGGGGTCATATGGAGAAGGAGGAGGTCCCTGATCTGATCCTCCCGAAGGGGTTGTGCCAGGGGTGTTGAAACGAAGCGCTTCCCCCTGATCTCTTTAAAAATCCCCTGGGTGGCCAGCATGCGCATCACCCTGTAGAGGGCTCCTCTGTCCGTACCGGTCAGTTCAGCCAGCTCATCCACCGTATGTGTTCCCTCTTTCAGCAGGTCCGCTATGCCCAGTTCAGCCACCACGCCAATACCGGCAGCCAGCCAGAAGTTGTGGACCATCTCCCACAGCACCACATTGGGGTGGGTGAACCTTCTGTTCAGCCGCAGGAAAAAATACCGGATCTTCTCGGTGATCCTGACAAACAAAAGGGGAGGATAAACGGGGAATTCATTCTCTCTTTTCATGCCGGAAGGTAAGGAGGTTTTGGTAACTAAGCCAAATATTTACGTTAGTTTTTAGTTACTTTAGTCCCTCCATCCAGCCCGGTATAAAGTGAAAAAGGAGACCATTATCGCAGTCCGTGGACTGAAAAAGAGGTACAAGGGATCCAGGGACGAAGCATTAAGGGGGATCGACCTGGAGATCGCCTCCGGCGATTTCTTCGGATTGCTTGGCCCCAATGCAGCCGGTAAATCCACACTGATCTCCATCCTTTGCGGAACCCTGTCCCACACCTCGGGTGAAATCGTGGTTTTCGGGGAATCCCTGTACCGGAGATCCACCCATTTTAAACGCAGGATCGGCCTGGTCCCCCAGGAGATCGCACTCTATCCTGCCCTGACCGTGTTCGAGAATATCAGGTTTTTTGGCCATTTGCACGGATTGTCGGGAACGATCCTCAAAGAGAGGGCTGCCGAAAGCATCAGGCTGTTTCACCTTGAGGAGCACCGGCATAAATTGATTTCAAAGTGTTCCGGGGGTATCAAAAGGCGTGTGAACCTGATCGCAGGTGTGATCCATGAACCCCGGCTGATCCTGCTTGATGAGCCCACGCTGGGTGTGGATCCGCAGCTGCGATCCCTGATCTTCGATTTCCTGTCGGGTCTGAACAGGGCGGGGGCCACCCTGATTTATACCACCCACTACATGGAGGAGGCTGAAACGCTGTGCAACAGGGTAAGCATCATAGACCACGGTTCCATCCTCAGGGAGGGGAGCCCTGAAGGGCTGATTGCTTCCGAGCCCGGATGCAGCGATCTTGGACAGCTCTTCATCAACCTGACCGGGAGGGATTTGAGGGATTAGCCATGAAGAAGTACCGTGCCATAGTGGTGAAGGAAATCCTCCAGGTCATCCGGGACTTGCCGGGGCTGGGGCTTCTTTTCCTGATGCCCGCACTGCTGCTGCTGGTGATCACCCTTACCCAGGAAAAGGTGATGATCGGCATGGATTCGAAAGCCAGCATCGTTCTGGTCAATTCCGACAGCTCTGCATTGGGTGACAGCATAGAAAAGAGGCTGAAGAGCCAGCCAAACATTGACCTGAATCTGTTTGAATCTGAAGAGCAGGCCGAGAGGGAGGTTTACAGGGGAAGGTACCAGGTGCTGGTCATCGTTCCCGACAGCGCAACGGAGAAGCTTCAGGCGCTTGCCCGCCGGCATGCCACCGATACAAGTGAAACGGTACAGGCTGAAACGCTGACAGGGATCAGGTTCCTGTTCGATCCCGCCATCATGAAGCTTTATAAGGATATCATGGGCTATTCCCTCTACATGATCGTTGAGTCCTCGGCTGCGAATATCTATTCCGGGGCTTTCAGGGAGGCATTGCAGGCCCATATCGCAGAACAGTTCGGCCACTACAGGCAAGATCTGGTGCCGGACGGTTTTGAAAATGAATTGCCCGATTTCCCGGGCAGGGAGCAGGTGATCTCCTCCATCCGTTCAGGCTTTGACGGGCTCTCCCGGGATTCCACGGCAATCCGGCTCCCCATCCACTATTCTGGCCTGGAGGAACTGGTCAGCATCGAGGAGGGTATCGCCGGAGGTCGTGAATTTGTCCTTGAATACAACATTGTCCGCAATAATGTGCCTGCCTTCATACTGTTTGCCATGTTCTTTATTGTCATCCCCCTGGCAGGCAGTATCCTGAATGAAAAACAGCAGGGTACCAGGGACCGCCTGATGACCCTGCCGGTCAACTGGGTGATGCTCTTTTCAGGTAAAATAACAGTATACCTGGTTGTCTGTATTCTACAGTTTATCATGATGGTACTGATCGGCAGGTACCTGATTCCACTGATCTGTACATTGCCTCCCCTCTCTCTTGAAGTGAATATCACAGCCCTGACAGCCATCGCCATTGCATCCGGCCTGGCAGCCATAGGATTCGGACTTCTGATAGGGACATTGTCGTCCACATTCCAGCAGGCAGCCCCCATCGGTGCCGTATTTGTGGTGATCCTTGCTGTCCTGGGAGGTATTTTCGTGCCCAATTATATGATGCCCGATCTGATCAGCAAAATCAGCTTCATCTCCCCGCTGAGATGGGGGGCAGATGCATTTTACAGTGTCTTTGCCCGAAATGCGGGCATTGACATGGTCCTCGGGCAATTTATATCGTTGCTGGTTTTTTTTATTCTAACTTTACTTCTATCTTTTGGAGCCGTTAGCAAAAAATCCTAGATGAAAGAAAAGGAGATTTTAACCGATTTCAAGGACCACCAGCTTATCCTCTATGCAGAAAAAGAGGATAACAGCATTGGCCCTGTTCAGACCGGATCCTATCTTGCCGGGAATTACCTGGATGAATTTTACCGGATCTGGGGAAATCTTGAAAAAGAACTGTTTGAACAGGTGCTGAAGGAAGAGATAAGTCCCGTAGAAAGGTACAGATCCCTCGAGGAGCTTTCTGTTTCCGAACTGGCTGCAAGGGCCGGAATCCCCAGAAGGAAAGTGAAAAAACACCTGAAGTATAAACATTTTATGAAGGCCAGCGTGGGGGAGCTTCAAAAATATGCCGATGTATTCAATATCCCTGTGGCGAATTTCTTCCAGATCATAAGCACAAAACAGGATGCCAAATGGAATATGGGACACAATATTGAAGCCTTCAAAGCCAGGCCACTGACCATTTCACAGGAGAAGACCAGCAATCCCTTATTAGTAATAACCAATCCTGAAAAGATTAAATCTTGAGCGCTATACCTTTCAAACACTCTATGGCAGCACACTGTGAGTCCGGCACCATTACCAATTTAGTGAACCACCATGGATTGAAGATTTCGGAACCGCTGGTCTTTGGGATTGCCAGCGGGATCTTCTTTGGATACATGAAAACCCCCATGCGTGATTTCCCGGTGGTCTTCTCCCGCATCAGGCCGGGCAAGATCCTGGAGAATTTTACAAAGCGTACCGGGATCACTTTTAAAACCCAGAAATTCTCCGATCCCGATAAGGCAGAGGAAGAGCTGGACCGGTTGCTCGAACAGAACCAGCCAGTGGGGCTGCAGGTCGACTTTTTCTATATGGACTTCTTTCCCCCCTGGCACCGCGTGCACATCAACGTGCATTACATTGTTGTGATCGGGAAAGAGGGTGATCATTATATTGTAAGTGATTGCTATCACCCCACACTGGCAAAACTTCATCGTGATTCGCTGCGGAAGGGCAGGTTTGCGAAAGGCAGCATGGCTCCAAAAGGATTGATGTTCTACCCGGTGCATGTTCCCGTTGAGATCCACGTTGAAAAAGGGATCCGGCAGGGCTTGAAGAGTACTGTTTTCAACATGCTGAAGATCCCCATCCCGTTTCTCGGGGTGAAAGGGATCAAACGTTTTGCAGACAAGATTGCCGAGTGGCCCAAATATGCCAAAGATACCGAACATCTGGCCCATAATATATTCCTGATCACCACCATGCTTGAGGACCAGGGTACAGGAGGCGCGGGTTTTCGCTATATTTATGCATCTTTTCTTCGTGAAGCTGCAACCATCCTGGATAAATCGGTCTTTAATGAGTACGCGAAGCGGATGATGGATATAGGGGATGATTGGAGGAATATCTCTCTATTTGCATCCAGGATAGCCAAGCGGAGGGAATTTGGAACAGACAAACTGAAAGAGATGGGAAACATGATCCGTGAAAATGCCGAACTTGAGTACAGTTTTTTTACCGATCTGAAACAGACCATCTCTGCATAGCGACGGACATTTATGGCGGAAAAAATGCTGGAAACCATTAAGCTTGAAACAAAGAAGCTGATCCTTGAATCGCTGAATATTGAAGATGTGCGTCCTGAAGAGATCAAAGACGATGTCTCCCTGTTAAGCGGGGAAAACAGTATTACTATCGATTCCATTGATGTGCTGGAGGTAGTGGTGGCCATTCAGAAGACTTTTGATGTCAAGATCCATGATCAGAATCATGCCAGGCTGATCGTCGACACCGTGGATACCATCGCAGAATTTGTCTATTCGCAACATCAACAGGTAGGAATCAGCCCGGATTCCTGATATGAAGATCCTCACCATACTGACGGGAATCAGGTTCCCTGTTTTGATGAGACTGATCTTCAGGAATGGGTTTACCCCGTTCCCGGTATACATTCTCAGGTTCCTGGTGCTGTTCCAGAATTCCTTGATCTCTTCGGTCTTGACCCTCGCGGAAAGAAAGAATTACGCGAAAGCGGCCAGGGAAACCAAAATTTCAGAACCTCCGGTCTTCATCATCGGGCACTGGCGAACGGGGAGTACTCTTCTGCACCAGCTGATTAATCTCGATCCGCAGTTCACTGCACCGACCATGGTGCAGACCGTGATCCCGGACCATCTCCTGTTCAGCACGAAATATTACGTGCCCATTATGAAACTCATCATGCCTAAAAAGAGGCCCATGGACAATGTGGCACTATCGCCTTCTGAACCCCAGGAAGAAGAGTTTGCGCTGGTCAGGATGGGATCGGAAAGCCCCATCGAGAAACTGATCTTTCCTTCCGGCAGCAAGTTCTTCCTGGATGGCTATGACCAGTATATCCCGGCAGGGAAAGAGCTGGAGGTGTGGAAAAAGAACCTGGTCACCTTCTATCAGAAACTGACCCTGCTCACCGGGAAGCGGATCGTCTCCAAGAATCCCTGCCATACCATGCGGATCCCCCTCCTGGCAGAGATGTTCCCCGGGGCAAGGTTCATTCATATTTACCGTGATCCCTTCTTCGTGGTACCCTCCACGATCCGGATGTGGAACATTGTTGCACGCGAAAACAAGCTGAAGAGAGGCTGGAAAGCCCCGACAGCCGGTGATATCTCATCGGTGCTGGGCTCTTTTCTGGAATATGTTTCAAAGGAGCGCTGGAAGCTTGACAGGCAACAATTTACAGAAGTGTCGTTTGAAGACCTTGAGAAGGATCCGCTGAAGGAGGTTAAGCGGATCTATGCCGAGCTCGGGCTCCGGTTCACAGACTCTTTCAAATCTGAAGCCACCCGGTTCCTTGCCGCGACCAAAGATTACAAGAAGAACACATACCACCTTTCCGGGGAGGAGAAAGAGATCATCCGGTCAAATCCGGCATTGCATATTTTTTGATATTTTTGCTGAATTGTATATGCTGATATCATGAAATCCGTCTGGAAATCTTCTCTTGTCCTCCTTGCTGTTCTTTCCTCTCTTCAACTGCCGGCCCAGGAGATGATGCTGCTTAACGACACCATAGAATGGACCATGGAATCGGGCCACGGCTACTATTTCTTCCAGCGTCCGGCAGGCACCCCGTCGAACTGGCTCACTCCGTATGATTATTACCACGGGAAGTTCTATACACGGTATGAAATCATCTCAGAGGCAACCGATGAACCTTGTGGCCTGCAGTTCGGGATCTGGCAATGGAGACTTGAATCCAACATCCAGGATGAGGAGAAGGACTATTCCGAGATCATGGCCGAGATCATCCCGATGGACGGGCCGGGAAGCATTGAAACCAACAACAGCTCACCACCAGCCTGGTGGAAAAGTTATGAAGGAGTTGACTTTGCAAGGGTGAATGATTTCTGGAGGCTGGGTATCAATATCTGGTCACTGGATCCAAGGAGTGTGATTGCAAACAACAACTGGGGCGGCAGCAATGAGCTTTGGGCCGTACGCAGCAAATGGTTCCCCATCCGTGTGTATGTAACGGTGGTAGCTGTGGCGAACGGAACTACCTTTTCGGGATGGGACAATTATACCAGCACTGTTCCTCCCAAGCCGGCATATACCATCAATTTTGCCGGTGAAACCACCAACGAGGTCGTTCCTCCCACCGATGAATATTCGTTGTCAGGTGACATGTCAGGTGCCATCAGTGGTTCCAACAGCGTGGTTCCCCTGACCCCGGGCCAGGACCTTTATTTCCGGACCAAAGCAGAGGGAGGCACACCGGCATCAGGCATTCAGCAGCTGCCGGTACCTTCCAGGCCCCCCAAACCGGCTTTCACCTATGATGCCCTGAATGAGAGGACCGTCCAGACAGTATCGTCTGAATATGAATATGGGTCTGACCCGGCAATGACCGATGCTACTTCCGGAACCGGCACCTATGTGAATTTCCCGATTGGTTCAACACGTTATTTCAGGAAGAAGGCCACATCTTCGGCTTTCAGATCCGACGTGCAGGATCTTACCGGAAGCTCCCTGCTACCGCCGGCATATGAAATTGATTTTCAGAACGAACGCACCAAAACGCCTCTTTCGGTCAGTGATGAATACAGTTATGACAACTTTTCCACAGCAGGCATAACCGGTACAGGGGCATACCTGGACCTTACCCCCGGGCAGGATGTATATATCCGTACAAAGGCAGAGGGTTCCAATCCACCTTCAAACATACAGATCCTGACAGTACCGCAGCGCCCCGCTGCCCCCTCTTTTGAGGTGGACTATCCGGCAGAGACCGTTTCTTCACCCGTTGATGCAACCATTGAATATAAACAGAGTGGTGAAACGGTATGGGTAACAGGGAACGGTGAAGCGCCAGTGGTCATCCCGGGAGAGGCATTCATTTTCAGGAAAAAGGCAACATCAGGCAGTTTTCGTTCCGGTGAATTTGTTTTAGACGTGCCCGAACGTCCTGAAGCACCGGGATTTATGATTGATTTCAGCAGCGAAAGAACATCCGCCCCGGTACCGGCAACCATACAATATGCAGACAATCCTGATATGACAGGGTCCCTCCCCGGTCCAGGTGCCGCGTTGCAGGTGATTCCGGGCGAAGACATATACTTGATGCATCCGGCCACAGGGTCATCCTTTCAATCGGATATACAGTACCTGGAGGTTCCTGAGAGGCCTTCTGAACCCTCTTTTGAGGTTGATTTTGAAAACGAGACCACCTCCACCGATGTGACAGAGAACGTTGAGTATTCTGCATCGGTGTCATTTGCCGTTTCAAATTCCGGAACCAATGCGCCTTTGCCTCTTACACCAGGCTCGGCAATCTATTTCCGGGTTAAACACACCGGTTCCTCTTTTCACAGCCTGACGCAAACACTGAGCGTACCCCCGCGGCCTCTCCTTTCAACCGACAATGCGGCTGATACAATCACAAAAAGTCATTTCACGGTATATGCCATCTTTCAGATGCCTGTAACAGGCTTTGATCTTGCCGGCCTCGAAGTTTCCAATGGTACGGTGACAAACCTGCGGGGGACCTATATCTTTGATTTCAATGTGAACGCATCAAACAGCCCGGTCAGTGTTAGGATCCCGGCCAATATGGTCATTGAAGGCAACTTTGCATCAGATCCCCTGATCAGGTATTTCAAAGGGTCGGTCCAATCGAAGACGGAGCATCAGGAGCAGGGTTTCAATGTTTTTCCCAATCCCTTCAGCGATATGGTGACCATAACCACCGGGACGAATGCTGCAGGCCCGGTGACCATCACATTGTCAGATATTGATGGCAGGGCTGTATATCAATCAAGGCAGGAGATGCAGGGTGCTTTTTTGCTGGATCTGGGCCATCTGAACAGGGGGATATATCTGATCACACTGAAATGCTCCGGGGGAATGGTTACCAGGATCCTGCACAAGGCACATTAAGCGGATTCATCATTTGGCTGGCCGGATGGAGCTTCGCTGATTTAATGGGCGTGAAAAGCAAAAATCACTGGTTCGATCACTTACGGTCAGCGGATGGTTTATTATTAACATATTCCTAAAGATGCATGTCCATGTTTCACAGAATCGTCATTATCCCGTTTTTTCTCATCCCCATCCTGCCAGCCTGCAGGCTGGATCCGCATTCCGGCAATAAAGGGATCGTGGATGAGATCACGCAGGATTCAATCCAGTACCACCCTGTGAGAGTCGACCAGCACGGCAACATCCTTCCCTGGTTTTCGAAGGAGCTGGGAACTTCTTACGATACAGTCCTGTCCCTGGTCTGGAACTTCTGGAAGGAGATGCCCATCGATTCCAATGGCATCAAATACTACATGAACCACCAGGTCTGGAAACCGGAACACGACATGCGGGGCCTGGGAGGGGACCAGATCAGCATGGCGCTTTCTTCCTGGGCCCTGTACTATGCCTATTCGGGCGACAGGTCCCTGGTGGATGACATGATCTATCAGGCCGATTACTACCTCGAAAATGGCCTCAGCGATCGCCATGCAGCCTGGCCTGATATGCCCTTTCCCTACAATACAGTAGTCCATTCGGGCATCTATGACGGGGATATGCGTGACGGGAAGGGAATATTGCAGCCCGACAAGTCCGGGAGTTTTGCACATGAACTTGTCACCCTTTACAAAATCACCAGGAATGAAAGGTACCTGGTCTCCGCGCAGAAGATCGCTGACTGCCTCGCATCACATACCACCAGGGGGGATTCCCTTCATTCACCCCTGCCCTTCCGGGTAAATGCCTTCACCGGAGAGACCGGCCACCTCCTGAGCAACAATTCTACCGGGGAGGTGACCGCTTCTGCCGGCTATACCGCTAACTGGAGCAGTACCCTGATGCTGTTCGAGGAACTTGCAGAACTTGACAGCCCCCACCTTGCCTCTTACAACCAGGCATTTCAGGTGATCCTCGAATGGATGAAAGCATATCCGCTGAGATCCAACCGGTGGGGACCATTCTTTGAGGATATTCCTGGCTGGAGCGATACACAGATCAATGCCATCACCTTTGCAATGTTCATCCTTCAGCACAGGGACCTCTTTCCCCACTGGGAAAAGGATGTAAAAGGGATCATTGACTGGGCGCACAGGGAGCTGGGCAATCATGAATATGGCCGGTACAATGTGGAGGTGATGAATGAACAGACGGTGTACCGGGTTCCCGGCAACAGCCATACCTCCAGGCAATCCTCTGTTGAATTGATGTATGCCTCCTTAAGCGGGGATACCACCTATGTCACAAATGCCATCCGTGCACTTAACTGGGCCACCTATACGGTGGACCATGATGGCAAGAACCGGTATATCAGGGATGATATCTGGCTTACAGACGGATACGGTGATTATGTGCGGCATTTCCTGAGGGCCATGGCAGCCTGTCCGGTGCTGGCCCCGGCCAATGAGAACCACCTGCTCTTCTCCTCCTCGGTGGTCAGCCAGATCCGCTATTCCGGTAACCTGATCCGGCTGGAGACCTTTACACCCCCTGATGAACTTGTCTTCAGGCTTTCCAGAAAACCGTCCGGGGTAAAGGCAGGAGGCATGGAGATTCCAGAATCCCTCTCCTCCGGCATTTCCAGGTGGGTCTGGGATCCCATGGAGAGAGGGGGCCTTCTGACCATTTCTGACATCAATGTGAAAGGTGCCGTCATGATCCGCTGGTGAATAGCTGTATTGGACCATCGTGACGGATGCAATGACCGTTATCAGCAAGAGATGATGGAACGGCGGGTTGTTGAAAACAGCAATGTTGTTACTCCCTGTCCGGTATGGCCAATTCCAGGTTGAACCGTACAAATGATCCCTCAGAACCTGAGCAACTTGAAAATATTTTTATAATATTTAATCAGTCCGCTTTTGCATCTAAAATATTCTTAATATTGCAAAAAAATAATACCTTTTAAAAGCGACAACCCAAACAACCGCTATCGAATAGAAATGAAATCGCCCAGATTATTTTCATTGTCCGCTATGTTGCATAAGGACAGTGAGACTGAGCCTCAGGATGTGGAACCTCCTCCTGCAGAAGAACCTCCCAATAAATCGAGAATCAACGATGCTGTTTTATCCACTAAAAGCAGTGAACGTACCCTGCGGTTCAGGATCATTCATTTCCCTGATGCGAATGACCAGGATTGGAACAGCTGGACCTGGCAGCTCAACAACAGTATCGGCTCCTGGGATCAGCTGGAGAGATTCATCAGGCTTTCTCCTGAAGAACTGCAGTCGGCAGAAAAGAAGAAGAAGCTTCCGATCAGGATCACACCCTATTATGCCAGTCTGATCAATCCTGAAGATCCCCATCAGCCTATCCGCAGGACCATGATCCCTGTGGTTAACGAGCTGATCGTGGCCCCGGAGGAGATGGCCGATCCGCTGGGAGAGGAAAACCAGAGCCCGGTACCACAGCTTGTGCACCGCTACCCGGACAGGGTGCTTTTTCTCACCACCGGTGTATGTGCGGCATATTGCCGCTACTGCACCCGTTCCCACATGGTTTCGAAAAAGGACAAGGTGCATGCCAACCTTGCTGCATGGGATACGGCTCTCGAGTACATCCGGATGCACCCTGAAATCAGGGATGTCCTTCTTTCCGGGGGAGATCCATTAACCCTGTCTGACGCGAGGCTTGAATACCTCCTTACCAGGCTCCGTGCGATCCCGCATGTGGAGATCATCCGGATCGGGACCAAGGTGCCTGTGGTGCTCCCGCAGCGTATCACCGACTCCCTTGTCCGGATGCTTAAAAAATATCATCCGCTCTTCATGAGCATCCATTTCACGCACCCGGAGGAGGTTACCCCCGAAGTGGTATCTGCCTGCAACATGCTGGCAGATGCCGGGATCCCCCTTGGGAGCCAGAGCGTCCTGATGAAAGGGATCAACGACCAGGTGGAAATCATGAAAAACCTCTATCACCTTCTTTTGAAAATGAGGGTCAGGCCCTACTACCTCTACCAGTGCGATCCCATTCCGGGATCAGCACATTTCAGGACCCCGGTGGAAAAGGGGCTGGAAATCATCAGGGGCCTGCGCGGATTTACTTCAGGATATGCCATTCCGCACTTTGTGATAGATACGCCCGGGGGGGGCGGTAAAATACCCATCCTGCCCAATTATATTGAAGAGAGGAACGAGGAGGGTTACGTTCTGAAGAATTACCAGGGCAAGAGCTACCTCTACAGGGAACCCCTGGAACTATAATTGCCCCGGGATGTTGATCATCAGACGGATCTCCGACTGTATCCTGCCTGTGGATAAATCTGCCATCCTGCAGGTGCAGGAAATCCTGAGAAGCAGGATCCCGGATCTTCAGGAAGAGGAGATCGAGGCCATTCCGGATCACCTGAAGAACCCCCTGAAATTCCGCTTCCGGTCCACCCTTCTGGTAGCCGAGAACCGGAAAGGTACGGTACAGGGCTTTGCAATGGTGATGTATGCCCCTGATCTGAATTTCTGTTACCTCGACTATATTGCCTCGAAAAAGGATATCGTGGTCAGCGGCATAGGCAGTTCCCTGTATGAAAGTGTCCGGGAATTTGCACGTGAACTGGGCGTATCCGGATTGTTCTTTGAATGTCTTCCTGATGAACCGGGACTCTGCAGCGATGAATCAAAAATTGAACAGAACAGGAACAGGTTAAAGTTCTATGAGCGCTTCGGGGCATTCCCATTGATCAATACCCTGTATGAGACCCCGCTTGATCCGGAAAAGAACGAATGCCCGCCCTACCTGGTGTGTGACCTGCTTGTCCCGGGATCATCCCTGGGCAAAAAAGCGGCACAGATGATCATCCGGGCCATCCTTGAACGGAAATATGCTGGTGTTTTCCCCCAGGCTTACATCCAGGATGTTGTGGCTTCGGTCACGGATGATCCCGTCCAGTTCAGGCCGCCCAGGTATCTGAAGAAGAAGACCCGTATCCAGATCCCTTCCAATGAGAAAAGTAAAAAGCTTATCACACTGATCGTCAATGACAAGCATTCCATTCACCATGTGCGTGACCGCGGGTACGTGGAATCCCCGGTCAGGATCCCGGGCATACTCGCAGAGCTCCAGGGGAGCGGTTTATTCCGCGAAATTCCGGCAATGAGTTTTTCCGAAGAGCATATTCGTGCAGTCCACGAAAAGAGATACATCAATTATTTCAAAAGGGTCTGCGAAAACCTGCCGAACGGGAAATCGATCTACCCGTACGTGTTCCCTGTACGCAATGCCACCCGTGCCCCCGTGGACGATTCCGTCCTGGCCGGATATTATTGCATTGACACCTTCACTCCCCTGAATAAAAATGCTTTCCTTGCAGCCAGGCGGGCAGTGGACTGCTGCCTGACAGGGGCTGTCAGAATGCTGGAAGGCACGGGGGTGGTTTATGCCCTGGTCCGTCCCCCGGGACATCATGCTGAAAAGAAAGTGTTCGGGGGATTTTGTTACTTTAATTCCGCCGCCATTGCGGCAAATTTCCTCAGCAGGTACGGCAGGGTCGCCATGCTGGATATAGACTACCATCACGGGAACGGACAACAGGATATATTCTATGAAAGAAAGGATGTGCTGACCATCAGCATTCACGGACATCCTTCTTTTGCCTATCCCTATTTCTGCGGTTTTGCAGAGGAAAAGGGTGAGGGGGAGGGAAAAGGTTACAACATCAACTATCCCCTGAAGGAGCGGCTGAACGGGGATGAATACCTCACAGTCCTTGAAAAGGCACTGGAAAAGGTCAGGAGGTTCAAACCATCATACCTGGTCTTGCTGCTTGGGCTCGACACTGCCAAGGGCGATCCAACGGGGACCTGGAGCCTTACGTCAAAAGATTTTTACCGGAACGGGCAGCGGGCCGGAATGCTAAAGATTCCCACCCTGGTGGTGCAGGAGGGCGGATACAGGAACAGGGTGCTCGGCATCAATGCCAGGCATTTTTTCCAGGGCTTTCACCAGGCCATCAATAACCATTAATCCTCTCTTTGATGATTATCGGGCTCACATATGACCTTCGGGATGAATACCTGAAAATGGGATTCAGTGAAGATGAAACCGCTGAATTTGACCGGGAGGATACCATCTCCTCCATTGAAAACACCCTTGCTGAACTGGGGTACCGGACCGACCGGATCGGGCACATTAAAAACCTTGTCGGCCGGTTGAACCAGGGAGACCGCTGGGACCTGGTCTTCAACATCGCGGAAGGATTGTACGGATCGGGAAGGGAAGCCCAGGTGCCGGCTTTGCTGGATGCCTACAGGATCCCCTATGTGTTTTCCGGTCCGCTGGTGCTGGCTCTGACCCTCGACAAGGCCCTGACCAAGATCGTCGTGAAAGCTGCCGGGGTGGCGACCCCTGGGCACACTGTGGTTTATGAAAAAAGCGACATCGGAAAGGTGAAGCTCCCTTACCCGCTATTCGTCAAACCGCTGGCAGAAGGGACCGGAAAGGGAATAGACGCGGAATCGGTGATCACCGGCCCGGTGCAGCTGGAAAAGCGATGCCTTGAACTGCTTGACCGCTACCACCAGCCTGTGCTCGTTGAGACATACCTGAACGGGAGAGAATTTACTGCCGGAATTGTGGGGACGGGACGGGAGGCCCGATGCATCGGGGTCATTGAGGTCATCCTGAAGGATAACGCCGAGAAGGGGGTTTACTCCTATATCAACAAGGAGGAGTGCGAAGAGCGGATCATTTACAGCCTGACAGACCAGGCTGCCGTGGATGCCTGTTCAGCACTGGCATTGCAGGCCTGGAAATGCCTGCGCGCCGAAGACGGTGGCAGGGTGGATATCCGGTTCGACCACCGGGGAAAACCACACTTCCTTGAGATCAACCCCCTGGCCGGCATGCACCCGGAACACTCCGATCTGCCGATCCTGGCCGGACTCTATGGCATTCCATACCGTGAACTGATGCAGATGATCATGGACTCGGCCGTTAAGAAAGTGAAACACGCCTTATATGCATGACCTGCTTCTCCTGATCAATGCCATATCGGACCAACCCTCCCGTGATGAACTGGATGTCCTGGTACAGGCTGATGCGGTTGAACAGGCAGTTAAAGAACTCGGGCATGTACCCCGCCGCGCATCCTTCGGGTTGAACCTTGAACCGGTTGCAGAAATCATCGAGAATAACCCCCCCGACCTTGTGTTCAACCTGGTTGAAACCGTTGGGGGAAAAGGTGCATTGATCCATCTTTGTCCCTCCCTGCTGGATGCCTTCGGCATTTCCTACACCGGTTCGGGCAGCTATGCACTGATCGTTACCACTGATAAGATACGTACCAAACAGATTCTCAAAGATCATGGGCTCCCCACCCCTGACTGGGTCTTGCCGGACAGCGGCCGGGATCCTTCACCTGATAAGAGATACATCATCAAGCCCATCTGGGAGGACGGTTCTGCCGGGATCTCGGACGATTCCGTGATCGCCGGGAAAGACCTGGACATGATGGGATGGCCACAGGATGCCACATTGAACAACCTTTTCCTTGAAGAGTATATCGATGGCCGGGAATTCAACCTCTCCCTGCTTGCAAGTGATCAGGGCCCCGTTGTGATGCCGGTTGCCGAGATGCTATACAAGGATTATCCCGCCGGAAAACCAAAGATCCTGAATTATGCCTCCAAGTGGGACGAGGCTTCCTTCGAGTACCACAAAACCATCCGGAGGTTCGATCTTCCCGGGAGGGACCATGCGCTGGCAGAAAGGATGTCGGAAATCAGCCTCCAGTGCTGGAAGATCTTCCATATGAATGGATACATCAGGGTGGATTTCCGGGTCGACGATCAGAACCGGCCCTGGGTCCTGGAGGTGAATGCCAATCCATGCCTGTCGCCCGATGCAGGGTTTGAGGCAGCTTGCCGGCAGGGAGGCATCGATTATACTGAAATGGTTGAAAGGATCATTGCCGCGGCATGGTAAAAACCACAGAACAGATCCTCCTCAGGAGGGAAGTCAATCCGGATGATCCGGAGAAGATAACAGAGATCGTTACCTCAACCGGGTTTTTCAGGGAAGATGAGATCCTGGTTGCTGCCGAACTGGCCGGGGAGCGGCTTCAGAAAGGTGCCGCCAGCGGGTATGAATTCCTGTTTGCTGAGATCGCTGGTGAGACCGTGGCCTACAGCTGTTACGGCCTGATCCCGTGCACCCTCCACAGTTATGATCTGTACTGGATCGCCACCCGCCGGGATTATATGAACCGCGGGATCGGAAAGTACCTTCTGCAGGAAACAGAAAAGGCCATTTTCATGGCAGGGGGAAAGGGAATCTATGCGGAGACCTCTTCAAGGGATCAATACGCCCCCACCAGGGCCTTCTATGAACACAACCATTATCTGCTTAAGGCAAGGTTTGAAGATTTTTATGCCCCGGGTGACGACAAGCTTGTCTATATGAAGGGTTCCGGGGACCAGGCTCTTTCCGGCCGGTGATCTGAGAATTCATCTATGGCAGTAATCCCATACATCCTTTCGGACATAGGTGCACACTTCAACTCCGGGTCTCAGTTCCCTGTATGTGTCATATAAAGCAAGATAGAGGTGCCTTTCGCCTGGTGCGGGAACCTCATAGAGCTTCCTGATCACCTCTTTTTCAACTGAAGGATGTATGATCAATATCGGTGCTGCCGGTTGATCAAAACTCACTTCGCTGTAAAACCCGGTATTGGGAAAGTCCCGCAGGTACCAGGGAAGGGGCCAGTATTCATCTTCAGGGAAGATCACCTCGATGGGTATAAGGTGGCCTTCAGGGTGCACTGAACTGATGCGTTCAATCTCGCAGGCAACCTGCAGGATATCCATACCGGTTTGGGCATAAACATAAGGATTCCCCGGTTCCGTATAATACCTGAAGTTCAGCTGCATACTGGTCCAGGCCCAATGGCAGGCACCCAATATGAGGATAGCAAGTATGGCCAGTTTAAGTCGTTTGCCTGAAATGATCCGGATGATCCGGATGATCCCGTATCCTGACAGGAAGAGCATCCCCGGATAGAACTGCAGCAGGTTCCAGGGCGTCTTGTAGGGAATCAGGGAATAGATGAGCAACAGGATGATACCGTACAGCCCGATGAATATAAGCAGGTATTCGGATTGATCCCTTTCTCTTTTTACCAGCAGCAGCACAAAGCCTGCGACAAAGGTGATCAGCAACCATATCTCAGTACCGAAGAATCCCTCAATGCCTCCTGGCAGGAATAATATTGACAGATAGAAATACCATGGATGTATATGGGCAACATCCGTACCTGCCCGTTCGAAATAGTTTGCATAGGAGGTAACAGAATCGACGATCCCCTTCGGATGGGAGAAGAATGAACTGAAGAAGAGCATGGAGATGACCGTGGCACTGAGAAGAGCAATTAATACATGCCGGATACGGACAGGGATGGAGTGTTTGACTGCTCTCTCTCCTGCTCTTCTCTTTAGCATGATGGTTATGAGCAGGGATATGGCAAATACTGCATAGTTGATCACACAGGTCTCTTTCGTTGCATGCATCAGGCCAATGCATACTCCTGTCAGTACCATCCAGACCACCTTCCTCTCCTGCAGATACCTGAAGGCACTGAAAATGAAAGCATAACTGAAAAATGTCAGCAGGCTTTCATGAATATAGTACCTGTTGTAGAAGACAAGTCCCGGCGCGACAGCAATCAGGGCACCGGTCATCAATACATATTCCCATTTCAGTTCTCTTAATAATAAGAGCAAAAGTGTCAGGAAGAGAAGACCGAAAAACGCCGGCACCATCCTCAGGGTTGATTCATCAAGAGAGGCGTAGGATCGTTGTCCTTTCAGCAGTGCGGGCAGGAAGGTGCTGTAGTACAATATCGGTCCATGATACTCTGTTTTGTCGTACCGGTAGTCTCCTGATTCAAGCAGAATCCCGAATTTAAATGCATTGACCGATTCGTCACTGTGCATGGGACGCATGTCAGTTCTGATAAAACGCACCAGGCCTCCGGCAGCAACAATGATCAGGAAAAAAAGTGAATATTTGACTGAATGACTCAACCTGTGGGCTTTCCGTAAATTTCAACCTCGATATAGTGATTCAGCCTGTTGTCAGTATTGCCGTTGCTGTAAAGACGGACATACCTTCCGGTCACTCCCCGCCCATCAATCAGCCTTCCCTTATGGTCCTCGATATAGAGTAAATCTTCTCCGACACCAAACCCAAGAGAATTATCATGATCATTATTGTACAGGGTGTTCACGTTGACAATCATATCGGGATCATCCGCAGCCTGAACCACAATATCGTGGTAGATCCTGGCTTTCTGGTGATAGTGCCATACAGCAATGGCATAGATGGTACAGGATTCCTCCAGGTCAATCGTAATGTACTGTGGCCCTTCCTCCAACTCCATGTAGGACCCGTCCGTGGCTTCCTTCTCACCATCAGTAACCAGATCGGATAACCCCATATCAGGATCCTTGTCAGAGCATTCAACCAGTTTACCGAGTGCCAGGTTCATGGTACCTTCAGGAACCAGGAAGGGTGGCCTGGTGATTTCCCAGGTCCTTTCCAGTTTGTCAACCATCAGGTCCTTTGGGGTCCCTACATACATGGGCATAGGGTATTTCAGCTCCAGTCGTTTCATTTTTTGGGCCGAAAGGCGCTGCATAGGAATGAACGCAATGAAGATGGATAAAGGCAGCAATCGGATCACTTTCATAGATCTTAAGTTATCAGCAGGACTATTTTTCAATACGTTCGAGGATCTTGTTGGCTCTTGCTTTGTGATCCTCATTATCAGTGATTGATAATAGAATGAAAAGCCTCTTCCTCGTTTCTTCCGGAGATCCATGGCTGGTTTGCTCTGCAATGACGATTGCGGCAGCTTCGGCCTCTCTCCTTATCTCCGCTTCATCCATCAGGTCCAGTGCCATATCCAGGGCCTCCAGAGAATGTACACGGTTAAGGCCGGAAATCACCATTCTCTTTTCAACCGTATTTGTGGCATGTCCCCAGGCTGTTTCGATCTCTTTCAGTTTCTCGTGTGGATCCATTTGACTGTCTGAAGTCATCACTTCGATCCATCCCTTGAGCGCAAGGGCATGCTTTCTCTGGTCATCTGTTGATCTCGCAATTTCTTTTAGATCAGGCAACGGAGAAGCATCTGGCCAATCGGTGAAAGCTTTAATGACAGCCAATTGGATATCAATATCTTGCGATGCCAGGTATTTCCTCATGACAGGCAGGTCTTTTTGATCACCTATTTTCCCGAGAATATTGATCAATGATATGACCGATGCGGGATCTGCCACGGATGAGAGTCTCTTAACAATCTCTCTGGACCTGTCTGATCCGGCAGGAAGTTTCTGGATCAGCGAAAGTATGGCCCGTTCGGCCTCCAGCCGCACCCTGCTGGACGGAGCGTTCCCCAGGATATCCATCATATCAGTAATGAATTCCGGTGAAGCAAGTATTCCAAGGGCCCTGATCGATTCTGTGCAGACAGAGAGATCAGGGCTGGACGCTGTGCGGATCAGCATGCCGACGGCCTCTTTCATGTTTCTCTCACCGGTGGATCTGATCAGTTCGGCCCTGATCTCTCCTTCAGACGATCCGATGGCGTTCATGATTGAATCATTCGTGCCCTCGGCCCTGAGCATATTGAGGCTCTGGCGCACGATATCCCGCTCAGACCCTTGCTTCCCGGCAGCCATGGAAGCAAGCAACAGGGCATCTGATGGCCATCCGACTCCAGGCAGCGCCTTGATGGCTGCCATACGCATGGTCCGGTCTTCACTGTTGATGGCCTCAAGGATTTCATCCCGTACCGAAAAATCACCCACATTGGCCAGGGTATTGAACAGGAACAATCTTGACGACTCCGGCAGGTCAGGGATCTCTGAAAAGAGCCGTCCCAGATGGACGGGTTCAGCTATCAGGTAAACCAGTCCGATCACCTGTCTGTGGAATGAAGGATCCTCACTTTGTAAATATCCGGCAATAAAATGGAAAGGATCCTCACCGGAAGTCAGGAATTGTCCCTGCAATGCAGCATGTTTCAGAGATGGCGGAGGAGCGGCATCATACACTTGTTTATAGATGCGTCCGGCCATTTTCGCATCATCATGCTGCAGGAAATGGTCCGCACAATTCAGCCACGAATCGGCAGCTTTCCATTTTAGCTCACCATCAGACTGTAAGAATAGTGCTTCCAGGATCACGGCTCCCTCGGGGCTACCCATACCTCCAAGAGCAGCAATGGCAGCGCCGGCTATCTCATGATCAGGATCATGAACAAAGCCGCGGAGATGACCGATGGCCTGTTCATCTTTTCTGTCGGCAATGGAATGAATGACCGCTATCTTTGTCTGTTTCCCGGTATATTGCAAGGCATCCCTCAGGGCCTCGTCCGCGCTTTTTCCGGGGATTTTTCCAAGGGCCAGCAGGGCCGTCCCGCCCATGTCAGGATCCCTGAGCATGTCAGAAAGGACAGGTACCGAAAGTTCACTGCCTATCATGCCAAGCTCCCTGCATATGATCTGTTTTCCGGCCCGTGAGGCATCTGATCGCAGGAACTCTGCCATCATCTGTTCTGTCACCAGGCGGATTTCGGGATGGCCATAAACCTGCTTCATCAGATCCTGGAACCCTTGCTGCCAGTCACGGCTCCGGTCATAATCATACACTGCTATCAGCTCAAGCATCTTTTCCACCTTCTCTATGACCGGACCGGTAATTTCATCCTGCGCCTGCATCTGTAGGGCAGTGAATCCGAAGGCAACTAAAGACATCAGAATGAGTACCTTCAACACGGGTTCTTTCATTTCAGCTGTTTTGTGAATGCTTAATATTATAATTGCCAGGGCCCCCTCATAGGCCGGTAGAGCATCCTGTTGGCTTCAGGATTGTCGATGAATGTCTCTTCAAAAGGATCCCATCTGAGCCTTTGTCCAAGCCTGATGGCAATATCGGCCTGATGACAGACCGTATCAGACCTGACGGCTGTCTCAACCGGACACATTACCGGAGATCCGGTTCTTACCGCATCGAGGAAATTCCGCCTGTGGTCATTACTCCGGGGAAGCTGTATCTCGCCAGGGCCAATTACTGTTTTGAGCAGCGATTTCGGATCAGCATCGATGTATCCTCGGGCCACATATACCCATCCTTTTGTCCCCTCAAACATGATCCCCATGGAGTTTGGAATATCGAAGCGGGGATCCCGCTGCCTGATCGAGATGTGATCGGTATGAACCAGCTTTACACCATTGGCATAAGTGTGGATCGCTTCCCAGTGCTGGATCGTGTCATACAATCCATCTTCGGCAATGGTTCCCGTCCCTTCCACTTCCACAGGGCCGCTCAGGTCTGCATCGACCGCCCACTGGGCTATGTCAACGTGGTGAATTCCCCAGGCACCGCTTATACAGCCAACCGAGTGATCATAGATCAGCGTGAAATTCCTGGTACACCGCAGGGGTGTGTATGGCACTTCGGGCGCGGGACCCAGCCAGAGATCGTAATCCAGGTATTCCGGTATCTCCTCTTCCGGCTGGACGGGCACCTGGTTATAGCTCGCCGATGCTATAATAATCCTTTTAAGCGTACCCAGCTTCTCATTCCTGACCAGCTCACAGGCAAAACGGAACCGTTCATCAGATCGTTGCTGTGTCCCGAGCTGGAAAACAACCCCATACCTGTTAATGGCCTTTCGCATCTCCTGGCATTCCCTGAAAAAAAGGCTCAGTGGTTTTTCATAGTACATGTGTTTCCCCCTCCTGGCTGCCTCAATACCAATCAGGGCATGCCAGTGGTCAGGGGTGGCCATCACGATGGCATCAATATCACTTCTTGACAATAACTCCCGGAAATCGCTGTAGGAATCACATTCCTGGTTTCCGTAGTGCCTGTTGACTATCTGAGCAGCACCGACGGCATGTTGCCGGTTGACATCACAAACGGCCACAACCCGCACATCATCATGCTCGATAAAAGACCGGACATGACCGGTTCCCATTCCCCCCACACCAATAAACCCCAGGCTTATCCTGTCGTTTGGCATGATCCTGCCGCTGCCAGCAAATACGCCGGACGGAAGTATGGCGGGTGAGGTAAGAATACCCGCAGAACAGGCCAGGGATCTTTTCAGGAATGACCGCCTGTTGCTAACGTTTTGATTTATCATTGTTCAGCTTGATTGTCGTATTGTTAAAGTATTCTATACTCTGGAGGATCTCAGGTCTTTCCCGGTCCCAGTCCCTTGAAAACTCCAGTCCGAACAGTGAAAGCCTTGTGCCAATCTGCCCGACCGATTTCAGGAGTTCATCAAGATGGAGGACACCCGAACCCCAGGCTACATCCTCTCCCCCGGGACTGAATTCATTCAAATCGTGCATCTGGATGGTGATCAGCCTCTCATTGAGCATGTGAACTGCATCTGACGGCAAGATCCCTGACCTGGCCCAGGTTCCGAAATCACCACAGGCACCGATCAAAGGGCTGCGGTCCCTGCAGTGTTTCAGGATATTTTGCGGGTCCCACCAGACCGGAGAGATATCAGCACCGTGATTGTGAATGGCCAGCCTGATGTCATATTCCCTGCAGAATTTCTCGATCATATCCAGTGCATCCGGTTCTGGTTCGGAAATGAAAGTCTCAATGCCTATTTTCCTTCCGAATTCAAACAACTTCTTACAGTCTGCCTCATCTTCCGGGATATCATGAACATAATAGGTAACAAGGGTCACCCCGTCAGAGAGGAATTTTTTCCTGATCAGGCCCAGTTCCTCATCGGTCAGGTTAAAATCAAAGTTCTTCGGGATGGTGTGGCTCACCTTCTGCACATTGAGCCCTCCCAGGAACCGGATGCCCATGGAAGCGGCCGTATCAATGGTTTCAAAAAGTGTATGGGTCCTGAAGCTGTAAGCAGTCAGACCCAGTCGCCAGCCCAGGGTTTCCTGGGCCCTGATAGCAGGTGTTAGTTTGTTGCTGGGTGTGGCAGGTGCCTCCAGGTCGCCCATCGCAAAACGGATCCCATCGAGGTAATGCTGCAATACAACCGGATTCCAGTTGATATGGCAATTATGCCCCAGTGAGGTGTAAAAGACACGCCCCCTGCCATAATTCCTGACCCAGCTGATGGCCAGATCCCCGTCAGCACGGCGTTCCGGTAATATTCGCCTCTCTTCACTCATATCCGTTTTGCCGGTATCGATCGACAGCAGGATCCGCAGCCTGTCGCGGGAGAAAGGTTCTGAAAACTGGAAGACCTCATCGCTTACCTTAAAACTTTCCCCATGGAATGCCCTGTTCACCGGATGATCCGTTTCATCAACCTTCAGGGTGATCCATTCGTGCGGTTTCCAGGGATGCCCTCCGTTCTCATATCCGCCAAGCATCTCACCGTATTCCGGGAACTGGTCATACACCGGCCACTGGCAGAAAGTAGCCCCGGCAGCGTGTATGCCGACGAACCCTCTCCCGCTGTATATATATTCCAGGAGGTTGTTCCTCATCACCGTGTCATCGAACAGCACCCCCGCGGTGTTATTGAAACAGATGGCATCAAACTTTTGCAGTACCTCAGGCATGAATATCATGGTATCCCTGCTGAACCAGGTTTCCCAGGCCCCTGTTTGCCTGCCCATCATCATGAACATATAGTTCGCATAAGGGATGGATGGATGGCCCCTTCCGATTTTATCCCCATTCTTATGCAGGTTGAAAACCAGCAAATTCCTGGTTTTCCCCGATGTTATTCCGGCTGATCCCGGAAGTGCATCCTGGATCAGGGCTTTTGCCGAATCCGGGATGTCCGCATAAAAACTGGCGGCTTCATGAGCCGGGACGATCTTTTGCGCCTTTGCGAAGCCCGGAATAAACAGGACAAGGATCAAGAGACGGCCCATGGCCGCATACAGGTTAGTCATAAGTGAATTGATTTGATGCACTGGATTATATCGTGTTGGTCAGATTTTTAGAAAGCCGGATTAAATTTAATACTCTAATCCTTAAATCTCAAGCAACCGGCCATGATTAACTCTCCTGCTTCCATCATAGGGTAACATTTTACCGGCGATCCTGATTAAACCGGTAAACAATGGTTTTTTTGCAGCCGGTACCCGATATGTCATGGCTGTATATCTGTTTTGGTTCAGAATATGCACAAATGATTAATTATAAACAAATTGAAGGCTATGGGGAATAATGATAGAAAAGGCAGGGAGATGGAACTGGTTTTTCTTTCGCGGGAGGACCTGGAGATCCTGATCTACATGACAAGCGATGTCTGGATCACACCTGAGCTGAAACGGTTCAAGAATGGGATCCTCAATGGACTGAAGGCAGAGGATCACGACGATTAATTCCCGGCTACCAATATTTTAATGCGATTTCCGGGAAATTACGGGTAACAATTTACAGCCGTTCCTGATTAAACGGCAGTGTTCACCAAAAACCAAGTATGATGAAAAAACCAAGATTCGTTATCCTTGACCTGGAAGCCAGGTTCAGGAAGGCAAAACTGGAAAGGAACAAGATGAATTTTCTCCTGGGCGGGGATGATCACGGAGGCGAAGGAGGAGTGGATGATCCCTGGGATCCGTGAGAGTAGAAAGAGGGAATCAGCCTGTATAGCTTTTTCATCCTGCAATGATTTATTTTAAATACATTTAATGTCTGCTGACGGGTTTGCAGGATGAAAAAGCTTCTTCTCTGTTTTTTGCTGGGCCTGGGTGCCCGGCTGGTGATCAACAGCCAGACACCGGCTGATTCTGCCCGTCAGCTCTATTCAGCATACCGGGAAGCCTGGGCCCGGGGGGATTTTGACCGGTCCCGCTCCCTGCTGGAACATATTATCGCTGAAAGATACCCACTGCCGGATTATAACCTGGCGCTGGTCCGTAATTCCCTTGGTCTTGTCTATTATGAAATGGGGCTGATCGAAGATGCCCTGGAGCAATACCGGATCGCAGACAGTCTTGCCACCCGCAAGGATCCGGGGTCCATCAGGCTGAAGATCAATATCTATAATAACCTCTCCCTGCTCTATGACTGGCTGGGGGACTATTCCAGCGCACTTTCCCATTATGACGGGGCCATACGCCTGCTCGATTCCCTGCCCGGTCATGATGAGGATTATTTCCGCAAGCTTTCCAGGCTCAAGTTCAACAAGGGATTCGTCCTCTACAGGCTTGGACAGCTGGAGGAAGCACTGGAGCTCATTTCTCAGAGCGAGCGGATCAAGGAGACCCGCGGCCTGCCCTACCTGGGAAGTGTCTATTCCAGCCTGGCCCGGATCTATCAGGAGCTCGATCACCCTGTAATAGCGGAGCACTATTTCCGCAAGAGTATTGACCGCTGGATTGCTGAATCGGGAGACAATTATTATCAGCTTGGCAATGTATATCTCTACTTCGGGCTGTTCCTGGCCTACAAGGGCGACCGGGACCAGGCAATGCAGTATTTTACCATGGCACTTCATAACTATATCAGTAACTATGGAGTAAAACACCCCGTTACGGCCGCCTGTTATGAGCGTCTGGCCAACTTCTTCCTTGAAGAGGGGGATTTCCCGCAGGCACTTGAGATGGTGCAGCTTGGGCTGATATCGGTCTCTGAGGGATTCAGTGACAAGGAGATATACTCAAATCCTGAAACCGGGCAATCACTCCACGACCTGACCCTTTTGAAATGCTTCGCCACAAAAACAAGAGCACTGGAGGGCCTGGCCGGTGAGACAGAACACGATTCCCTGAAAATAAAAATACTTGACGCAGCATTGGCCGCAAACGCCAGGGCCATTGAGGTGCTCTATCTCCTCCAGGGATCCTACCTGTCCAGTGAAAGCCGCACCTATCTTACCTCCGGACAAAAAGAGCTGTTCAGCACGGGCATCCGCCTGAACCTTGAACAGTATGAGCATACCCATGACCTTAAGCATAAAGAGGAAGCATTCATTCTGGCCGCCAGGGGAAAGTCAAATGAGCTGGTGTTTGAGATGAGAGAGAAGGAATGGCTCTACCTCGAGAGCCTGCCCGGTACCCTGGCATCAGAGGTTCTGGAGCTGAAACAGCAGACGGAACGCTATTCAAACCTGATCCAGACTGAAATCCTGGAGGTGGATCCCGACTCTTCCAGGATGGCGGACTGGCAGGAAAAGCTGTTCAGTGCCAGGGCAGCCTTCAGCCGGGATATGGAACAGCTTAAAGGTGAACATCCACAGATAGGGCAGTTTGAATCGTCCGGTGCCGGATTCTCACTTGACTGGATCCGCCGGAATCTTGACAGAAACGAAACGCTTGTGGAATACTATTTGTCCGGCGAAAATGCTCCGGGTATCCGGCGATTGTTTGCATTTGTCATCACCAGGAAGGATTTTCACATATTCCAGAGGGATGTCGATGGCAGTTTCAACATGAACATTGAGAATGTAATGGAAAATCTCCATGAATTCAACCCTTTTACAGTATCCCCGGAGGCATTTGACAGCCTGAAAAAATCGTTGTTCGGGATCTATCAGCAAATATTTGAACCTGCGGAACCATTTCTGAAAGGCAGGGATCTGATCATCGCACCCGATGAAGAGCTTGCCTACCTGCCGTTTGATGCCCTGATCAACCGTTACGAGAAGGAGGTTATCCTGAACTATGCCGGCTTGCCTTACCTGCTGAATGAATACAATATTGTCTATGTGTACAACTCCCGGACAATGAACAGGGTGGGGCATCCCAAAATCCTCTTTCCCAGGATCCATGCGTATGTTCCCGACTACGCCTGTGGCGGGTCAGACAGTTCCCTATACCTGCGGGGGGCCCTTGATGAAGTCGGTGAAATATTGAAGATTGCCAAAGGAGACAGTATCACAGGTGTGCTGCTTAAAAGGGAGCTTATGGAATTCATGAGCGGGGGTGAAGTGATCCATCTTGCCATGCACGCCGTTGCCGGCGACACGGCAGCAAGCCCTCCCTATCTCCTTCTGAATAACATTCATGATGCTGCTTTTGCGGACCGCCTGTACAACTACGAAATCAATTCCTTGATGCTCTCCTCACCGATGGTTGTCTTAAGCAGTTGTGAAACGGGCGGCGGACAGCTTCAGGGGGGGGAGGGGATCATGAGCCTTTCCCGGAGTTTTCTCCTGGCAGGAGCAGCTTCGGTAATACATACATTATGGCCGGTGGAGGATGTGAAAGCCCGGCAGATCATGGTGGATTTCTACCGGGAACTGAAAAGGGGAAAATCAAAAGGGCAGGCACTTTCGACCGCAAAGAAGAGTTACCTGGCCCATTCACCTCCTTCGTATACCCATCCCTATTACTGGGCAGGATTCCAGGTCACCGGCAATCCTGAACCACTCATCATGAACCCGTGGCTGGCATTGGTTCCCCTGATCATACTGATAAGCTGCGCAATGGGTTATTATTTGATCCGGCGCAACTTTCTCTCCAGGACGTGAGCATTTCTCTTATAGATGCCGTCATAGGCTTCCAGCCGTGTAATCAGCGCCCTGCTTTTGGCATATTCGCCGGTCTTCAGGTAACAGAGGCTTAGATACCAGAGAGCTTCAGGGAGGTGACCGGTATTGTTTTCGGTATATTCAGCCAGTATATCCCTGGCCGTTTCGTACTGTTCAAGTCCCAGGTAGCTCAGTCCCCGGAACAGATCCGCCTCCGGCAGGCCCCCCTGAACAGATCCGGCCCGGTTAAGAACCCGGATGGATTCTTCATATGCACCCTGGTTGTAAAGAGCGATGCCTTCGGAAAGGTCGGAGAGGTTTACCCCGGCCTCTCCGCGCTGAATGTAATCGGCTGCGGGAAGCGGTTTATAAAAATTCTGGAACAGGATATCCGGCATGTTGGCAGGAATAAACAACCGTATGGCCAGAAGAATGATATAGAGCGCCGCCACAGCAGGGATAAACATCAGCTTTGTCCTCAAAACCTTCCCGGATGCAGATCCTGGATGCTTTGATTCCCCGGCCGGCGGATCATCCTGAAACGCAAGCTCTGCCAGCCTCTCTGCCTCTCCCAGCAAAGGATCCGATTTCATCTCCTCCAACCGGATCTTTGCCTTCAGGTAGTCCCTTACCTTGACATTCAAGTGGTAGGACTCAAGAAGCTCCGGATCTTCTGAAATCTTTTTTTCAAACTCCAGGGATTCGCCGGCATCAAGATCCAGATAGAGGTAATCGGCCAGCTTGAGTTTATGATTATTAGTCCTCATCAATTGAGTTTTTTCATCCAACAAGTGTGATCTTTTCATCCTTCCTTATTCTCAGGAATACCGGGTTATTCTCAATCAGCTTCATCAGGTAATTATGGCAGATGCTTTTTTTCTTTCTTACGTAGCCATAGCTGTAACCGAGTGACCGGGCAATCTCCATAGGGGATATCTCTTTCAGGTAACTTTTCAGGATCTCCCTGCAAACCGTATCAAGCATTCCGAAACACTCCCAGAAAATGTCCCGGGACAATTCTTCATCGTAATTCTCGCTGAAATCATCTGCGGGAGAAGAATCGAGCTTCCGAAAATGATAGTTGCTCGCTGCTCTTTGTTTTTCAAGCTGCTGTTTCCATTTTTTATTACAGAGTGCATAGAGCAGGGTCCCGAGTTTACAGGTAAGTTTGAAATCTTCCCTGTCAATCAGGCGTATCAGTGCAATGATCCCTTCGCTGAAAACATCTTTTGCATCCTCCGGGCTGCCTCCCATTTCCAGTACCATCAGCCTGATCCCGTTCTGGTATTTCACCTGGAGGTACTTAAATACCCCATCATCCCTGTCCCTGATGCCATTGATGAGAATACCCTCGTTTTGACTCTCCATGGGATAACCCTTCAGGGTTTTTTGTTTTACCCGCAATAAAGATAACTATTTCCAAGTCCCAAGTTATTCTCCTGTCCGCTAAGGTAACAAAATTATGACGATCCTGATTAAACGTTTTGAAGTGGCAAATCCATTTCAACGGTTATGTCTATTCCACATTCGATAGTACAGGAAACCTGGAATAATTCTGATGGCCGGTGTCAGTGCAGGGAGCCCTCGCATAATCATTACAATATCAGGTGTAACAAGCCATTGGTCTGGGAAAACAGGGGAAAGACCGAATTGCCCGGGAGCTGGGAGATACATTGTTATTCATCCCCTGGTTCGGGAGAGGATTTAAGTTGTGAAATTCTGTGTTGCGAGTGTTATAAAATGACCCGAATCCGGCGCGGATCATGATGGTCAGGTCCACGGTTTATTCTGACAGGTTATGAATAGATCATTGATGCTGGCAAAGTTACTGGCATTCATCTATTACAGTCCAGGTGAGTTCGAGGATTTTTTTGTCGGCCTTGCGGCTGATCCTTCCGAAGTGAACTGTGACGGAAGCATCATGCTGTCGAAAGAATACTTCACAATCTCGAAAGCTGAATCAGGGGATGTGGCCCTTGAAGTCATCAGGTATCTCACCCGCCTGGGCTGTAATGGAGATTCAATCCCCGCATATACCACCAGGCGTTATGTGTATCTGTACTGTAAAAATGTTCAGATAACTGCCTGAAACCATCAGATTAAATCAATATCCATAGAACTTTCTGATTTCGAAATATGGTTCATTCCGGTCACGGGGAGCTGGAATAGATTCGCAAATAATTGTACATTGCATTATACCTTAAAAACTGGATGATGATCGCAGAAAATCGCCTCAGGAACACTCCCGGCTGGATCCGCCGTGCCATTGCTTCCCTGAAAAAGCTGAAATTTCCGGCCAGACTGGTTTATATTGTCTTTTCCGTCCTGGCCACCCTGTGGTTCCTGGTCCGGGTTATCCCGAAACCCTCCCGGGCCACCTACCCCTGCATGCAGGCGGCTGCACCCGTGATGTCCGGGTTCATAATCTGGCTGATTTACATGTCAGGAGCGTCCATGGCATTTAAAAAGGCCAGGCAGAAAGTGGCAGAAGCAAAATACCTGGCCGCCGTAATTTTAATAATGACCGGGATCGGGGCAGCGGCCCTGTTCACGATCCGGACTGCCCGGGAATCCAAAGCGGGCCCCATTGAAGCCTGGTACCAGCCCAATGTGCCCGTAGGAAATGCAAGGGGGATCCATCCCGGAAGGGTGGCCTGGACCCATAATCCCGGAACCGCCTTGTGGGACGGTGAAACCGGTTTCTGGTGGGAAGATGCCTGGAACCGGCAGCAGAAGGCTGATCAACTGCTGGAAGAGATCCTGGTCACCCTGATAGGGGAAGAGAACGGCTCCAGGGCCTGGGATGCTCTTTTCAGGTATTTTAATACAACCAGGCATCACAAGGATACGGGATATAAAGCCGGGGAGAAGATCGCCGTAAAAATCAACCAGAACAATACCTACAGCCACGAAAGCAACAACGAGATCAATGCCAACCCGCAACTGGTCCTTTCGCTGCTTTCGAGCCTGGTCCGCGAGGCAGGAGTTCCCCAGGAATGTATTACCGTGACCGATCCCAGCAGGTTCATCACGGACAATGTTTACGATAAATGCCATTCCCAGTTCCCGGATGTGCATTATGTGGATCATGTGGGGGGCAACGGACGGGAAAAAGCGGCTTTTGTGGATAGGGCAATACCTTACTCCGTTGATAATGGCAAAGTGGCACAGGGACTGGCCACCTGTATTGTTGAAGCTGACTACCTGATCAACCTGGCATTGATGAAGGGCCATGTAGGCCAGGGAGTTACCCTGGTGGCAAAGAACTATTTTGGTTGTACCAGCATCGAGACCGACTGGCGAAAGAACGCACATAGCAGCGGATTCAACCAGAATAAGGACGGGTCGCACAAATATCTTGTTTTCACCGATTTCCTGGGGCACAAGGATCTGGGGGAAAAGACCATGCTGTTCATGGTGGATGGAATCTACGGGAATAAATTTGTGGATCGGGAGCCTGCATATAAATGGGCCCTTGCACCCTTCGAAAACCAGTGGCCCTGCAGTCTGTTTGCGTCCCAGGATGGCGTGGCCATTGATGCGGTGGTGCTTGATTTCATCCTCACTGAATGGCCCGATGCCCCTGACCTGATGTACAGTGATTATTACCTGCTGGAGAGTGCACTGGCCGGCAATCCCCCTTCAGGGACCATCTACGATCCGGAACAGGATGGGACCACGCTGGAGAGCCTCGGCGTGGCAGAGCACTGGAACAACCCTGTTGAGAAAAAATACAGCAGGAACCTTGGGGGTGACACAGGAATCGAACTGGTGTATAAGAAGATTGACCAGGCCCTATCAGGATCCTGATTTCAGTGAACAGATAATAAATCAATTTCGATCGGCAGAGGATGACCGATGTGATCCGGACGGAAGACCTGACCAAGCACTACGGGAAGGTAACCGCTGCAGAGGCTGTGGAGCTGCAGATAAAACAGGGGGAGATCTATGGGTTCCTCGGATTGAACGGGGCCGGCAAGACCACTACCATTCGGATGCTGCTGGGGATGATCAGGCCCACCAGGGGAAAAGCCTACCTGTTCGGCAGAAAGGTTGATCCTGCGGATACGAACCTGTGGAACAGGGTGGGGCACCTGGTTGAGATCCCTTATTCCTACCCGGAGCTTACTGTCCTGGAGAACCTGGAGATCTTCCATCGGCTCAGGCTGTTAAAGGACCCGGACCTGCTGACGGAAGTGGTTGATAAACTGAATCTTGGCCCTTACAGGCATACCAAAGTCAAAAACCTCTCTCTTGGGAACGCCCAGCGCCTGGGTATTGCCAAAGCAATGATGCACCACCCGGGCCTGCTCATCCTGGATGAGCCCGCCAATGGTCTTGACCCCGCGGGAATTGTCCAGATCAGGGAGCTACTCCTTGACCTGGCCATGAATCAGGGCATCACCATCTTTATTTCCAGCCACATCCTTGGGGAAGTTTCAAGGTTCGCCACCCGTATCGGGATCATCCATGAAGGATACATGATCCGGGAATCCGGGGTGGACCAGCTTAAAAACTCAAGGTACAGAGCCCTGCATATAAATACGCTTGACAACGAAAAGGCCTGTGAATTTCTTGCCCTCAAGGGTTATTCCCCCGATAATCTGCCGGATGGGACAATAGCGTGTTCAATGGAATCTGCCATCAGCCATCCGGAAAGAATCTCTGAAATGCTCGTCAGTAAGGGCCTCCCTCCCACCAGAATTGCGGTGGAAGAAGAAGATCTCGAACACTATTTTTTCCGCATCATTCAGACCAACCAAAAACCATCATGAAAAAATTACAGGCAGCGCTCTGGATGGAGGTTCTGAAAATGAGGCGGACCAGGATATTCCCCATATCAATCTACTTTTTTGTCTTCATCGGGATAATGATGGGCCTGCTGATGTTCGTTGGTCAACATCCGGAAATTGCAGGCCGCTCAGCAACGATGAGTGTAAAGACATCTTTCCTTTCGGGGTCCAGCTGGATGGTGTTCTACAACCTGCTGTTCCAGCTTATCCTTTCAGTGGGGGTCATCGGGGCCGGAATCATTACGAGCTGGGGATTCGGCAGGGAATTCTCAGACAGGGCTGTAAAGGATCTCCTCGCTTTGCCGGTTCCGCGATCCTCCATTGTGCTGTCAAAGCTGGTTGTCCTGTTTCTGTGGAGCATCCTGCTTTCGATCATTATGCTGGCTGCGGCCATGCTCACCGGGCTTCTGATTAAAATTCCGGGGTGGACAGAAGGAGCATTGTCTCCCTTCCTGGGTAAGTATATGGCCTGTGCGGTTCTGAATTCCCTTCTCATAACGCCTGTTGCCTTTGTGGCCAGCGCAGGCCGCGGGTATATGCTTCCCATCAGCTTTGTCATCCTGATCATGATCCTGACGCAGTTAATATTCGTAGGCCTCCCCGGATTCTCCGTCTGGTTCCCGTGGGCTCTCCCGGCCATGTACAGCGGCGTTGCCGGAGCGGGCATTCCTCCACCCGGGATGATCAGCTATATCATTTATGCCATCACTGTTCTTGCTGGCTTATTCGGGACTATCGCCTGGTGGCGCTTTGCGGATCACAAATAGACACGCAAAGTCATGATCATTCAATCATGCATTCATCCTCAGAAAGGTCCTATGCAGATCATCCGGACCAGCCTTTAACATGGCTTCGCTGAATCCGAAGGTTATTTCGGCCCTGCCCTGGCTCAACTGTTCAAAAAATACCCGGATAAACTCATTTACCGCAGGGGCCGTGTTATGCAGACCTTTACCGCCCAGGTCGGTATTGAGTGCAGGCGGGATCACCTCGATCACTTCGATATTCCTCGATTTCAACAGATGCCGGGAAGAGAGCGTAAATGAATGTAAAAAGGCCTTGGTTGCTGAATATACAGGCACACTGGTCAGCGGCACAAATGACAGACCGGAGGTTACATTGACAATTGTCTCCAATGCGTTCAACTGAATAAAGAGCGCTGTCAGATGAACGGGGGCTTCAATGTTAATGGATATTTCCTCTTTTGCCCGTTGAAAAAAGTCCTGGTCTGAAATTGTCATTCTTTGCTGGATCCCCGCATTGTTTATCAGTACATTGGTGTCACCGTGATTTTCTGAGATCCACTCAAAAAGTGCCACCCTCTCCTGAGCTGTGGACAGATCACATTTTCTGGTGATCACTGAAGGGTGTTTCTCTTTGACCTCCTGTAGCACTGACTCCCGTCTTCCGCAAATGATCACGTTGTTGTTTTCTGCAATAAATCTTTCTGTCAGGCCCAATCCAATGCCTGATGCTCCCCCTGTGATCAGGATCTTATTGTTCGATGTTTTCATTTTAGAAATCTCCCGTCATCCTTTGATGTTGAAAGTTTGCCAATGCGCTTCTCCAGCCACCCTATCTTCACATTATCTCTCATGTCAAATTCCGGAACATACGGCTTAATATCCAGAAGAGGGGTCCCGTCCAGAATGTCCAGATCTTTCACCTGGAGCATATTTCCTTCAAGAGTGATAAGTTGTACGACTGATATCCCGATAGGATTGGGCCTGCCCGGTGCCCGGGTTGAAAATACCCCGCGCAGACAATCATCCATGAAAGGTATGACACTCAATGACCTTCGTTTGGCCAAATGGAGGTGGTACAGAAGAATGACATGAGAGAACCCGTCAATGTCCTTGAGCCCTTCGGCATATTTTTTAAATACCTCTACTGTTCCCTCACTCCCTGTTGCGGCTCTGGGTTGTATCGGGGTCCCATCAGGTTCTTTGAACGGTGAATGAATAATCCCTATTTGTTTGAATACTATCTCTTTCATTATTCCATAAAAGGATATAAGGGATGCATTTGTTTGCCCCTGAACTAAGGTAACACAATTTCATGATAAGCTTTAAATTCATCTTTATGTGATAGCCCTGCTGGTGTATACAAATGGCACCGGACAGGCTGATCTGCCGGAAGAATGAATTTGAGAGGATTTTTTAATATCTTGATGTCGTGAAAACAGGAGTCGTCATCCAGGTCCGGGATCTGGTTAAAAAGTATTCCAGTATTATGGCAGTGGATGGCATCTCTTTCGAGGTTCATGAGGGAGAGATCTTCGGAATGGTGGGTCCGAACGGGGCGGGAAAGACAACCACCATTGAGTGCATTGAAGGCCTGCGCCGCCCCGATGGAGGATCAGTAACGGTACTCGGCATGGATCCCGGGAAGGATGGCTATGCACTCAGGGAACAAATTGGGATTCAGCTGCAGGAGTCTGCACTCCCTGACCGGATCAAGGTCTGGGAAGCTATGGATATGTTTGCCGCATTTTATCCCAGGACAGTGGAATGGAATGCCCTGCTCGAGCAGCTGGGAATCAATGAAAAGAGGAGGGTTTCATTTACCAAGCTTTCAGGTGGACAGAAACAACGGCTCTTTATTGCACTTGCCCTGATCAACGATCCCGAAGTAGTATTTCTTGATGAGTTAACCACCGGCCTGGATCCCAAGGCCCGCAGAGCCATCTGGGACCTGGTGCTGGGGATCAGGGACCGGGGTAAGACGGTTTTCCTGACCACTCATTATATGGAGGAGGCAGAACGGTTATGCAACCGGGTGGCGATTGTGGACCAGGGTAAGATCGTAGCTCTGGACACTCCTTCCAACCTGATCCGGTCGCTTGGTTCGGAATATCGTGTGGTCTTCAGCGTCCGGGGCAAACTGGACAAAGCCGGGTTTGAAGGGATCCCCAGTGTCAGGAAGATCGAACAAGTGAATGACCAGGTGACGATCCAGGGCAAGGAGGAAGGCCTTCTGAGCGGGATTGTCAATACCCTCGAAGCCGGCGGAATTATATTCCGTGACCTCAGGACAGAGCAACCCAACCTTGAAGATGTCTTTCTGACATTGACAGGAAAAGAGATCCGGCCATGAGGAGAAAGGTATATACCATCTGGAAGATGACGGTTATTGAAACCAAGCTGTTTCTTCGTGAGCCGATGGCCGCATTCTTTACAATTGCCTTCCCGCTCATGATGCTCTTTCTTTTTGGAGCGATCTATGGCAATGAACCTACAGATTTGTTCGGGGGCCGTGGGACGATGGATGTTTCTGTACCTGCATACATGGCCATGATCATCAGCACCGTGGGCCTTCTCTCCATAGCCATCAGTGTGACCTCTAACCGTGAAAAGGGGATCCTGCGGCGGTTCAGGTCGACCCCGCTTCGTCCCTATGTGATCCTGATGGATACTGTTCTGGTCAATTTCCTTATGACACTTTTTGGTACTGTCCTGCTGATCATCGCTGCCAGGCTTATATACCATCTTCGTTTTGACGGAAACGCTCTGTTATTTCTTGCGGCATTCACCCTGGCCTCGCTCAGTTTCTTTTCTCTGGGCTTTGTGATAGCCAGTCTGGCTCCCACGGCCCGTGTTGCCCAGGTGGCGGGAATGGTGATCTTTTACCCCATGCTTTTTCTTTCCGGTGCAGCCATTCCCATTGAGATCATGCCCGATTCAATCCGCAAGGTGTCAGGTTACCTGCCGCTGACCTACATCGTTGAACTCCTTCAGGGAATGTGGTTCGGAGAACCCCTGGCCGATCACCTGACCGGGATCTTGATCCTCGCCGGGATCCTTGTGGCGGGAATCCTCATTTCTGCCCTGACTTTCCGGTGGGAGTAGCCTGCTGTGAGAAATTGCGCCCGTCATTGACATTGCTGAAATTTTCCGTGATAAAGCTGCCATCCGAGCTCAGTTCAGTGAGATGATCGTTGGAATTTTTCATTGTTTCGTTAATTTTCCGGAATTTCACAATACTTTGTACAATAACCCTAAAGATCCAACCTGTCATGAGATCCATAGTGGCCATCATCATTATTGCGCTTGTCCCAACATGCTATAAGTCATGCAAAGCCCCTGATCAAAAAGGATCCGGAGCATATCGGATCGTAAAGCAGGATCAGGGCTGGGTTTTGCTGAAAGAGGGTAATCCTTTTTACGTTAAAGGGGCAGTGGCAACCGATCACATGGACAAGATCAAAACCTTCGGGGGTAATTCGGTCCGGATCTGGCATCATTTCCAGGAGGGGATGGATGAAGCCCAGAAGTATGGATTATCAGTGATGGTTTCGCTGCCCGTGAGACCGGAACGTAACGGGATGAACTGGGAGGACACTGCCATGGTTGAAAGGAACATCCGGGAGGTCATGGCCGTTGTCGAAGAGTTCAAAGATCATCCTGCTATGATGCTATGGGCACTGGGGAATGAGCTGGACTGGATCCCTCCCGGGATTCCCTATAACCCTGAACTATGGGACTGGATCGAGCTCATGGCACAGGAAATAAAGGAGATTGATCCCTTGCATCCGGTAATGACGGTGATTGGTGACTCGGATTTTGATAAAAAGACCAGAGAAATCGCCACCCAGTGCCCCAGCCTGGATCTGGTCGGCATCAACCTATATGGCGATTTCAGCGATAAAGCGGAGATATTAAGAAGGAACTGGAAAAGACCATATGTGGTAACTGAGTGGGGGCCGCATGGTCACTGGCAAAGGCCATATACCAAGTGGAAAGCTCCTCTGGAAGAATCGAGCTCGGAAAAGGCCGCCACATACAGGCACAGTTACACCCAGGTCATCCTGAAGGACACAACCTGCTGCCTGGGTTCCTACGTATTTCTCTGGGGACAGAAGCAGGAAATCACTCATACATGGTACGGCATGTTCAGTGAGGATGGACTGGAAAGCGAATCAGTGAACGTGATGCAGGAATTATGGAGCGGAAAACCTCCACCGAACAGGGCACCGCGTGTGAAAGAATTATTGATCAACGGAAAACCGAGGCAGGCCGATCTTAACCTGAAGGGTGGGAAAATGTATGCTGCTAACCTGATAGCTGAAGATGCTGAAGATGAATTGACCTATCACTGGGAGATAAGGGAGGAAGTAGATCCTGCACCCTATGCCGGCATTGGTGAACTACCGGCCGAACCAATAGAGGGTCTGATCGAAGAGAGGGATGGTGGGTCCATTCAATTCAAAGCCCCGGACAAAGAGGGTGCCTACCGCCTGTTCGGATATGTTTATGATGGCCAGGGTCACTGGGCTTACGCCAACTTCCCGTTTTATTGCCACTGAACTGTTAACAAGCTGCTCAATCAGAGTTTGATTATTTTTTGGTTCAGCGATTCCTGCCGGCAGTATACATTCAGATAATAGATGCCGGGGGCCAGGTTGTCCCCGATCATGATTTCACCTGATCCGGTCCCTCTGCGGATCAAAGTTCCCGAGATTGAAAAAAGCCGGAATTTAAATTCTCCTGTAGTCCTGATCTGTATTTCATTGGAAAACGGGTTGGGGTGAATATTGATCCGTGCCCGATCCTCCATATCCCGGGTTGACGTATTATCGGCTTTTATTATCATAATGGTACCGGCATCGGTTACCACATCAAACTCTATGAAAAATTCCGAACCTAGTACCACCCTCCTGTATTCCACGCTGTCACCATTCTGGGTCACGGTGGCATCTCCCCATCCGGCAGGAAGCCTGCGACGCAATGTGACTGGATGATCATAAATTGTATTGTCAAGAGTGTCGGTTACTTCCAGCGAAATCGTATCGGATCCGTTTTCAGCTTCATTAACCGAAATATTGTTCCGTTCCCGAATATAGCGAACCACGTTCCCGAATGTGGCAACCCAGAACCTCTCCCGGTTTTCATCGAGGTATTCCAGGCTTCCGCGCAGTTCAGAGGAACCGAGGGAAGAATAACCGCCATCGCCATCAATCCCATGAATGAGGTAGACGGACCAGCCCGATGCCTTTGCTGCCGCTTCCATATTAGTCTTGAAATTCCCGGCAGTTTTGATGGATCCCGATTCCCCGCAGATAATTGAACTGATGTTATAAAAATCCGAGGGGGTGGATTTCGCGATCTGACCCTGGCAATGGCGGGCCGCAATATAATATTTCCGGGTCAATGCAGCATCTGACGGAACACAGAAAGGATAGGCCAGTGTCATACAATTTTGTCCCGAAATATTTGATTCGATCGTTTCTTTGGAATTTTTCAGTTCATCTTCCTGGGCTGCCAGATCCAGATCACTTAAACTGGGGTGAGAAACCGTGTGGCTTCCTATTTCGTGCCCGAGATCCGCTGCATCCCGGAACTTTGCCCATTGGGGTGCCCAGTCGATCACCGGGAAAAAGGTGGCTTTAAAACCAAATTCATTGAAAATCGGGATCGCCACTGAATACTGGTTCGGACAATTATCGTCAAAGGTATAGGTGACCGCTGCCTCGGTAAATCCCTGCCATGTGGCCACTTCATAATTCGGATCAATGGTCTGGCAAAACACCAGTGCTGGTGTTGTAAATAGCAAAGCCCATGCAGATCTCCTGAGAATTGAACTCATATCAAATGGATTAAATGATTCCAAAAACAATCCCGTCCGGTTTAAATGTAGCATTATTATGCTGATCGCCTGACCCGGCAATTTATACTTAATGTGATACAACGTAATATAAATGTTCCGCTACCTGGCTATTCCGGATGATCAACAGGTTTAATTTCGGTTTTGTATGGTAATTCAAAATAGAAATTGGATCCTTTGCCTTTCTCTGATTCTACATCGATCTCACCACCCATCAGGTTTACAAGGTACTTTGCCAGTGTCAGACCGAGTCCGGTTCCCCCATAAAGCTTAAGACGATCATCCTCAACTTTTCTGAAAAGATCAAAAACCACTTCTTGTTTATCTTCAGACAGACCGATTCCGGTATCCTTTACAAAAAACGTAATCTTTTTATCAGAGAGATGGTATCCGAAAATAATCCTGCCGGATTCTGTGAATTTCAGAGCGTTATCCAGTAAATTGTCGAGTATCTGCTTTAACCGGGTTTTATCCACGACCATTTTTATCCCATCTTCTGCAGGTACACTGGAGGATAATGCAATAGCTGTCTTACCTTCATTTATTAACCTCTGCTGGTACAAGGACTCCAGGTCAAGGATAATTTCATTTACAGAATATATATCAAGTATGAGTTCCAACTGTTTAGTTTCCAGGCTAGAAAGGTCAAGAATATCATCTATAAGCTTCAGAAGAGATTCAGCATTGGTGGATATATTTTTTACAAATTCATCTCTGCTCTTAGTTGTGATTCCCTCTTCCTTCAGCAGCTGTGAGAAACCGACAATGGCATTCATGGGTGTCCTGATCTCATGGGACATATTTTGAAGAAAGGCAGTCTTGAGTTTCTCAGATAATTCAGCTTTATTCTTGGCATCAATCAATATCTTTTCCACTTTTTTGCGTTCTTTAATAATCTCTTCCTTGACGATGATCTCCTTTGTCTTCTCATCGAGGTTTTTCAACAATCTTTCCTGGACCATTCTGTGATTTCGCTCCCGTATTCTCAGGGTGATATAGAACGAAAATCCAATGATCAGAGAAATAAGTACATAGAACCATGCGGAATAATACACGGGCTTTTTGATGATGAGTTCAAATGCTGAGGATAATTCAGTGCTTTGACCATAACCATTGTATGCCCTGATCTTGAAGACATAATCCCCGTATCCTACCTGGCCATATAACACTTTTCGATTGACGGAAGGATCAGACCAGTCTTTATTGTATCCTTTAAATTTGGTCTGGTAGTAAACCTGCTCTGGATTCCTCAGACTTATCCCAATGTAATTCACTTCAATCTCATACAGTCCGGGTCGTACCTTGATCCGGCCTCCTTCAGGAATAATTGTATCACCATCTATCAATATGGAAGTAACATTAAGCAGAGGGGGCAGGATCTGGTTATCAGATGATTCAGGAGTGAATTGTATTAACCCATCAGACGTTCCTAGCCAGATTTGTCCTAAATGATCCCTGCGTATTGCATTCGGTAAGAAAATTGTTGAGCTATTCACACCCTCATTTTGACCCAGTGTCAGTACACGGTTTGATTCAAGATCAATATGAGAAATCCCGCCTCGGTGGGTGACTGCGGGCTTGTCTTCTTTCGTGAGTACAAGGCTGTAACAATAATCGGATAATAGACCTGATGCTGAAGTAAAATTCTGATTTTCAAGATCTTTTGATACCTTCCATATCCCATTTCCCTGGGTCGCAGCCCACATGGTGCCATCCCTTTCTTCAGTGATTGAAATAACCGAATTTAAAAGCCCGATTCCGCTGCCTTCAAGTATGGAGACTTCATCAGATGTATTGATAAAGTAGATCTCTTTACATATGGTTGAAATCAGAACTCTTTCCTTTGAATCGATATAAGTTTGCTGGATATTATTGTGTGGCAAACCCTGATCCGTAAAAAACCAATGTACGGTACCTGTTTCATTATCAATCTTGCACAAGCCTCTCTTAGTGCTCACCCAGATGATATCATTTCTGCCCGTAATATGATTAATGGAATTAGATAAGTTATTGTTGGAAATGGTAACCGGTAAAAATCCGGGAATTGACCTGTCTGATACGAACAAGCCTGAACGTTCGTATCCAAGCCATATCCTTTCGTCCTGAGAAAGATATATGGTGTTTATCATCTCATCGCTGGACGAAACTGGTAATAAATAGGTTCGATAAATGGAATCGGCTGTTTGATTCATCTCATATAATTGGTCTCCACTGGAGATCAGAAATCTATCCGGATTATTGGCAATGACTGTGGGATTGATCAGATCCTTTTCACTCACGGTTTTATAATGCTTAATTTCATTGTCCACATACCGAAAAAGACCATCTCCGAACATACCCAGCCATATATTGCCTTCTAAATCATTGAAAATCGACTTGACATTTCCTGAAACAAGTCCGTTTTGAGGAGTTACAGAAGCCGTTCTTAAATAGAAGTGCTGAGCATTTTTTTTATACTGAATTAATCCGTAGCCAAGTGATATAAGCCACAGATTGCCAGCAGGATCCATGATTCCACCTTGCAGATTATCCAGGCAACCGTCTGCGTTGTTATCGTATGTGTTAATGCTGAATTCAGATGCGGAGTTAAAATGAAGTCCAAATAAACCGTCCTCCTGGCTTACTATAAGAAACTCATCTGATGAAGATTTAATAATTTCAACCACTTTGGAACCTGGATATTCACGGAAGTTTTCAAAGACCTCCATGTTTTTATGCATGGTGTCATACCTGGCAAAGTATAGATTCTCATGAGTCCCTATAATAAACTCCAGATTACCGGCCGATTCCATCTGGGTAATGGGTTCCTCATCCACAGAAAATGAAACAGCATTCGCTTCAAGACTCTCATCCACGAAAAGAAAACCCTGGTTTTGAACCGAAATCCAGACATTCCCCAAGTCATCTTCAATGATATCTGTTACAGCGCCTTGGTTATCTGAATCATCATTCAGGATAACAATGCCTCTTTTCGAGAATACTGATACAGAACCATTTTGATGTCCGAGCCACATTCTGTCTTTGTTATCCCGGAATATCCTGGTGATGAAATTGTCAGCCAAACCTTGATCCGTTGTATAATACTTAAACTCAAAACCATCGAAAATATACAATCCCTCGACTGTACCTACCCATAAGTATCCATCAATATCTTGTCCGATCGAATAGATAAATGGGTGCATTAATCCTTCCTGGCCAGAGTAACTTCTGAAGTAATAAAGCTGTCCTTTTGACTCTGCGCATGGCATTATGATCGTCAACAGTATGATAATTAGCTGCTTCATAAAAGTCTATTTCTTAGGGATGGCTTTCATCTTTAGTACCGGTTGATAGACTGGTCTTCCGCCTATGGGTATAACAAAGAATGGCAGAGATTCCCCGTACTGGTTCTGTACAATAATCACAACGTTATTATTGCGGATCTTTTTAATGGGATCTTTAACAAACTGGATTTCCATCGAAGTATTTTTCTCCACCTCCTCTATCAGAAAAGTATTCTCCTGCCAGTTTCCTTCATTCGAAATGGAGCAAAGCTCACCGCGCTTTGCTACAGAAACCAGTCTTATGGATCCGTCATTATCCCAGTCATAGTTACGGATCTTTACCGAAGTGACCCGATCATCCAGATAGGGATAGATCTGGGATACATTATCAGGATCATCCGAAAGCCTGAAGGTATACTCGTATGTAAATATATTACCCCCTTCAATATATTGGTTTTCAAGATTGGAAGTACTCATGTACAACTTATAAAGATTCCCATCATCACCATCGATACCCTGGATGATTAATTTAAAGATATAGCCTCCCAATTCTTCAACAAATTCGCCTTCCTGCTGAATGAAAGGGCCAAAGGTATACCATGATTCATCGTATCGTTCCTCCAGTCCAAAGTTGTGTGATGCAAGCAGATTGCCACTTTTATAATTGCCTGTAGGATTATCTTTCCTGGCATCCTCATTGCTCCAGGTGTTCTTTCCACCATAAACGGAAAATCTTACTGTGGTATTAAATGATGTTTTCATCTCATCCAATTTACCCCCAATGTCAGGGTCAAATACCCTCAGATAAATTGGATCGGTGTGAGAGGGCGGGACCATGAAAAAGAATATCTGGCAAAAATCGTCATCACCCCAGGAAAGATCAGAGTCAGCACCAAAAGTGACAAGATAGGGGATATTCTCATCCTCAGCCGGAGCAGGTTGAGAGGATACGATGAATGGCCATACCGCTAACAGCAATAAAATGCAGATTGATTTAAATATATATTTGATCATTGGATTACTTTTCAGTTATTACAATAACAGGTTTGATCACACACTTAATCTCCTGTTTTGCTTCATCCTCAGTATATCCTTTCAAGCCGAGTTTAACATAATAGTCCCCGGCAGTTTCATACTGATGATTTACTTCCGGACCAGTATCGTAATTCCCGTCTCCAAAATCCCAGATATATTCTTCAATTATATAATCCGGAAGATAGGATTCAAGACCGCTGAAATATATCTCGGATTTTACCTGAAGTGTATCCGGGCAGGCAATGAAAGGTTGGATGTGATCCACAAATTCGAATTCCATGGTGGTCTGGGTGATGAAGACCTTATCTGTGGTGCTGTCAATGATATTTAATTTGGCCCAGTATGCTCCTGCTCCCGGTAAACAATATTCAACTCTTTCTCCCCTGATCTTCGTACCATCACTAAATTCCCATTCATAGGATATGGGCAATGAATCAACTTCAGGATATCGATCATCCCAGAATTCAAAGCAATAATTATTCTTCAGCAGTGTGTCGCAATTATATAGTTGGGGTATTCTTGTGGAAAAGCTGTAAATGTCGTCGCTCCCTTCTCTGTTTGATGAGAAGTATCCCTGAGAAAAACTTACATCTGTAAATAGTCCGAAATCATCCTCCGAAGAATTGATCGGGGATTCCAGATGTTCTGGAATTGACCATCCAGATTCGGATTCCGTAGAAAGAAAAAGATCCTTTTTGCCCAGCCCACCGTGACCGTCCGAGGCAAAAAACAACCGGTTATTCCCCGGCATAAATGGATATAATTCATTTCCGGGTGTATTGATGGTCTCCCCCAGGTTCTCAGGCTGGCTCCATTGCCCATCCATCAACCTGCAGCGGTAAATATCTGTGCCCCCAAAACCGCCTGGCATATTTGATCCAAAAAAAAGAGTCTGACCATCCGGGCTGAAGCATGGTGAAGTAATTGAATAGTCTGAGTTATTGTAAATAAAGGCGTTTGTCTCGATCCATTCTCCTTCACTCAACTCTGCAAAGAAAAGACCCAGATTATTATCAGGATTTACAATGTTCCGGGCACGTTTCCCGGAGTCCATATTCCTTGAAAATACAATCAGTTTTCCCTCTTGACTAAAAGCAGCCGGACCATCGTTGAATGGTGTAAGCAGGTTCCGGCTGAATACCTGCGGGGAATGATATTCATTGGTACTATCGGATTGTACTTTGAAAATATTAAGAAGGCTCTTTTTCCTTGCATCTTTATAAACAACCAGGAGCTCATCCTCCTGGCTGGTGCAAAACACTAATTCCCCATTATGCAGAACAGGGCAGAATTCATCATATTCCTGGGTACTAAAAGGTGTAATAGTCACTTCGTAACGAGGTTGACCATATATGTTTGAGGTGCAGGCAAACATCACTATC
>CAYXUD010000151.1:0-32143 GCA_964467775.1 uncultured Bacteroides sp. | reverse complement strand
ATTAAGAACAGTGTGGTGGTCACATGCGACACACTTCTGGCACTTGCCCCGGGCTATTCCAAAGAGTCGGATATGGGCCCTGTATGGGGAGGCTGCGATCTGACAGACATCCAGTATTATACACCTGCATTCTTCAGGATTTTCGCGCAGGTGAGCGGTGACGGTGACTGGCACAAGCTGGCAGACGATTCTTATGCCATTTTAAATGCTGCAGCGCATCCCAGAACGGGCCTGGTACCTGACTGGCAATCGGTAAGCGGAACCCCCGGGGGGAATTCCAGGCGTGTGGATTACTTCCGTTATGATGCCTGCCGGGTCCCCTGGAGGATGGCGCTGGATTATCTGTGGAATGGAAACGAAGAGGCCGGAAATTGGTGCGCAAAGGTGGCCGGCTGGGCGAACAGTATCGGGCCTGCCCGTATTACGGACGGATATAACCTTGATGGTTCCGAAAATAACCGGGGCACCCACAACAGCGCATTTACAGGCGGATTTGCAGTTTCGGCCATGTGTCACAGTCAGGCCGTAGCAGATGCTTTCGGAAAAGAGATGACCAGCAACCGGCTGGCTGACGGTCACTGGTTTACGATGAGCACAAGGGCGCTTTATTTATTATCCATCACCGGGAATTTCTGGAAACCTGTCCTATGAAGCGACGGAATTTTCTACTGGCATTTTCCGGCTTGACCGCGAACAATCTGTTTGCAGGTCCTTTGATAACAACTTATGGCAACTATATGAAAGAGCAACAATTTGATCTGAGATTAAGACCTCACCATATTATTGATATCATCACCGATCAAGGAATGAACGTGCAGTATGAACCACACCCATACGGACATTCTCAACACATTGTGGCACCAAAACTGTTATCAGATCTTGATCTGAATGTCAAGCTGGTGCTGGAAGCTGATGATATCTGTACGGGGTGCAAACATCTCCTGCCTGACGGAAAATGCAAGGATGTTCTGGCTCAGCTCAATCCGTCTCCCTCGAAACAGGCTTATAATGATGTACTTGACAGCCGTTTATTTGACCTTCTAGAAATAACTCCCGATGATATTCTGTCGACGCGCGCCTATCTTGAACTGATCAATGAAAAAACACCCGGGATTGAAAGGATATGCACACATCCGAAGGAAGATCCGGAAGAGCGTTTAAAAGGACTTATCAGCGGTTTGATCAGGTTGGGTATCCGCGATACTGTTTAGCGTAAACGGAAAGTGCAACAGGACGCTGGTTCCTGTTCCCGGTTTGGAGGTGACGGAGACGAAACCGCCGTGCAGTCTCATGATCTGCCGGACCAGGGGGAGGCCAAGACCCGAGCCTTCCTTCCTGGTGGAGAAGAACGGGATATAGATATCCTCCATCAGTTCTGCCGGAATTCCGGATCCATTGTCGTCCACACTGATGATGGTTTCCCCGTCCCCGGTCCGGGCTCCCAGCTCGATGCATGGATGGGACTGTTCCTCCATGGCGTCGCGGGCATTGCTTACCAGGTTGATCAGGGCCTGTTCAAGCATGCCCCTGTCTGCACGGATCACCGGCCCCTCCCCTTCACGCTCTTTCTTCAGGCGAATATCACAATCCTTCATTCCCGGCGTGAGCAGGGTGATCATTTCCTGGAGAAAGTTAAGGCATTGGATCTCTTCCGGTTCGGGGGGAGGGATCCGGGTCAGCTGATGGTATTTGTTCACAAAATCGTAGAGGCTCCTGCTGCGCTGCTGCAGGGTTTCCGCCGATACCTGGAGATCGGCCAGGTGTTGCGCGGTTAAATCCTCCAGGGCACGGTAATCCCCGTTCTCCTTTTTCAGGATCAGCATCAGGGTATCGGCCAGGGAGCCGATGGGGGTGATGGAATTCTTTATTTCATGATTGAGGGTCCGCAACAGCCGGATCCAGGCGCCGGTCTCTTTATGTTCCACAGCTCCGCTGACGTCCTGCATGGTCATCAGCGCGTAGGTCTCATCCAGCATCCTGGTCCGCGATACCTGGACCATCAGCTGCGCAGCAGAAGCTGCACCTTTCTTTTCATACAGCACTTTCCCCGACCGGCTGATGGTGCCTACGGCTGCCGCAAAATCCGGTTTCTTCTGGGATACCTGTTTCCAGGATCTCAGTACCGGTATGCCGCTGAGCTCAGATGCTGCCGTATTGGAAAGGACAACGGTCCCTTCCGCATCGAATACCACGATCCCCGTCTCGATCAGCTCCACCATATGTTCCAGGAAACGGAACTGGGCCTCTTTTTCAATGCGTATATCCTGGTATACCTGCAGCACCTCGTTGAAATCCCGGTACAGCTTTTTGGAGGACCTGCTTTTTGCGGCGATATTGAAACGGACACTGAGGTCCCTGTTTTTGATATGTTCCAGGAAACGCCTGACCTCCTTCAGGGGCCGGTCCAGGAAAAAGTAGAGTTCAATGACCAGGATGAGAAGGATCAGTCCGCTCACCAGGTAGGTGAATACCAGCTGGTTCGGCTCTGCGATCCGGCCGGCAAAAGGAAAGATCCACATGACCCCGGAAATGATCAGGAGGCGGACGGCCAGGAGGATCCGGTAGCGGTTAAAACCCATGTTTCTGCAGTCGTCTGTAAAGGGCTGCCCGGGCGATTCCCAGGTCGGCAGCAGCCCGGGTCATATTGCCATGGTTCCTGCTGATGGCTTTCAGGATGAACTTCCGTTCCATCTCCTGCAAATTCAGGTCAGACCTGGAATCGGGCCGGATGTTCGGGGAGTGATGGCTGAGCAGATCTGTGAAATCCAGGCTTTTCCCTTCACTGAGGATCACCGCTCTTTCGATGGCATGCCGGAGTTCCCGGATATTTCCGGGCCAGGGGTAGTTCTCCAGCCTGAGGTAGGTGCTTTTGGAGATCCTTACCCCGGGTTTCTGGTATTTCTGACTGTAAAGTCTGATGAAATGTTCCGCCAGAAGGGGGATATCGCCGGTCCGCTCACGCAGTGGCGGGATCCGGATCTCCACCGTATTGATCCGGTAGAGCAGATCCTCCCGGAACTCCTTGCTGAGGGTCATTTCGTGCAGGGGCTTGTTTGAGGCCGAGATCAGCCGGATGTCAATGGCCCGCGGAAGGTTGGATCCCACCCTGGTGATCTGCCTCTCCTCCAGCACCTTCAACAGCTTGGCCTGCATCTGTACACCCAGGTTCCCGATCTCATCCAGGAAAAGTGTGCCTCCCGTGGCCACTTCAAACCGCCCCGCCTTCTCTTTTTTGGCATCCGTATAGGCCCCCCGGGTGTGCCCGAAGAGTTCACTTTCAAAGAGGCTTTCCGGAATCGCCCCCAGGTCAATTCCGATGAAGGCCTCGTTCCTCCGCCCTGACCGCCGGTGGATCTCCCGGGCAACGACCTCCTTTCCCGAACCATTTTCGCCCAGCAGCAGGATATTGGCATCGGTTTCCGCCACTTTTTCAATGGTCTGGATCATCTTCCCCATGGCCAGCGATTCCCCGATGATCATCCCGGAATGCTGGTCCAGGTCGGATAGCAGGAGATCCTGCCGTTCCTTCAGCTTTTCTGCTTCCCTCCGGCTTTCCTTCATCTGCAGTGCGGTCCGGATCACCCCGATCAGTTTCTCATTCTCCCAGGGTTTGACAATGAAATCGAACGCTCCCGAACGCATGGCTGAAACAGCCAGGTCCACACCCCCGTAAGCCGTAATGAAAACAACGACAGCTGCAGGATCATGTTCAAGGATCTTCCCGAGCCACTCGATCCCTTCCGATCCGTCATTCTTTCCGGGAGAGAAATTCATGTCGAGCAGGATCACATCAAAGCGGATCTCCTCCATAAGCCCGGGGATCTGTTCCGGTTTGCTGCAGGTGATCACCACGGTGAACATCTGCTTAAGGAACATCTGGGCGGCAGTGCGTACAGCCGGATCGTCATCCACGATCAGTATGGAGGCTTCGGTTTTGGCCATGATACAGAAACCCTGCATTCAAATGTACTAATAACGGACACATTTTGTACTAAAAACAAACACTTATTTTTCAATCATCCCTCCCGGTCCGATAAGCAAGTGTTTGTATAAAAACCATATAAACCGAATGGTACAGGTTTTGCAACATCTGCATAAAAACCTCAATTTCGTATGATGTTCAGGATGTTTCTGAGAACCCAATGGAGGGTCATTCGCAGCCGGAAGATCTATTACTTCATCAATGTGCTGGGCCTTTCCCTGGGCATTGCCAGCTCCTTGCTGATCATGTTGTGGATTGTCGATGAACACAGCTATGAGAAAATGCATGCCAATGCCGGAAAGATCCACCAGGTGTATAAACAGTACAGCATGGGGGATGTGTTGCAGGTGAACGGTTCCCTTCCGATGCCCCTGGCAGCCACCCTGGAAAGCGATTTTCCGGAGATCTCCCGAACTATACGTGTGGTCCGGCACCGCAGTTTTGTCCGGTACGGAGATGAGGTGTACAACGAAGAGAATATCTGCGGGGCCGATCCGGCGTACTTCGAATTGTTTACCTTTCCCTTTGTCCAGGGGGACCCGGCCAGCGCCCTCGATGAACCCTATTCGCTGGTGCTGACGGAGGAAAAGGCCAGGAAGTATTTCGGGGAGGAGGATCCCATGGGGAAAACCCTCCTGTTTGACGGACAGACGGTATTTACGGTCCGGGGTGTCATCAAGAATATCACTTCCAACACGGAATTTGATTTCGATATGGTCATTCCTTTTGAAACCATCTACCCGCCGGGGTGTCCGGATGACAGCTGGTACAACCATTTCACGGAGACCTATATTTATATGGATCGTGCCCCGGCCGGTGATTCGCTGAATGCCCGGCTGACCAGGCACCTTCGCAGTTTCTTGGAGGAAGATTCCGGTGTAGAGCTGATCACACAACCCATCAGGGACCGGTACCTGGACAACCCGGAGGCAAAGACCCCCAGGCACCACTATGTGCGGATCTTTACCATTATCGCCGTTCTGGTGCTGCTCATTGCCTGCATCAACTTCATCAATGTGTCCACCTTTGTATCGCTGAACCGTTCAAGGGAGATCGGTGTCAGGAAGATCAACGGCGGGGGACGGAGAAATCTTGTACTTCAATTCTATGGGGAGACACTCCACCAGACCCTGGTGGCCTTCCTGGTCGCCATGGTACTGGTGGAGGTGATCAGGCCACTGTTTAACCAGCTCACCGGAAAAAGCATTGTCATTCCTTACCTGGAACCCTGGTTCCTGCTGGGATGTTTCGGACTCTTGCTGATAACCACCCTGGTGGCCGGGACCTACCCCGCCCTGCTGATCTCCGCTTTTCGCCCCATTGATGCATTCCAGGGGAGGATTTCCAGCGGGAAGGGGCAGGCCAGGTTCCGGACCGGGTTGCTGGTCTTCCAGTTTGTCATTTCGGTGGGCCTGATCATTACCTCTCTGACCATCTTCAACCAGCTGGGATATATGCTGGACAAGGACCTGGGGTACGAACAGGAGAACCTGGTCTACCTCTCCCTGGAAGATGCCCACCAGAAGAATTTCGATGTCTTCCGTGAACAGGTCTGTACCCATAGTCAGGTCCTTGAGATGTGCCGCACCTCCTCCCTGCCCACATCGGTATGGAATATCATACGCGGATTCGAATGGGAGGGCAAGACCGGGGAGCAGGTCTCTGCCTTCTCCTTTATGTCGGGTGACTATGATCTGATCCGGACCCTGGGACTCGAGGTGATCAGCGGAAGGGACTTTGACCGGGATTTTCCTTCGGATTCTGATAAGGTGCTCGTCAATGAGGAGGCGGCCAGGCTGATGGGTTTCGCTGATCCTGTGGGACAGGCTTTCGTGGCCGATTCATCAAAGATTGAGATCATCGGGATGTTCAGGGATTTCCACGGGCTGCCCCTGACCGAGCCCATTGAACCCATGCTGATCTGTATGTGGCCTGAAATGTTCAGGTATGCCCTGGTCCGGCTCGGACCCGGAAATCCCGGGGATGCCCTGGACCATCTGGAGAAGGTCTGGAAAGAACTCTATCGGGATATACCCTTTGAATACAATTTCATGGATCAGCGGATCGAGAACCAGTACCGCAGTGAATCCCGTATGGGCCGGCTGGCCGGGACCTTCACCATACTGGCGATCCTGATAACCTGTATCGGTCTGTTCGCCACGGCGGGTCACAGCGCCAAAAAAAGGGAAAGGGAGATAGCTGTCCGTAAAGCCATGGGTGCCAGTACGGGCAGTCTCGTCGGGCACTTTGTCCTGGATTATATGAAATGGGTGCTGGTTGCCAATGCCGTGGCCTGGCCCGTGAGCTGGTTCCTGATGCACCGCTGGCTGGAGAATTTCGCTTACCGCGCTTCCCAGGGTCCCGGGATCTTCGCCCTGGCAGCCCTGATCAGTGCGGGGATCGCCGTGCTGACCATCGCATGGCACGCCTGCAGTTCGTCCAGTGCCAATCCGGCCAACGTGCTGAAATGGGAATAAAAAACCTGCGCCAGGGTATGTGCTATCCCCGTGATTTTTCTTAAATTACGTTGCCATTGCCAGGCAAATCTATCTTACGTTCAGCCATGAAAACAAGAATTGTTTTCTCTGTATTAATGATCGTTGCCGGTCAAAATATTTTTTCCCAAAAGCGTGTCCCTGAACAAAAATCGTTTGATTATCTTGGACAAGCTCCTCCCGGTGACTCTGCAGAAATATTTGCTCCCGGAATTATTTCCGATACTGCCACAAAGGAAAGTGCCCTGGCTATTTCTCCAGATGGTCATGAAGTATTCTTTGTCAGGGGAGAGTGGCCATATACAAAAATCATGTATACAGCAAAATCAGGAAATGAATGGTCAATTCCCGATACCGCCGTATTCTCAAATGATTGCTGGGCTACCGAACCTGCCTTCTCAACTGATGGTCGATATTTATATTATTCAACCAGTAAAGGAAAATCTGACATCAAATACTATCATTTATGGAGGGTAGAAAAAATAAAAGGGGAATGGTCACACCCTGAAAGTCTTTTTAACATAGGAGAAGACAGCATATGGGAATTTCATCCTGCTATTGATAAAGACGGATTGCTCTATTTCTGTTACTGGGACGTTAATAACTGGACTGGAGATATATATGTTTCGCACTGTTTGTCAGACAAATGTTCTGAACCGGCGAAAATGGGTGCTCCAATAAATACTGAGTACAGTGATGTGGATCCATTTGTGGATAAGGATGGGTCTTACATGATATTTGCATCGAACAGACCCGGTGGATACGGAGGTCATGACCAGTATGTTTCTTACAAAAACAGTGATGGAACATGGACAGTCACCGATAATTTAGGTCCGAAATTCAATACCCACGAGGATAATTTTGATATGGATGTTTCACCTGATGGCAGCTATATTTTTCTTTATCTGAATGGCGATATATACTGGATGCAAAGCAGGAATTTATATGACTAAATTGTGGTCCATGTATTACCACACTTATATTTCAGTTATTTCTAAACTCAAATCTGTTCTGTTGTTAATCGCTGTTGTAGGCCTGAACTCCTGCAAGGAAGAGCCACAGATTTGGGAGCCAAGCTCCGAGCAGCAGGTAATCGGGGATTATATTGCCGCCCATCCTGATCAATTTTCTGAGTTTGAAGAACTGGCTGAGCTTGCAGGGATGCAATCGTTGTTGAAAATCAGGGGACCTTATACCCTGTTGCTCCCCAACAACGAAGCAATGATGGAGTATTATTCACTCAAGGGAGCAGGTGGATTGGATGATTTCAGTGAAGCATTTTGTGTGGAGCTCTGCCGGAATCATTTCATTACCAATTCAATTTCAACGGGTGATATAGGTCTGGGCGCACTACCCTTTGAAAACGGCCTGGGTGATTACCTGGCCTCCGAATTTGATGGATCCGAGATTATCATTTCTAAAAGCGCCAGAATAATCAAAAGGGATATTTATTGTGCCAATGGAGTTATCCAGGTACTGGATAAGGTGCTGGATCCAATTACTCAGGACATTTTCACTGTAGTATCCTCGGATCCTTCGTACACGATTTTCTCTGAAGGGCTTCGCCTTACCGGTCTTATGGATACCCTTCAGATCATCAGTTTTCCCTATGGAACGCGCGAGGCCCGGACCAGGTTTACTGTACTGGCAGTGGCAGATTCCATATATAAGCGTTATGGAATAAACAATGTTGAAGATCTGATGGAGTGGTGCGGCGCCAATCCGGACAGTATCACATTCCTGGAGAATCCATTTTACCGCTACATGGAATACCATTGTCTGAATGGCAGTTACTTCCTGTCAGACCTGAATACAGGGGCTTACCCGATCCTGTCCAGGGATAACAACATACTCTTCACCATTGACACCGACTACAAGATCAATTACGATAAAAAGACTGAACAGTATACTGGCTTTAATATCCCGGCATCAAATACTCCCGCTAAAAATGGAGTCTTGCACTCTGTGGATGATATCATGCCGGCCACTGAACCCATAGCGGCGAGGGTATTATTTGAAACGACCGACTTTTTCGATTTGAAGCAGGGAGATTACTATTTAAGCCATTTCAAGAAATTCTTTGATGGTGAGAACACCTTCGAAAAAATAAAATGGCGGGGTGATTACCTGCAATACTATTTTCATGAGGAAAGTCAGTGGAATATAAACGGCGATGTTTTAGCCATACAGGTAGGCTGGTGGGAAGTCTCAATCACCTTTCCCAAAGTGATGAAAGGTGAATACGACGTTATTCTCAAGCAGCCACCCTGGGATGATGTAGCCGATTGTGCTGTTTACCTGGACGGAGTTTCAACGGGTACCATCTATACAGGGGACGGTGGTACCGGTGTGGGTGGCCCTGAGACAGTTGCTCATGCAGTTTTCGAGACTACCGCGGAGCACACGATTACCATCAGGAATATCACGAACGGAATGCTGTTCTGGGACTATGTGGAATTTGTACCCGCAGAATAACATGAAACAAATACACCTTACCCATCCCGCCGCCTGTTCCGCGCTCTATGAAAAAACCGATGGATTCCTGGAAACATACAGAACCTATATATAGTTTATTGTCATATAATTATTAACATCTCAACAAGAATGTAATGAAACTCATCCCCGGAATGTCATTTGAACTGTTTCTGCTGCTGCTTTTGTTTGGAATGGCAGGGTGTGCACCGAAATATATTCCAAGTGTGATTCATGCCCCGATGTTGAACAATAAGGGGGAAATACAGGCATCTGTGAGTGGAGGAACATCAAGTTTTTCACCACAGATCGCTTATGCTGTAACAGATAATATCGGGATCATGCTGAATGGCAGTTTTGCAAACAGAGACAGTACAGAAGATGATGATCTGTTCAAAGTAAGGTACGGCGAATTCGGGGTGGGTTATTACAGGTCAATCGCGAACAGAGGAGTGTTTGATGTCTATGCAGGTTATGGCTTTGGAACCATGAATTCCAGCTTTTCAAACTGGTCAGTCGAAGCCTGGAACACTCATTCCGATTTTATGAACAATCGCCTCTTCGTACAACCTTCGATTGGTTATCTGAATAAAGTAATTGATGTGAGTTTTGCTACAAATCTCAGTATGACCATCATCAACAAGAATGAGATAGTCAAGAACAGTTATTTTATAACTCCTGTCGTAACTTTAAAAGTCGGATATAAATATGTGAAGTGTATATTCCAGGCCGGAGCATCTATTAAAACAAGAGAATTTGCAGAGTTTGACTACAACCCGTTGGTAACAAATATGGGATTACAGGTGGACCTGTTCAGAAAATATGAATAGCAGCAAGTATGGTTATGAAGAGCGCTATTAGATATTTCTGCTTGTAAGTTGCCCCGGTTCCGAAAATCCCGGTAGAATTTATTGCCGAATTCGTTGTTGACAGGCACCGAGTATATCTGTAACTTGCATGGATAAATATGGCAATATTGGATCTCTGATATCATATGATGGTTATGGAACAGGTTTAATATGAACAGCCATGGGACTCATGATCAGAATTTTAACCGCGGCACTTCTTTGCTATTTATTGTGCATTGAATCAATGGCCCAGACCAGGCCGGAAGCGCTGATCAAACAGGCGGAAACCACTCCCGTGATCGACGGGCAAACGGAGGCAGCCTGGGACATTGCAGAAAAATATCCTATCGACAAAAACTTTCAGAATGAACAGCCCACCATCGGGAATTCTACCTGGCAAATGCTGTGGACCTTCGAGGGTCTGTACCTGTTACTGATCATTGATGATGATGATTTCTTTCCGCATTATGTTACCGGAGGCAATGTGTGGGAGTTTGACGATCCCGAGATCTATTTCGATGTGAACGAGGTGCTCGAGGATGGCGGGGGTGCGAGCGGTGGACCGGACAACGGACACCACCAGGTCGCACCGCCATTCAAAGAGGGATTCAATAATGGCACTTTGCTGATCGCGGAACTCGATCCACCGGTGGAATATGCTTTCCTGGTGAATGACCCGGATTACACAGCCGAATATTTCATTCCGTTCTCATACCTGACCGACAACAACGGCAATGAGGTCACCATTGCAAATGATATCGGGTTTGATGTGCAGATCATTGACAGGGATGCCGGGGACTCTTTCCGGAAAAGAGCCGTATGGGCCAACACGGGGATCCTGGATGAGTCCTGGAACTATATGGATGATTGCGGGATCATCAGGCTGGAAGGCGCACCCCAAATCGTCTATATCGAATCACTGGGAATAGGCGGGGGAACGATCACTGAGAACAATGGACAACTGGTGATTGTACCTGAAATATTACCGGCAGACGCATGGGAGGGCAAGCTGGTTTGGAGCATAGAGAATGTCACCGGTCGTGCGCTTGTAAATGAGGGTGTGGTTACCGGGGTGGCTGATGGGACAGTGATTGTGAAAGTAAAATCCAGGTTTGAAGAGGACACCGCGTTGGTAACAATCGAAAACCAGGTTGTGTCGCTGCCTGAGATCAACCTGATCCGGAATGGCTTCTTCGACGAGGTGACCGTTTCGGGCACCGCTGAAGAGTGGAGCGGCGATTTCCAGGTGATCGACGGGGCCATGTATCTGCCTGCTCCCCTGACCCAGCACCTTTACTGGTGGGAAGATTCGTGGACCAAGCAATCGGGATTCGGATGCAACCCCACAGATCCCTACCAGTTCAGTTTTGTCCTGTGGTCGGAGGCTGCCGATACCTTGTATTGTGTTTTCGATGATCCCAACAACAGCTACAACAGGTATGGTTCATCCTTGCATGAGTACACGTCAGGCCTTAACATTATATGGACGGATGGCAGTTCAGAATGGAATTTCGTGACCACCACAGAACCGGCGCAATATGTATTCGATGTCGTGTTCGACGAAATGCTCGGGAATACCCTTGAAACCCTGAACTTCATGGGTGGACTGCATAACGCCGGAGGGGTCTACATTGACAGTGTTGTACTGGTCAGCACGAACGATCTTTCGCTGATCACCCACTACAAACCGGTGGAATCGATCATTGTTTCAGCTGTTGAAGGTGTCACTACGGTGAAAGTGGGGGATACACTGCAGATGATGGCGGAAGTACTGCCTTTGGATGCGGATTTCAGGGAAAAAGTACACTGGAGTGTCGAGCCCGGAACGGGAAACGCCTCCATCTCCGATTCGGGATTATTGACCGCAGAGTCTGAAGGGACGGTTACCGTAAGGGCTGCGGCAACGGATGAAAGCAGGGTGACCGGAGCGTTGTCGATAACGTTACTTGAATGCCTTTATGATGTTCAGTTCGAAGCAGATATCACCAGTGCAACCTGTTTGGGCAAATCAGATGGTTCGATTGATATAACTCATTCCGATTACGAAGGGGAATTAATATTCATGTGGTCGAACGGTGTACAATCGGAAGACCTGGACAGCATCTCTTCCGGTCAGTACCAGCTGACCATTACAGTACCAGGCCTTTGCAGCCGCAAAGAGATTTATACAGTATCAGATTCCATAACAATTCTCATGGATACAATGATCATTACGCCCCCCTCCTGTTCCGGTGACAGTAACGGCTCTGTATACCTGGAAGTCTCAAAGGGAACGGCACCCTATATGTTCGATGTGAATGGAAATGGCAGTGAGAGCGATGGAACACATAGTTGCGGGTCACTTGGTTCTGGTCCCTTATCCATCGCGGTTGTTGATGCGGAGGGATGCATGCTGCTGAGCGACACCGTGATCACCCAGCCACAGCCACTTCAGATAGCATTGATCCCGTCAGAAACATTATGTCATGGCGATACCACGGGGCAGATCAATGCCACAGTTACGGGCGGCACAGAAGGCTACACATATCACTGGGATACCGGCAGCCTGACGGAGGACCTGCAGAATGTGGCGGCCGGAAAATATCAGCTTTCAGTCATCGATGCCAATGGATGTACAGCTTCGGATTCAACTGAGATTCTGAGCTACGGGGAGATCCTGACGGGGGATATCGCGGGATTGAGAAACGTTCAGGAATCCGAAATTGCCATCTATTCGGTTCCCCAGAGTGCAGGATCAGCATTCCATTGGAGTGTATCCGGAGGCAATATCATTTCCGGGCAGCTGTCAAATATTGTCACTGTCCACTGGGTTACACCCGGCATCGGAAATGTATCTGTCTGCGAGGTGGATGCCCATCATTGTCAGGGAGATACGGTTTCACTGGAGGTGGGTATTGAGGCCCTGGCAGAAAGGGAGCAAAGCGGAACTCCTCCCGTTTGGGTTTACCCGGTTCCGGCAGGCAATACACTGGTCATTGAATGGGAGGGTATCAGGGACTGCATGGTTGAGATCACCGATCTGAACGGACAGCAGATCTATTGTTCCAGGGTGAAAAAAGAGATGCACATCCTGGACCTGTCAGGATTACAGAAAGGGTTGTATCTCGTCACCATCAGGTCGAAAGACTTTGTAAGCACACAGAAGATCATCAAGGCTTTATGAAAACAAAAGCAATATCAGGCATTCTGCTCTTGTTTCTCCTGGCATGTGAAAAGGATGATGTTTCAAGACCTGAATCAATTGCTTATGATGCAAGTTACCCGACTGCTTCCCGACCTGTCTCCATTCTGTACAAAGAGTTGAACCGGACTCTTTATGTGGCCAATGGCGCAAGAGTTGAGGTCTTCGATATGGAGGGGATACCTGTAAAAACCGTGGTTGATATGGAGACATTTGATTCGGGGTTTTTCGAGCGATATCAACCAAGAGATATTGCTTTCGACGATAACCGGAACCTGTATGTTTTGGCTAAACCATATCAACCCTGGATCGATGAAACATGGTTTCCAGTTGAAGGATTCTGTATCCTGCAATTCGATGATGATGATCGTTTTCGAAAAGAGTTTGATTTCACCCAGGCAGATCTCAATCCTTCCTCCATTGCTTTCTTTGACAATCATTTATTTGTGACAGATGGACGCATATTGAAACAGATTGATCCGGAAACGCAGCATTTCATCAATATCTCTCTCCCGGTGAGCGAGGATGATTCCGGAACCTGGCCTCACCTGCATGTGACTGATATGGAGATCGATCGTGGCGGAATGGTCTATTTCACCGGTCAGGCTGCTTTTAACAATGATTCTGTGGGATGCCATATTTCAGGTTATGATCTTGAAACCGGTCATCTGACCATCAGGTATGCGAAAGGATGGACCAGGAATTACTGTGCCATGTTCAATAATCCGGGATTATTCATAAGCAGTGATGGATTTCTGTATTTGGCCAGTTTCTATAAAATGAGCATTGAGGTTTACGATAGCCACAGTGATTTCGTGATGGAATGTGATACGCGAACCCCAGCATTTGAAGAAACCAGGCCCATTGATATTGTTTATGCCAACAGTAAGATCTATGTCGCCGATCATCTAAATGACCAGGTACATCTATTCAACCAGAAGTGAACCTTTTTGCTTAAAGGGCATCAGACTCTTATTGAATTCGATAAACAGGCATAGCTGATTCACGGAAGCTCACAAATCGAAATGCAACAGAAACCACTAGCCGTGTCTGTTCTTTTGTTTTGTTTATTCAATGCAACCAATGCGCAATGGACAATTAAGCATCTGAATGAGACATCCTTTTCTTATGAAAATATCATAAAGTTCAGGGATGACTCACTGGGCCTGTTCATGGGCGATAATTCAGTGATTATGAAGACAGGGGATGCCGGGGAAACCTGGGAGGCGAGAGAGCCGGGTACCCAAGTCCATTTCAGGGATTTTCAGTTTGTCAGCGATTCTGTGATATATGCAGTGGGTGACAGCAAACTGATGAAATCAACGGATGCAGGTGATACATGGTATTTTGTACATGGTATCAGTGGGAAATACCTATACTCTTTGTGGTTTGTTAATAGCGATTCCGGGGTAGTGGCCGGATGGGACGGTATCTACCGTACTGTTGACGGCGGCAACTCCTGGGACACGGCCTGGAGCATTACACAGTCTGGTTACAAATTTGGGGAGCTGGAACAACTGAATTTCCCGACAGCTCAAACCGGATATGCCATCGGGAGAGGGGTATGCAAACAAAGTTCTCTTTTCGAACATTTTGTATTAAAATCAGGTGATTCAGGAGCAACCTGGGATTCCATCAAGACATTTTCTCGTTGTTCTCTGGCATCCATCTGTTTTATAAACCGGGACACAGGTTTTATTGGAGGAGGATCGGGGGTTATTTACAAAACATCCGATGGTGGCACTACCTGGACCGAATCACGAGTAGCCGAAAATGGAGTCCCTGTCAAATCCATCCGGTTCATTTCGGAAATGAAAGGTTTTGCGGCAGGGGGCATCATGGTGATCTTTTTAAAAAACGGGGTATTGTCAATTTTTTTCATTGCAGAAACAAAAGATGGCGGAGAAACATGGATGAGTTATGACACCACCGGGATTCCCCTGAACTCAATCTGGTACGTCAATGACACCCTGGGGTTTGTCTCCGGTGATTATGAACTGATTATGAAGTCCAATGGACCCATGGACATATTGCCCGGAGACTATCCCTGGTATTTAATTGAAAGTGGAGACATCGAAGAAAAAATGTTGCCGGATTCCAGGATCAATATCTATCCCAATCCAACAGCCGGCATCCTGTTCGTCCGGAATATGAATCCTAATAATCCGATAGAATCAATAAAACTGCTGAATGGATCGGGAAAGTCAGTTGATGTTGGAAATACTGTTTCTGAAAACGATCTATTTCAGCTGGATTTGTCTGAACTTACATCCGGGATATACTTAATTAAGATCATATTCGCCGATAACATCGAGGTGGAAAAAATAATCAAGGTGAATTGAAAAAATGGAAAGCACAAAACTGATATCCATTCAACGGAGTACGGATGGAACTCCGGTACTGCATCCGTGATTTAAATCCTGACAGGGGCAGCAAATGATGAATCTCACTCACAAATTCCTTGCAGTAGTCATTCTGACAGCATTCACTGTCTCTTGTGAGAACAGCGAAGCCGAATTGGTTGATTACAGGTTGGTATATAATAATCCTGTTATCAATATTGAATATGTAACAAATACAGTTTCTGTGGCTTTTGCAAACACGGTTACATCTGCTGATAATCTGGTAGCTGAGTTCATCCTTTCTGGGGGTGCTGAGGCATATGTAAATGGGAAAATCCAGAAAAGTGGTGTTTCGGAGAATAGTTGCGAAAAGCCGTTTTCATTCCAGATAGTATCCGAGGATGAAAAAACCGTTAAAAACTGGCAGATCGTTTCATCAAATAATGATTTTACTGCGAAATGGGGAAAGGGGGGCTTTTTGAAATCCTCGAAATCACTTGACCGGGATATAGTTACAAATATAAGGACGGTCAGTGTAAGGGGAAGGACAGGTATTACCGCAGCAAAGATATTTACACCGCAACATTCTGCTCCTGGAACTATGCATTTATCATTTCTGATTCAGCATCTAAAAAGATTGATACGGATACCATGAAGATCCAGGAGATTCCGCAGGTTTTAATACTCTGAATGCTTCATTCGGGTTTTGTGAATTATCAGTTTCCGCTCCCTTCTCAGCTCAATCGGGGTAGAAATCAGCAATACCGATGAATACATTGATTTGATTCTGATTCAAAGGACCGATACTTCCGTTCACGACATATTCACCCCCGGCAACCCTGATGGAAAAAATCACATAGTAAGTAATTGCCTCAAGATTGCTGAAACTCACAAAACCTTTGTAGTCGGTCGACTTTTGAAAGAGAATATTATGAAATGCAATGGCATCTTCATAGTTGTTGAATATTGACACATGGCCGTTCGGGAGAGGCTCTCCCAAAGTATTATATATCCAGATTTCCAGTATCGTGGGAGGATAGATTAATATGGTTTTCGAAACTGAATCCATATAAGAGCCGTTCTCCACTGTCAGCGTTACGTCATAGTTGCCTGGCGGTTTGAACTTCATGCTCGGATTTTCCTCTGTTGAACAGAGACCATTGCCAAAATCCCAGTAATAATCCTTTGCGTCAGGTGATTCGTTATAAAACTTAATCTCCTCTCCCGCTTCGGGGTTCTCTTGCGGTTCATAACTGAATGCAGCGACAGGATTCTTGCTGCAGGAATAGTTCAATGTGACCATTAAGGCCAGTAATGCTGCAATGACGGGTGCTTTCATCATTATGATTGTTGAAGCAGACTGAATGAATCGATTCATGATGATCATTTATATCGGTTAATCAAAAAGAGAAGGAAATTGTTACCTTGATTACGCATCAATGTTCTGGTATCCTTGTTTTATTGATCCGATCAAAGGCTCGTTGATCAAGGACGCGGAAGAACCAGCCATCGCGTACGGGCGATTTCGCGGAAAGGGTGCCGGAGATCCGTGAGCGCGTCGAACCAGCTGCGCAAGACCATGGAGATTCCAAGTATTCGAAAGTTTCGTATTTTGGCGGGGATTGCCGGGCAGAAATGGAAATATCCGGGAAATACGCACTTGTCACCGGGGCATCCTCCGGGATAGGCTGGCACCTTTCTCTTCAGCTTGCCCGGCGGGGATATCATATCATTGCCGTGAGCAACCAGCCGGAGCGGCTTGAAGAGCTGCAGAAGGAAGTGGAGCAGGCATTTCCTGTCCGGGTCGTCAGGATCAACCGGGATCTCGGCAGCGAGGAAGCTGCTGCATCCGTTTTCAGGTTCTGCGAGGAAAATGACCTTCAAGTAGAGGTACTTGTCAATAATGCCGGGATGCTGGTTTACAGTGAGATGTCTGAAGCAGGATATGCCAGTGTGAGATCGATCCTGCAGCTGCATGTGACCACCCCGGCGCTGCTGTGCCGGCTTTTCGGGGAGCAGATGAAAACCCGCGGACACGGGTATATCCTGAACATCTCCTCCATCTCCGCGGTGATGCCCTACCCCACCATATCACTGTATGGTCCCACCAAGGCCTTCCTGCGTCATTTCACCCGTGCCATCAGGACAGAACTGAAACCGCATGGTGTCTGTGTAACCTGCATGATGCCCGGGGCCACGGACACGCCCCTGAACGAGCATCAGCCTTTCAATGTGAGCCGGGGAAAGAGGCTCGGGGTGGTGAAAGACCCGGACCGGGTGGCCGGGGCCGGGATCAGGGCACTCTTCCGGAACCGTCCCGTATGCATACCCGGCCTTCTGAACAAGATCCTTGTATACATGCTGCCCCTGGTCCCCTACCCGGTCATCAGCGCAGCCTACGGGCGCGTCCTCCGCAGCCGCACCGGGGCCCGGGCAAAAAAAAGCACCCCGTATGAGTGACATGGAACGCGCATTTCAGCAGAAGAGGCTCGGGAATTCGACCACCTGGCTCAGGAATGTGTTTATCCGGTCGGCCGCCTATGAAGGCATGGTTGAGCGGGGGCTCCCCACCCCTGCCCTGACCGGCCACCACGTAGCCATGGCAAAAGGGGGTGTCGGGCTGACAACGGTCTCGTATGCGGCAGTCTCGGCGGACGGGAGGACCTTCCAAGAACAGATGTATGTCCATGAAAAAAGCCTGGAGAGTCTGAGATCGCTGGCCGGCCAGGTGCACCTGGCCGGCGGGAAAGTCTCCATCCAGCTTACCCACTGCGGTTATTTCAGCAAGAACAGGGAATCCAGGAGACCCGCTGCCCCCAGCAGGGTGTTCAATGCATATGGCGCCCTGTCGGGAATATTTTTCTCCAGGGAGATGAGCAGGAAGGATATGGATACGGTGTCTGATCACTTCGTACGATCGGCCGCAGGCGCCAGGGAGGCAGGGTTCGATGCGGTGGAGATCCACATGGGGCACGGCTACCTGCTGAGCCAGTTCCTGAGTCCGGTCACAAACCGCCGCAGGGATGAATACGGGGGATCTGTGGAGAACCGGGCCCGGTTTCCCCTTGAGGTTGCCGGAAGGGTGATTGACCGGATGGGCAGTGATTTCCCGGTCCTTGTGAAGCTGAATCTGAGTGACGGGATGAGAAGGGGATTTTCGCTCGATGACTGCAAATATGTGGCCGGGGAGCTGGAGAAGCTGGGTTGCTGTGCCATCGTGCTGAGCGGCGGATTCACCAGCAGGACGCCATTTTACCTGATGCGCGGAAAAGTGCCCCTGCGGGGCATGGTGCGAAATGGCACCTCACTGGCTGAAAAACTGACAATGGCCCTGTTCGGCCCGCTGGTCATCAGGAGGTACCGGTTTGAGGAGAACTTCTTCCTGGAACAGGCCAGGGAGGTCCGGAAAGCTGTGAAAATGCAGCTGGTATACCTTGGGGGCGTGGATTCCGGGGAGGGGATCATGGAGATACTGGATGCCGGCTTTGATTTTATCGCCATGGCCCGGGCATTGATACACGACCCGGAATTCCTGATGAAATTAAGGGACGGGCAGTTGGACCGCACCCTGTGCAACCGGTGCAACAGGTGCGTGGTGGAGATGGACAGGGGCGGCGTGAAATGCGTGATATAACCATCCAGGAATAATAGTGCGATATTGTGGTCAGTGAAGTGCTTTATTCTGAATCAGATGATTGTATCAGCTTCAGGTATTGCTCAAGGTGTTGTTCATAGATATCCCGGGGATTGCAGCCGTGCTCCAGGCAGAGGGAGGCCGCATACCCCACTGCCGCCCCCATCTGCCCGGTGGTCCGCATCACCCTTGGTCCGCCCAGCCCTATGTGGCTGCAGCTGAAACACCTTCCTGCCATAAACAGGTTGGCAATGTTCTTCGAATAGAGGCAGCGGTATGGAACATGGTATCGCTCTGCAGGATAGTACAGGGCTTCGCTCAGGAAATCGGGTTGATTCTCATCCACCATGTCCTGCCGGTAGTGCACATCCACCTCCCTCTCCTCGATCACCACGGCATCAGGGAATGAGGTTGAATTCCTCATGTCGTTGAAGGTGTAGATGTAATCCCCCACCAGCCGCCTGGACTCCCTTTTGCCGAGCAGGTAAGAGACCCACTCGAGTTTCAGGTTCTCTGTCCCGGCTCTCTTCTTTTCGTTGTAAAAGGAGCCGAAAACGGCTTTCAGCATGTGGTCCCTGATCTGCTCCGCATTGTCCACCTGGTGCCACCTGTCACTGATCATCTCCCACTGCCATGTGCCCCCGCGTGCGGCATGGTCCCCTGCCACCTCCATGGCCCAGGGAACATCGGGGAAACCGCAGGCGGAGTCCGATTCGCAGGTGCGCCACAGCAGCGAGGAGCCCATCACCCTGTTGTCCGCGCTGTCGGGGCTCCACAATTCCCCGTGTTCCTCCCAGGATTCGCCGTATACCTCCGCACTCTCCCTTCCGTACATGTACTCCGCCCCGGCCCAATAACCGATCCAGCCGTCACCGGTGCAGTCCACAAAGAGCGGCGCAGCGAAACGGATACGTTCGCCGGTTTCAATGTGCCTGGCATCCACCGAGGCAACGGAGCTGTCGCTCATGTTGACACCATATGCCCTGAACTGGAGGAACTGCTCTATGTCAGGGTATCTGTCCATATTGGCATGGCGTTTCTCCTGATCCAGCAGGGCATCGGGCGAACCATTGGGATAATGCCCGGTATCCAGCATCTTCAGGATTCTTTCAAAATAGCCGTAGTTACCCAGGGTGTGGACCCTGATCTCGCTGCTGGCGTTTCCGCCCAGCACGGGCCGGTCATGGACCAGCGCCACCTTCATTCCCTGCTCTGCAGCCGCAATGGCTGCCGCACAGCCCGCAATGCCTCCACCCACGACCACCAGGTCAAACGCCGCACTTCTTTCCGGCACCCCGGTACGGTTTGTCAGGCGGTTCCTGAAATCAGGAAGATAGCTCTCCTGGTTGGTGGGTGTGCGGTACCTGTTACATATGTATACAGCATCGCACCTCGCATTGAAGCCGGAGAGGTCCTCCAGCTCGAGCAGAACCGCTCCTCCGGCCACATTGACCTTCCCGGCGTAATTCCATCCCCAGCCCCTGTGGGTTCCCATGGTTTTCTCCAGCTGCTTCCCGTTGAGCCGGATATTGAACCTTCCGGGTGCCTCCCAGTTGCCCGGTGCCCAGTTCATTGTCCGGGCCCAGACATGGTAGGTCCCCGAGGCAGGGAACTGCAGGGTGGTGGAGGCATTGCGGACCGGTTCTCCCAGTCCGTGGGCCATCAGGTAGGGAGAGCCCATCTGTTCGGCAAACTGCGGGTCTACCACCCAGCCGCCATGATCATCAAAAGACTCGCACTCCACAAATAGTTCGTGCCTGCATCCGCTGAGGATGATCCAGGCCAGAAGCGTGAGGCTGATGCAGTGAAGGGGTTTCATCTTAGGTTGAAGTTAAATTGGATATTTCATTGAACTGCAACAATTTCAGAGAACTTTCCTTTCCGGCCCCAGTAGTCCACCATGCGGACCTTGTACCGGTAGCCGGCTGCGTTTTCCACCGGGTGTGCAAACCCGGCGGCCAGAAGGGGGGGCCCGTTCACTTTCATAAAGGAGTTTCCGCCCGGAGCCCTGGCGTATATTTCATAGGAGAGCAAACCTCTCCGGGCCGCCTTATCCCAGTTCAGCATCACCATCTCCTCCCCGTTCAATCCATGGTATATTTTATACCCCAGTCCCGTGACCTGCTGTGGCTTACCGGCTTTCGCAGCAAGAATGAAGAAACTCACCCCGCTGGAGGGGAAGCGGACATCTATGTGGCAGGTGCTGCCGGCGACATCAAGGTCTGTCAGTTCGATCATGGCGGGCTCCATGGCCCCGGCCAGCTCCCTGTACTGCATCGTGGTCGGATCCCCGGGACTTCCCATGGCAAGCCAGCTGGCATAGGCATGGCTGTGGGATTCATCGAACCGGTAGTGGATCAGCCTGTACCTGCCGTTCGCCAGCCCGTCCAGTTGCAGGGATATCTCCACGCCCTGGCTTTCAAGGAGCCTCTTCTGATTGTCCGGAGCGGTCATGACGGGTTTCCAGTTGTTCTCCCTGAGGTCCAGTTCCGGTTTATTGTAGAGGGCTGCCACCACATCCCCTGATGCGTTCCGGCTCACAATGGCCCCTGCACCCGGAAATGAGCTGTCGTCCATGCCGGCCACATCAAACCGCTCTTCACCAAACAGCTCCATCAGGGTCATCACGGCCAGGTCCGGCTTCTTGATCAGGTAGAAGCTCTCCACGGGGAGACGGTCATCCTCTTCAGCGGGAACCTCCCTGGTTCCTCCTGTCCTCGGGGCACCGCGGGTGGTCCGGTCGTCGTCACCGGGAAGCAGCCTGGCCATCAGGGTCCGTTTTCCCCAGCTGCCCAGGAACCCGTGGTCATTGCCGAGGATCGTGTAATTACACTTGATGGAATCGAGGATCAGGCGGTTGTGCAGCTCCACTGACTGGACGATAAAGGCCGCGTACCACGGGCCGGTCCTCCAGTAATAGGGAATGCCCCATCCGGCTATGGGGTCGGCCTCGTTGTTCATCACCGGCAGCCCGGCGGCCAGCCCCGGGAAACCGTTCTCAAGATATCTCCATACCTCCATTTCATCCCTGATCATCTGGTGCGGGAGGTTCTTGCGGTGGGTGGAGACAAAATCAATCCTGACCCCTTTTTCACCCGTGAAGTAGTTCCTCCCCCATGCACAGTGCTCCAGCAGCAGCTTGAACATGGCGCTGGCCCCGCCTGCCGTTCCGGGTCCGCCGAAACGGAGCTCCGGGTTCGCTTCCAGGAGCCCCTCACTGCATGCATCGTAGTAGTTGAGGAATTTGACCATTCCGTGCTTCCAGAAATTGTTGAGGTCCGGTTCATTGGTGGTCTCAAAGAACCAGCGCTCCACCCTCTCCTCCCCGTAGCGACCGGAATAGCGGAGTGCCAGGTCCCGTACAAACTCTTTCCAGGCATGAAGGTCCTTCTCATCTGCATAATCGATCTCCCTGTCCGCCGGATTTCCCATGATCTCAAAGATCAGGTCGAGCTCCGCAGCCACGATCTTGTCCAGTTTTGAATCCAGGCCGGACCAGTCAACCTCCTGCTCCCCGGTGGCGTACCCGGTGATCCTGACATGGTCCAGCAGGTAATGGGGCCTGATGTAGGTGATGGCCCCCGAGGCTTTCACGTAATCCAGGGTCATCTCCATGTCCGGGTAATCGAGCAGGTCGGCGGGACTGAACCCTGTGCTTTTCCAGTATTGCGGAAAGGCTTTTCCTTCGCCGGAGAGGTCAGCCCTCAATTCAAGATTTCTAAGGTCCTGGCAAACAGCTATTAAAGAAATTGAGATGCCCAATAATAAAGTGAGCGTCCTCCTCATGGTTCAATGATTTATATTCATTAAATATAATTGAAATATTTTATTCTCATTGCCTGTCAATGCTCCAGCACCTGCCCCTCTTCCAGCAGCCTGATCCGCAGCTTTTCATAGGGGACGTCATGGATCCCCGCGTTCTCCTCTATGGCCATCACGGCCAGGGTGGCAGCGCTCTGTCCCAGGATCATGAACACCGGTTCCATCCGTACCGACCCGAACGCGATATGGCTGCATGAGACGCATACCGGCACCAGCAGGTTGGAACACTGCTCCCTCACCGGAAGGATCGATCCCAGATCAATCCTGTAAGGCGGGGTCTCCACCCCGATATCCCCCTCATTCTGCACGAATCCGTCGGGCTTGATATAGCGCTGGGTATTGTGTGAATCCATGGTGTACGATCCCATCCCGATGGCCCTGGTCACCGGGGCCCTGCCCAGCACCTCGTTCTCGGTCATCACAAATTCACCCACCATTCTCCTGGCCTCCCTTACGTAGATCTTATAGGGCCAGTGCCCGTTGTCGGTGAATTCATCCCCGGCATATCCCCAGAGGGCCATCTCCTCCCTCACCTCTCCAGGCACCCGGGGATCACTTTTCAGGAACCAGAGCAATCCTTTCTGGTAAAGGGTGTGCTCACGGATGATCTCCCCTCTCCGCTCATAACTGCCCTCCGGGTAATCATAGTTCATCCCGATGTTGTCAAAGCTGAAGGGCCCGTGGTTGTTCACATCGGTCTTCCCGTTGGGGATCGGGTCGAACTTGTTGAATACCTGGCGCCATCCCGAATCAAAAACCCGGGCCAGCAGCTCGTACTGGGTCGAGTCGTAACCGGCAGGCCGGGTGATCTCCACACGGTTCCCGGGGACTCTGGTCAGGCACATCCGGAAACAGTAGGCCTGGATCCGCCCGTCACCAGAGCCGTATTCGCCCGGATCATCCGCGCAGACCCGAGGCAGGATCCCGCTGGAGGGATCTCCGGGCACCCGGTAGGGGCTGATATCGCTGCTGAAATAGTGGGCATGGTGAAGCACCCCGGTCTGCACGCCGTTCCACTGTTCCCCGTACTGATCCTGTGATTCCCTTCCGGTGGTGTAGGCAACCCCGGCCGCGGCCATCAGGTCCCCCTCATAGGTGGCATCAATGAAAACCTCCCCTTCATAGCTCCTCCCGCTCAGCGTGGTGATCGATCTGATGGTCGCCCCGGAGGTTTCCACACCTGAATCCCTCTCCAGCAGCTCCTCCCGGTAGACCGGGATGGCGTGCTCCCTGACCAGCGCTTCGAACACCTTTTCGGCGGCGGAGGGCTCAAAGATCCACATCGTCCTGAACTCCCCGTCTATGGCCACATTGCCCTGTCCGACGTTCCCGTAGTCAGATTTTTTCTGCCATTTCCATGATTCCTCCTTCTGGTAGTGCAGGTAGAGCCGGTGGTAAAACTCCCTGGCCAGTCCGCCGATCACAGCTTTGTTCCCGGTATCGGTAAACCCCAGCCCGGAAGCACTCAACCCTCCCAGGTGTTTTTCGGGGGACACCACAATAACGCTTCTCCCCATTTTTGCCACCTGCACGGCGGCGATCACCGCCGAAGAGCTTCCGCCGTAGATAATCACATCGGCTGAAACGGGACTGGAAGTCTCCCCTGAGTTCCTCCTCCTGCAGGCGGGCGTGCACAACAGCACCGCAGCAGCACATAAAAGGGTAATGATCTTCTTTTTCATGGGTGACAGATTTTGAGATATTGACAGGCAACGGTACCCTGTGATCCAAAAATAGAAAAATCATCAATCGGAAGCTCTTTTTAAGTGGATGGTTTGACTTGTATGCAGATTTTACATAATTTTGAATCGAACCGATATATTACGTTTAGATATATAAAGATCTTATGCTGGAGAATATCATACTGGGGTTTCTGCTGTTCCGGACCCTTACCACCTACGACATCAAGAAAGCACTGGAATCAAGTGTCAATTTCTTTTACAGCTCGAGTTATGGAAGCATCGTACCTACACTGAAAAAACTGGAACAGAATGAAATGGTCAGTGTAGAGGAGCGGGTGGTCAATGGAAGGAACCGCAAGGAATACACCATCACGGAACAGGGTCATGGAAAATTCGTTTCCTGGCTTTCAGAAAAGATCGGCATCGGGAAAACCCAGGATGAGGGGCTTCTGAGGCTCTATTTCCTGACAGAGCTGCCGGTCCGCAGGCGGATTGAACTGCTTGAGCAGTACTGTGTCAGGTTACAAGCAAAGGTTCAGGAACTCAAAGCGACCGAGGAGGAATTCAGGAATACGGATGTTCCTGAAAAGTGCCGGGAAGCATTTAACTACCGGATCATTACCGTCGATTTCGGGATCAGGTATTACCAGTTCGAATATGACTGGTACAGAGAGATTATTGGAAAAATAGAGAGAAATGAGCTTTGAGATGATTCCCGGAATAAAACTGCCGGTTCTGGCCACCCTTGCCCTGTTGTTTTATTCCTGTGCATCCACGGCCCCTTTCGCGGAAGGCACACCGGGATCGGAAAACGGGATCGCCTCCCTGGAAAGCGCAGAAGCCGACAGCAACAGCATCGCGCTGGAAGAACTGGCTTCTGTCCGGAGAATCACCCCGGAGCTTTCGAAGAAGGAGCTGAAGAGATCCATCGCTGTCATCGGCAAATGGATGGATCACTATAACCTCAGAAGATACGGTGGTGAGGATATGACCGGGTATTTCTTCAGCTGTCTCTGGCATTCACCCGAATACAGCATGTTCGATTTTGTCAGCACACTGAAGGGAATGCAGAAAACCGTCCCGGAGCTCAACAAGGAACTGGTGGGCCTGGAAATGATCCGTGAAGTTCCGGAGATCAGGGTTCCCACCTGTATCATCATCGGTGTGTACGATCTGCTCATGAACAGCTCCAGGGCCTATTTCGATACGCTGAAGGCGGAGAAGAAATACTGGATGCCCGTAGAAAATGCAGGGCTATGGTCCGGGGTGAGCAATTCCAGGCGTTTGACAGCCTGTTATATAACGTGATACTGCCCGATACTTATTATCGTTATATTTGAAAAACCGATATGACCATCATGAGAACACTGTTGCCTGTAACTCTCCTTCTGACCTTTGCCCTTTTCTCCTGCCGGCCGGAGAAGGAACCAAGGAAACCCAACGTGGTGATCATTTTCCTGGACGATTCGGGGTGGGCCGATTTTGAGCCGTTCGGGGAGGTGATCATCAGGACTCCCAACGTGGCCAGGCTTGCAGCGGAAGGATGTGCCTATCACAACTTCTACGTCCCGCAGGCGGTATGCTCGGCATCCAGGTCCGCTTTGCTGACCGCTTGCTACCCGGGGCGGACCAAGGTGTTCGGGGCCCACGGTCCGGAAGCATGGGGGCTCGACACCACCTTCGCCACCATGGGAGAGGTTTTCAGAAAGGCAGGCTATGCCACAGCGGCTTTTGGCAAATGGCACTGCGGGGACCAGCCCGGGACCCGTTCCTATTCCCGGGGGTTTGACGAGACCTGCGGGCTCATGTACTCCAACGATATGTGGAAATACCACCCGGGCAACCCGGAGTACTGGGGCCAGTGGCCGCTCAGGTACTGGGAGAACGGGAAGGTGGTGATAGAGGAGGTGGAGAAGTCGGACCAGAAAAACCTGACAAGGTGGTATACAGAACACGCGGTCGATTTTATCCACAGGCACAGGGAGAGCGCTTTCCTGCTTTATGTCCCTCACAACATGCCCCATGTGCCCCTTTTCTGCTCCGATGCCTTTGAGGGAAAATCCGGGAAGGGATTGTACTGGGATGTGCTGCTGGAGGTGGACTGGAGTGTGGGGCAGATCAACAGTGCCCTGAAGGAGTGCGGGATTGACCGGAATACCATCGTGATCCTCACCTCTGACAACGGTCCCTGGATCTCCTACGGTGACCATGCCGGGATCACCCCTTTCCGTGAAGCCAAGGGAACCAGTTTTGACGGAGGGGTGCGCTCGGCCTGCATCATCAAGTTCCCTGGCAGGATTAAAAAGGGCACCGTCTCGTCAAGGGCCATCGGTTCGGTGGACATCCTCCCCACCCTCTGCCATGTTGCAGGTATCCCTCTGCCTGAGAACGAGATAGACGGGAAGAATGTCTGGGACCTGGTCACAGGGGTGAAGGGTGCGGTGAATCCGCATACCTGCTATGCCTTCTCAAACAACCAGCGTTTTGAAGGGGTGATGAGCGGGGATGGCCGGTGGAAGCTGCACCTGCCGCATCCCTACCGGACACTGGAGATGGCCGGTAGCGGGGGTTTCCCGGGGAAGTACAGGGAGGTGGAGATCGACACTTCGCTGTTTGATATGGAGGCCGATCCCTTCGAGACCACCAATGTGATCGCACAATACCCGGATGTGACCGCGGAACTGGTCAGGATGGCTGAGGCCCACAAGGAAAGATTCTACGGCGGACAATAGCCATCCCTGATCTGTGCGCGCTGATCCGATAACCTGCTGCCGGTTAACGCGGCCTTCCTGCCGTGACGGTTCTAACCCTCAATGCTTGCGGGGACCGATACCCGGTATGTGATGCCGGCCGTGGTTCCCTTGTAGAATTCAACCAGCCTCTTGTCGCGGAAGGAGAAGAAGGAGGGGATCACAATGCTGCGGCCGAATGCTTCGGCCAGTGCAGGGAGGGACCGGTTCCCCTGCCATTGCGAAATGGCCTCAAGGGCATCATGTTTAAGTCTTTTCCGGACCACCTCCTTTACCTCCCTGGTCCCGTGATAGCTTTCGCCGAGCTCGTGGCGAAAGGCCTCCATGGCCTCCTCCTCCCCCATCATCCTTCCGCTGTACTCCTCTGTGCCAAAATGAAGGTTCAGGTCAATCTCCTCCACCCCCCAGTTCTTCTGCAGTATCCGGAAGAAGAGGCCCAGCTCCTTTTCCGAGGGAATCTCCAGCAGAGGCGCCGTAAACTGGAATGACAGCACAAAGACAAGGTAGTGGTCCGCATCAAGCTTCCCATGCCTGGCATCAAGCAATCCTGAATTCAAATAATGCAGGAATTCTTTTATAAACGCCCCTTTCTTCGTGGGAGAGAAATAGTGTTCCAGGGGTGGTTTCACACCCGGATCGTGGTCGCAGATGGCAACGATCTCATCGATGGTGACTGTCCGGATATTCAGTTCCTCTCTTGGTTCCGGCTGTATGGAGAAGCGCATCCCGCGGAAGTGGATTTGTCAATGCTAAAATAATCAAATTCTCAGCCTTATATGGATCCTTCCAAGGAGCCCGGTCAGCTGAACAACCAGCAGTGAGAATATCAGTGATTTCACTATCCCCGCCATCCCGGCCGTCAGTGCCCCGGGCAGGCTGAGCCCGGTCAGCTCCCAAATGGCATAGAGGTAATAGGGGACCAGGTAGCAGGTAAGCGTGCTGTGCCCGGCCGGCTTGATCAGCCCGGCCCACCCCGTGATCTTGAATCTGTCCGCAAGCAGGTGGAGAAGGGCAAAGGAGAGGGCCGTTATGGCTGCGCAGATGGCGGTCCACGAAGGGGTGGCATGGATCTTGGAGATTCCCCACAGGGGCCGTGTAAGAAACCCGAAGATCAGAAGGATGGCAGCGATTCCGGCGAGCACGGGTATCACAGATTCCATCCTCCCCTTCTCCCTTAACCGGATCATGATGGCAGTTACCAGCACTCCGCACATCACACTTGCATGGTTTGATGCACTCACGATGAGCTTTACCCTGAAGGGGAGGGGTGTTATAAACTCATTGATATTCAATAGTATAAGCAAGACAAGGGTGACCGACAGCCACCCGGGCCGGTTTCCGAGGCCCAGGTAGAGAAGAGCTCCGAGCAGGTACCCCCAGCCGATGAGGCCCAGTATACCCCACCAGTAGAAGCGCATCCATGCATACGACCCCTCTGCCGGACCTCTGAAGATGGCTGCCAGGAAAACCAGGATCACCCACCCCAGTCCCCTGAAGGCCCATGAGGGGATCCGGCCGGATAGGCGCTCCCCGTATATATTCCAGATCAGGAAGAATCCCAGCGTCATCAGGATCTGCCAGATCTGTTGACTGAACAGCATCTCACGGTCATCAATATGCTCCAGGTTGACCATAAAGACTCCCATGATCAGAAGTGCCAGGGTCCGTTCGATGATATGCCTGAAAACCTGGAGCCTGGAATCACCCCTTTTCAACCTGGCCCTTATGGCATGCGGGATGGATAACCCCACGATAAAGAGAAAGGCCGGAAACACCACATCTGCCAGTCCCATGCCGTCTTCATTTGCAGCTTTATGTTCCAGCCATCCGGGTATATCGGTCAGGGTCCAGAGGTCATTCACAAAGATCATCAGGAGCATGGTGAGCGCCCTGAGGATATCGATGGATTTCAGGCGTTCTGAACTCATTCTCCGGGAGCATAGAACCGCAGCATCTGCCTGAGGCTGCCTGCCTGTCCGTTCAGGCCGGCTTCCTGCTCTTCCGAGTAGTACTGCTCAAGGAATCGCGCAGCCGGGCTCCAGACGGTCTGCATGAACCCGAAGTAACGCTCCTTCACCGTATCCACGCTGTTGGCCCGGAAGGATTGCAGCATCTTCAGCTGCTCCAGGGTAACCTTTGGTCTGTTCCAGGGACAGGTGATCACCCTGAAGCCCTTCATGGCAAACAGTGCCGCGGTCGGATCGGCCCGCTCATAATGCCAGTCACAGATCACCACATCCTTGTGGATCATATCAATCGCAGGATGCGTCCCATTCTCGCTTGCTTCCCACATGCCCAGTCCGGTCACCTCCCCGTCGATCAGCCTGTCACCCCATATCCAGAGCTCCCGGCCCCGTTCGGCCAGGTGATCCCTGATCAGGTTCACTTCACCGGCGAAGAGCACGGACCTATCCTTTCCGCGGCAGCGGGGACACTCCTCCTCCCCTATGTAGAACACCTCATCCATCCCTGCATGAAAGGCATCCGCCTCAAAAGCCTCCATGAGCTCATCCACCAGGGCGAAGACCACCGTGTGGACCTCCGGGTGCAGGGGGCAGTAGCTCTTGCAGTACAACCCATCCTCGTTGGGCCACCGGTAATCCTCGGGCAGCTCAACCGAAGGTGTTTCGTCAAACCGGGGATACTCCTCCAGCAGTTTCCCGGCTGTTCCGTGCCAGGACTGGTGCCCCAGCAGGTTGATCTGGGGGATCAGCCTGATCCCGTTTTTCCGGGCCGTATGCACGAGCTGCCTGACCTGTTTTCTGGTAAGGGGATCATCATCCCTGAGATTGGGGTACGATTCGTATGAATAGTTGAAATCCACACGCAAAACCAGGGTGTTGATCCCCCCGGGGGCCAGTTCGTCCTTCATGAAGGTGAGAAATTGTTTCACACCCCCGGGTTCGGGTGCCGCAATGCAGAGCCCGATCACAGCCGGCGGATCTGACGGGGCTGCGATGCAATGCAGGAAAAACAGGATGAATACGGAAAGAACGGTCCTTTTCATAAGTTCAGGTTTAATCCCAGAAGAAAAGCATAAATATCGAAAGAAACAATTTTCGGGCAGCCTCTCTTTCAGAAGCACTGGATGAGTGCAGAACGCCACCATGAATAGTGCTGGTCCTCCAGCTCCCTGGGTGACGGGAACGGATAGAAGAGGTAAGCCTCCTGGTCCCCCACGAAAAATCCATCCTTGATGGTCCTGTAGGACAGCTCCCCCTTGAACTGGCGAAGGACCGTTTTGGTCAGCCTCTCCGGTGAAGCTATCAGCCTGGCGATACACTCCCTCAGGTGGTCGGGATTGGGATAGGGCAGGTCATGGATCGGGGCATCGGGTTGCCTGGCCAGCTTGTTCAGCTTCAGTTCTGCAAGCAGGATCCTGGGGGCCGAGACCGGTTTGGAGGTATCTGTCAAAAAATGAATAAACTCGGGTGGTGAGAGTTTACTGGCCACCCTTGTGCTGATCGGATTGAACTGCTGGTAGAGGTGGATGACATCTTCCTTCTCCGGCTGGAAAGAGCCGGGTTTAAGCTCCAGCACCTTGCCGTCGTCTGTGACAAGGTAAAGGTTCCTGAAAGCGTCAAGCGGCGTGTTTTCGAGCACCCTGTAAATGGAGAGGTAAAGCGACCGCTTCGGTTCCCCGTTTTCATAAGGCACCAGTCTTTTCTCAATATGCTCCTTGGGCAGGTGTTCCAGTTTATCAGGGTCAACCTCAAAAAAAACAGCCTGGCCCCTGGTCCGCTTTTTCGTGCCGACGGCCAGGTAGTGGCCGAATTCAGCAGGAGGCAGATGGGATGCCACCAGGGATTCGGGGGTGGCTGAAAGGTAAAAGAACTGTTTCATGACGGCCGGATTTAGGAATGTTCCTAAAATTAAGGTACTCCGGATCAAAAAACAAGCATCCGGGCAGGTAACTTTTTGCCCTATCTCAGGAACTTCTCCCGCTGCTGAAGGTTCAGGAGTCCCAGCAGGATCAGCACCATGCTGGTGATACCCAGGATGATCCGGTTCTGGCGAATGGTCTCCTGCCAGACTATGGGGTTGATGTCACCGGGGTAGTTAAATGGATTGAGGAAGAGATTCCATTTGGAAGTATCAAGTTCATCGGACAGGATCAGGAAGGCGAGACCGAATATGACCATGATCACCGCGGTGGCATTTCCGTTCTTCACAATGGTGGAGATGCAGAACCCGAGGGCAGAGACGAAGATCACCAGCACCATCAGCTGCAGGATCATCCGGACCAGGGGAAAGCTCACCAGTGCGTAATAGGCCAGCCCTGCCAGGGGGAAGAGCAGCACAAAGACCACCACCAGGATCATGGCATACCTGACCAGCCACACTTTGTACCGGTAATTGGGAATACCAAAGATGATCTCCAGGGTCCGGTGGTCCGCGTCGTTCTGGATCCCGAAGACTGAGGGATAAAAGACCAGGAGAATACCTGGAAATGCAATAAGCCCGTAAATCTCATCGATGCCCAGCACATCACTGTTAAAGGCCATGATGGTCCCGAAGAACAGGAAAAAAATGAATGCGGCGAAAATAAAATAGATGAATTTACCCCCGAAGATGATCTTCATGTTGTACCTGGAGAGGTCGTAGAGGTTGGTGATGGCAGATCTCATTCCGGTGTGAAGTTAAGCATCTGGATTATTTATCTTATCCGCCCTGAGCAGCCACAGGTAGGCGTCCTCCAGCAGGGGATGCTCCTCCGTGGCGTTTTCAAAGGGTTTTTCCGGGGCAATGCACCTGAACCGGATCTGGTCCCCGTCCCGCATGTGGTGCACCACCTGCAGGTCCCGCTGGGCCTCTTCAAACCGGCCGGCAGCGATGGAGCTCTTCCACACTTTGCCCCTGGCGGTTTCAGTCATCTCCCTGGGGGTACCGTTGAAAAGCACCTCTCCCCTGTTGATCACCGCCATGGTGTTGCAG
>CAYXUD010000150.1:0-20625 GCA_964467775.1 uncultured Bacteroides sp. | reverse complement strand
CAGCCTGTCGGACCCATCTGTGGACGGGGGGGATTATGTGCTGACCACGCCGGGCATTCAGGCTGCTGCTGTTTTCAACCTGAGCTTAGGCAGGATGGTCACCATGGGATTCGGACTGAATTACAGCCGCCTCCATCTGAGTTTCTCCGGGAAACCCTTCCCTTATGCGAGCAATCAGTACGATGAATACCATCACCGGATCGGGATACCGGTCTCCATGGAGGTGGATTTCAACCCGGATAGCCGGACAGTGGCATATTTCAGGTTCGGCGTGGCCGGTGACTACCTGCTGGGCGCTTCGGCTTCGGCCATCAGGACCTATGATGAATCAGGAGACACCTTCTTCAGGGATGTGGAGGTTGAAAGCCATTCCATCATGGATGCACGTACAAAACTGAACCTGTACGGATCGGCAGGCCTGGGCCTGAAGCATAAGACCAGGAGCGGCTACCTGTTTGCCGAGGCGGCATATCATTACGGATTCCGCAAATCGAACAATGAGGAGAACCGGTATGATTACCAGGATATGATCTGGTTGATCTATTACATTGACAGCGATTTCCGGATCAACCAGCTGAGCCTTGTCCTGGGCCTTGCCTGGAATTTATAATGCATTGAAAAAGAATGATCATGAATAGAATACCAGTTTTAATCATCCTATTCCTTCTGGTATCTGTCTCCTGTGAGAAAGAGATCTCGGAGCGGCAGGCTGACTCTTTTATCAAGTACTTCGGGGAATACCTCCTTGATGAAGGAAGGGATGTTGAACAGCTGGAAACCGGCGGATATGCGATTTGCGGAACGGCCACACTACCGGATTCCGGGTCGAGGATGGTCATGATCATTACGGATGAATACGGGAACCCGATGCCGGGTTTTCCCAGGTATTACACCACGGAGGGAAAGAGTGCGGGAGGGACCACCATCGTGCCGAAGAAAGGCGGGCTTGGAGGATTTCTGCTGTGCGGATTCATTGAACAGCCCGGGCCGGGAGGCACAGGAACACAGAAAGATATCTTCATCGTGAAGACCTCAAGCACCGGAGATGTGCACTGGAAGCGTGTCTATGGTTCTTCCGAGGATGATGTGATACTCCATGCCACCGACGGCCTTTCATCGGGGTATATGATGGCAGGCTACCAGGAGATCGGGGGAGAAAAGGACATCATGATCATGGGTCTCGAGGAAGACGGGGATTCCATACCGCTGGGTCTGAACTACAACAAACCCCTGAACTCGGAGGATGCAATAGCAAGTTATATACTGAACACAGGCGAAAGCTACCTGGCCGTCTGTACCTACGATAAGATTGTGGGGGAGGGGACCGATATTCTGGTCCTTAATTTCGATGATGAGCTGAGCCCCAATGACAAGGTGATCCGCGGGAATTTTGACGAATATGGTAAATGTATTGTCCGGGACACCGCTGACCGTTATATAGTGCTTGGAAACTTCATCAAGGAGCAAACCGGGAAAAGCGAGATTTTGCTCTATTTCATCGAAACGGATGGTTTGTTGATCAAAACGCCCGATCTCATGACAACTATTTCGGAAATAGATTCGGACCTTTATGCAGAAAGGTTGATAAAAACAGGAGCGGGCAGTTTTGCCATAGTCGGAACAAGGGAAACAGATGAATCCAGTGATATCTTTCTCCAGTTTCTCTATGCCTACCAGGCAGAACCGGACAGGGTCATATTCGGATCCTCGGGTGACCAGTCCGGATTCGATATTGACAGAACCGTGGATGGCGGACTCATCATCACAGGGTCCAACCGGTACGGGGAAAACAGCATGATCACGCTGATCAAGACCGACGGATCCGGCAACCTGTAACCGCTCACAGATTTTTTTGATTGTAAGATGATAAGAAGCATTCTCATACCCTGCTTCGTGCTGGGGACTTTGTTTGTCCCGCAGGTTGCCTCTTCACAGTCCGCCATCGTCACCCAGGATGCCATGGATGAGGCTGATATCAGGGACGGGGGCAAGAGGATCTTCATTGACCTGGACAATGCATATTTCATTCCATTCACAGATGAGATCAGAAGGGACATCATAGACGGCCTTTCAGGCGGGTCTTCGTTTGACCTGGTAAAAGCCAGCATTCCCCTGGGAAATGTGGATCGTCAGTCCAATACCAGGGTACTCATCACCCTGCCTGCCACCCCCGGATATTTCATCGGATCGGCTGAAAGTGTCTCCGTGGAGGTGCCTGCCTCTGCACTGTTTCTCATCCCCTTGCCCATTGCCGCGTCACCCGACGTGGTGATCTCCAACCTCAGGACCACTCTCTCATATTCCGGCTCACTGCTTACATCAACCTCCGAGGCCGACATCCGGAATGGAGGCACAACACTCATCATTACCGCTGATTACAACCTCTGGCGTCCCCAGCTGGAGACCACCCTGCTGGCAATGGTAAAGAACCTTTTCAGCAGCGGTGAATTCAGGGACCAGGCGGCAAGCCTGATCACCTCCGCCAATGTATCTGTTGATAAAAACGTGCTGACCGTGACAATGCCCGCCGCCCCGAACTACTTTATCGGGAGCAGGGAGACGGTCACCGTCACCGTATCGGACAGCTACTTCACCCTGCCCGAACTGCTCAGCAACGCGAATGAAACATTTGACATTTCGAATGAAGATCCCCTGGTGACACTCCAGAATGTGGAGTTTGGCGAAGAGGAAATCAGGAACGGGAACAGGACCTTCACCATCACCATGTCCGGTGATAAATTCATAAATCCCCTGAACATCAATGAATTGCGCAATGATTTTTCCGGCGGGGCCGGGTGGGAATCGGACCTCGAGAATACCCTGACTTTTGTAAGAAACAATGATTTCCAGGTCGTTGCCATCATTCCCAGGCTTCCCGGCTTTGACATTAATGTGCCTGAACAGGTCTCAATTTCTCTCGGACACGAGAATATTGAGCATACCACCTCTTCCTCCTTTGCGGATCCGGTAAACAGGATCACCCTGGTCCCCCTGGTGCCCCACCTGACCATCCTCAGCGTACCATCCCCGCTCAACGAGGACAACCTCGACGGATCAACTTTAAAGGCCTCGTTGACGGAGACCAGTCTCAAGGACCTGTCGCTGTCAGGTTCGGACCTGCAGATCATTCCCTCCATCGCAGGACTGGTGATCAACAATCCGGTGAATGTCACGACCAACTACTTCGAAGTCCCTCTCTCCTTTTCAGGGAACCTGGAAGATGATGCCTCCATCACACTGGTTCTGGACGGTGACCAGACTCTGTATGGTGCGGACCTGACCAGCAATACGCTTCCACTCTCCTCGGCCTATGAGCCGCAGGTGACCGGTGTATCCATCCCGAACGTACCGATGGGTACGGGGGATGTGGTCACCGTGACAATTACATTTACAAGCAACAGTGAACCGGGTATATTTTCCTATGTGGGTGGAACAATTGAGGGCGAGCCGCTGATTGCCGACAGTGTCAAAAAGATCAACAACACGACCTACACCTCCGTGTTCACCATACAGGAAGATACGCCCAACAGGCGGGCGGACCAGTCGGTCCGTGTCAGGGACCTGCAGTTCTCCAACGGGATCAACAGAGGGATCCCCGTTGATTATGACATTGTCCAGAACAGTGATGAGATTGATACGGAGGCACCGGTTATCAGTTATATCAGGTATGCCGACGCTGTTGTTTATACCATCGGCAGGCCGGTGGTCGGGAATGTGGTCGCGGACGGGGCCGATTATGAATTTGACAATTCCCGTTCCTATATCAACGGAGTCTCCTTCTCATCCGGGCGCATCCAGGTGGAAAACAGACATGACAACACCTATACGGCAACCTATATCCCAGAGGAGGGGGACAACGATGTGAGCGCTTCCGAAAAGATCAAGGTTGACCTGGTGATGATTGACAAGGTGGGGAACCGCAACAGCCCGCCGGTGGGCACATTGTACATGGGTTATTCCCCGGTCATCGATGCAAACAGCCCGGCGCTCGATTCAGCGGTTGTGGCCAATCCGGGAGTCAAGGCCATCGGTGACCAGGTGGAGATACTCCTCTATGCCACTGAAACACTGAAGGTCCCGGAACCTCCTATTGTGGGGACACATGTGAATTTTGTACCCATCACCTCTTCAAATGTGGTTTTTGAACATCTGTCTGGACTGGTATACAGGTTGCTTTACACGGTAGGTGTCGGGGATAACGGGGTAAATCCGGGCCAGCTGACATACAACCTGGAGATGGAAGACCTGGCTGGCAACCGGAGCAATTCGAACGCACCGCTGAAGAACAACAATGTGACCATCGCATCCGACATCCCGACAGCAGCGATTATCGGGGGCGGCACGGTGTGTGTCGGGGATTCCCTCAAGGCGTTCCTGCATTTCACAGGTTCGGGCCCGTGGGATGCTGTGGTCAGCAACAACAAGGGGGTATACCTGACCGTAAAAGGGGTGAATTCTCCCTATCCTTTCTGGATCCGGACAGACGAAGATGAGACGTTCTTTGTATCCAGTGTTAAGGACAAGGTAGGGAATGTGGGTGTTGCCTACGGAGAGCTGGATGTTACGGTGAATTACCCCACCCCGGTAGAGATCCTTCTGGACAGGACCACCTACCTCTCGAGTGAACCGGGCGTAAAACTGCGTGCGGATCATGAACCCGGCGTATTCTCGGGGAAAGGGGTCTCTTCCGGTTACTTCTACCCGAGCATTGCCACTCCCGTGGGATCTCCCCACACCATTACCTATGCCTATCAAAACCAGCTCGGATGCGTCAGTCATGCCTATGCCGATATCGAGGTGGTGGAAGGGAGCGGCAGCGTGCATCTTCTTTCCGGGGCGGATACCATCCACGTGCTGTGTGACGGCCAGGGCACCTATGAGATCAGGGGGGCCAACAAGGAGGGTAAAGCCGGTCTGTTCGAGCTCAGGATTACAAATTCGGCAACCGTTGTTCCCGGTCATATCATTGACGAAGATTCCACGGACAATCTTGCCATCCTGGATGCCACCGGCTTATCGGGCGGGTATGACATCATATACAGCTACGTGATCGATGCTGTCACCCTGACCGCTTCCAATTTCCTGCTAGTGGATGAGGTCGGACCCCTGGAGATAACAAGTGATCTGCCCTCCCAGGTATGTAAAAATGACGAGCCTTACCTGCTGACCGGGAATCTCGACGGTATTGACCCGCTTGCCACCTACGGCTTCAGCGGGCCGGGAGTGACCGGCGATCAGGCATACGGATTTTTCTACGATCCTTCCTCTCCTGATGCACCCGTCGGGGACAACCAGATCACCTATTCCTACTCATCCTCCAGCGGCTGCATCGCTTCAGTCACCGTCAATGTGATCAATGGCTTCGTTCCGGATGTGATGTTTTCGCCCAGCACCGTTTGTCTTGCAGAGGAAGGCGAAACCGTCGGGTTTCATAATGAGACCAGTGGAAAGTATGCTGTATCGGAGTGGCAGTGGAATTTTGGAGACATTGGCAGCGGGATATATAATTACAGCGATGAAGAGGAACCGGAACATTTCTACCGGGAACCAGGAGTGAGAACCATCCAGCTGAAGGCGGTAACCACGGCGGGATGTGTGGCTGAGCACCGGCTTGATACGCTGTTCGCTGATAAACCCGTGGCGGACTTCAGCTGGATAAGCGATTGTTTTGTCACCGGGGAGGATGTGCTGTTCGTGAACCACACCAAGGCGGGATTCTCTGCGGTGGATACCCTCTCATGGGTCTTTAAGACTTCAACCGGCGCAGTGCTGGGTGGTTTTGGGTCCAGCCCGGGGGAGGATACGGTCTCCTACCCCTTCAGGGTGCTGGGGAATTACATCATAGAGCTCCATGCCACGAACACGGGAGGTTGTGTGGATAAAGTGTCGAAAGAACTGAAGCTGATCCCGACGTTCGTACTCTCATGGGGGGGGTACAAAGAGACTTTTAATGAGTCCGAAGGAAAATGGAGCGTTCATTCCAACGACGGGAATGAAAGCTGGAGGTGGGATGTGCCCAATTTCAATGGTTTTGAACCGGAACCCGGGGATAAGGCCTGGTTCACTGATCTTCCCTACGGAATAGTCGGGTATGATGAAAGCTCATGGGTGCAGAGCCCCTGCATGGATTTCAGCAAAATGAAAAGGCCATTGATACAGGTCGATATCATGAAGAGCTTTGTGCCCAATCTTACCGGGAGTGTGCTTCAGTACCAGGATGTGGTCAAAGAGGGCTGGAAGACAGTTGGCCTGTATGAGGAGGGGATCAACTGGTACAATTCCAATACCATATTCAAGAATCCGGGGGGCAGCAAATACGGATGGGGTCTCAATGTATTTGAACCCGATATCGACTGGGTCACCGCCAAACACGATCTTGATATGATCGCCGGCAAACCGAGGATTAAACTTCGCTTTGTCATCGGAACGAACGGAAAGCAGGGCATCGGGAACCAGGGTTTTGCCTTTGACAACCTCTTCATTGCTGAACGTACCAGGTATTCCCTGCTGGAGCATTTTACCAATTCCGGCGATGTGGCTTCCAGGCTGGCAGATACCTATCTGGATAGTCTTGCCATGGGCAACCGCCACGATATGATCGACATTCAGTACCATACGGACAGTCCCGGCTTCGATATGATGAATGAGAATAACCCCGATCCTCCCGACCAGAGGTTTTCCTTCTATAACATACCCCAGGTCCCTTACTCGGTTCTGAACGGGGGAACCAACATTGCCTACCGGTACGATTATGCGGATCTGAATGACTCCCCGGATGCTGAAGCGCTTCAGCTGAATTCCCTGGAGATTCCCGCATTTCAGATCGGCATGAATGTGGAATGGCTGGAAAACAGTTTTAACGCTGAAATCAAAACCACCTGCCAGGCTGAAAGATATGTCAACAATATCCAGCTCTATACAGCTGTCATAGAGACATATGTAACCGCTTATATCGGGGAGAACCAGGATACGATGTTCAGGAATGTGGTGCTGGATATGTTACCCTACCCTTCCGGAATGTTACTGGGGGGGAACTGGGTGCAGGGACAAAGCGTGTCGAAAAGCTTTACCTGGGATTACAAGGATTATGTGGAGGATGTTGAAGAGCTGGCACTGGTCGCATTTGTGCTCGACAGGGAAAATGGCCGGGTGCTTCAGGCTTTGATAAGTTACCATACAAACCCTGTTGGCACCAGGGAGCGTTTGAGGACAGGGGAGGCCAGGATGACACTTTTCCCTAACCCGGCAACGGACTTTTTCTACGTGAATCTTGGAGAAGAAGATGTAAGGAAAGGGGAATTGATGATGATGGATATGTCAGGCAAGATCCTGGCGATCCGAGAGGTCCATCCTGGTTATAAGATACAGAGGGTGGAGATTCCGGACCTTCCACAGGGCATGTACATGGTCTGCTGGTTTGAGTCGGGGCAGCTGAAGGCACGCAATAAACTGATACGCACCCGATAACCATCACGGCTCTTTCTGCATGGCCAGGCCGAATGCCTCACCGAATGTAATCAGTCTGTCCGATTCCTCCTGATCGGGCTGGAAACGGGCGGTGATTCCTTCTCCTATAATATTCAGCTTCAGGTTCCTCAGGTGGTTTTCGATGAGGCCGACCGCTTCGCCGCTCCATCCAAAGGAACCAAATGCGGCAGCCGGTTTTCCCTTATCCCTGATGGGATTGATCACGGAAAACAGTTTGTAGACAGGAAGCAATGTGTTCTGGTTGATGGTGGGGGAACCCACCAGGAGTGCGTCAGCGCGGACCACATGTTCCTCCAGGTCCCCGAGCAGCATATGCTCGATGTCCACCACATCGATCTTTACATTGCCGGCTTTCCTGATCCCCTCGGCCAGCTGATAGGCCATCTCTTTGGTATACCCGTAAGCGGAAACATAGGCCACAAGCACCCGGTTGTCCCTCCTGGTTTCCTCCAGGTACCGGGTGGCAGAAGCAGAGGAGCGTTCCACCTTCTCCTTCCAGGTGGAACGGAGAATGGGCCCATGACCCGGACAGATCATCCGGATGGGAAGCCCGCTGATCTTTTCGATGGCCTTCAGCATAAACCTGCTGTATGGTTTCAGGATCACGTCGAAATAGTAATCGAACGCTTCCGAATAGTCTCCGACCAGGTCATCCCACATCTTTTCATCGGCCAGATGTGCCCCGAATGAATCGCATGTGAACAGCAATCCCTCTTCTTCCAGGAAGGTATAGATCGTGTCGGGCCAGTGCAGGTTGGGTGCACCGATGATCCTGAGATGAAGGTTCCCCAGGTCTATGACATCTCCATCCTTAACCTTCAGGGATTTGAAGGGTTTTTCAATCATTTCCCCCAGGTAGGCAAGGGCCTGGCCGCTTCCAACCACGGTGGCTTCAGGGGCCAGTTCCAGCAGATGCCGGAGCGATCCGGAATGATCCGGTTCCGTGTGGTTGCAGATGACAAATTCAATTTTACCGGGATCGGTGACCGAAAGGAGCTTCTCTTTATATTCCGGCCAGAATGGCTCTTTCACAGTATCGATCAGGGCCTTTCTGCCGGCATTAATGAAATAACTGTTGTAGGTGGTCCCGTATTTGGTCTCCATGACAATATCGAAAGTGACCAGATCGTGATCCAGCACTCCGGTCCAGTGCACATTGTCAGAAACCTTCCATACTTTCTGGTTCATAGGTCAGCATTGTTTTATGGGCTGCAAAGATAGGCAAAGCACCCTAAGAAAAAAAAGGCTGTCTCAAAAGGGGCAACCGCTTAATGGTTCCATGTAACGGATCTTTACCTGAACCTCGCAATGGGGGTGACTGCCCCCGTAACGCGCTGGTTCAGGGAAACCTGGATATTTGAATCCACAGGCAGGAAAAGGTCCAGCCTCGACCCGAATCTGATGAACCCCATCTCTGCGCCCTGCTTTGACGCCCCGTTCCGGGTGGCGTAACATATGATCCTGCGGGCTACATACCCGGCAACCTGTCTGACCAGCAGCGGTCCGTAAGGGGTATCAATTCCGATGGAACAGCGCTCATTGAGCTTTGAGGATTTCGGATGCAGGGCCACCAGGTACCGCCCTGGATGGTACTCCAGGTGGCTGACCCGCCCGCTCACGGGGAACCAGTTGATGTGAACGTCGTGGATGCTCATGAAGATGGAGACCTGTATAGAGGTCCCGTTCAGGAACTCTTCCTCTTCCACTTTTTCAATGGCCACCACTTTCCCGTCAGCCGGAGCGGTGATGGTCTTCTCATCAAGGAACGGCCTTCTCCGGGGATCGCGGAAGAACCTCAGGACAAGGATCAGTACCGCCAGCGAGACCAGGGGGGACACATAATTAGTCTGGTAGGGCAGGCAGAGGGCTGAAAGCACGAGCAGGGCCGTGAGGAGCACCACGGTGATCACCACTATCAGCCTGCCTTCCCTGTGAATCCTGATCATTGGAGCAGATTTAGGACAACCATCAGCAAAAGCAGGGCTGGAGAGACAAGGAGCATTGAATCGAACCGGTCCAGTATACCCCCGTGGCCCGGCAGAATGCTTCCCATGTCTTTCACCCTGTTCTTTCTCTTCAGGTGCGACTCAAAGAGGTCCCCGGCCAGCCCGAGCAGACAGACAATGATCACAACCACCAGCCAGATCAGGGGAGTAAAGGCACCCGTGATCCTGAAGAGTGCCCAGCCGGTCAGCAGGGTGAAGAGGGCCCCGCCGGCAGATCCCTCCCAGGTTTTCCCCGGGGAGAGGCGCGGGGTCATGGGATGTTTTCCCAGCCGGCTCCCGGTCAGGTAGGCGAAGGTATCATTGATCCAGACAAGCGCAACGACCGAGAGGGGGAGAAGCGGGCGGTAGGTGCCCGCCGCCAGGACCCAGCCGAGTGCAAAGAAAGAGGCAAAGGGAATGGCCAGCCAGAAAAGGGTCAGGGATCCGGCCACCGGCGGGCCGGGCAACAGGGTTCCTGCGATCCAGATGGCTGCAGGCAGGGCCATCCACAAGGGAGAAAGATGGAACCGGAGTCCTGCATAAACAAGTGTGATCAGGACCAGCCCTGAAATCGCAAGAAGGCTTCCCTTCAATGTTCTGCGCAATGCATAGAGTGCATAGAGTTCCCTGGTGCCCAGGAAGAAGATCAGAAGGATCATCAGCAGAAAGGGCAGGGGACCGAGCACAATGGAGCCTGTGAAAAGGACCACCAGTGAGATCCCCGTTGCGGTGCGGCGCAGCAAATCCTTCACCGGTCCTCAAATTCCCGGATCAGCATTTTGGCCCGGATCACATGGTCGCGGTGCACAAATAGTTCGATATCCCCGAATTTACATGCCGAATCCTGTTTGTTCACGATGAAGGCCTGGATGTCATGGTCTGAGAGCAGCTGGCGAATCAGTTCAGCCCGGTAGAGGTTCCCGATGGAATATATGTTTACCTGGTCGAATCCCATGATGCTCAGGTCTCCTTCCGGCCGGGCTTCTCCTTCTTGGCCTGTGCCACGGCTCCCTCCGCAGGTGCAGCACTCTTCCCGGCAGGTTTCCCGGCCTCCTTGATCGCCTTCATCTTTGCATTCAGCTTCTCGGGCCTCCTGGGAAGCTCCTCGTCGGTTGCCCAGGGCCTTTTCCCGAAGATCCTTTCCAGATCGTCGCTAAAGATCACCTCCTTTTCGAGCAGGATCTCGGCCAGCTGCTGCAACCCCTTCCTGTTCTCCCTCAATATGGCTTTCGCACGCTCGTACTGTACATCAATAAGTCTTTTCACCTCCTCATCGATGGTTTCCGCTGTCTTTTCACTGTATGGTTTGTTGAACGCAAAATCCTGCTGTCCGGTCGAATCATAATAACTGCGGTTGCCTATCTTATCGCTCATTCCGAAAAAGGAGATCATGGCATAGGCCTGTTTGGTAACCCTTTCCAGGTCATTGAGTGCCCCTGTGGAGATCTTGTTGAAGGTGAGCTCTTCGGAAGCGCGTCCCCCCAGGGTGGCACACATCTCGTCCAGCATCTGCTCGGTGGTGGTGATCTGGCGCTCTTCAGGCAGGTACCAGGCTGCACCCAGGGCCCTTCCGCGGGGTATGATGGTCACCTTTACCAGGGGATTCGCATATTCGAGCAGCCAGCTTATCGTTGCATGGCCGGCCTCATGCCAGGCAATGGTCCTTTTCTCCTCCTTCTTGATGATCTTGTTCTTCTTCTCCAATCCCCCGATGATCCGGTCGACGGCATCCAGGAAATCCTGCCGTTCCACCACCTTCTTGTCCTTCCTTGCAGCGATCAGCGCCGATTCATTGCACACATTGGCGATATCGGCCCCGGAAAACCCGGGTGTCTGCCTGGCCAGGAACTCCACATTCACCGATTTATCGATCTTGATGGGTTTCATGTGGACCTCGAAAATAGCCTTTCGCTCATTCAGGTCAGGCAGCTCCACATGGATCTGGCGGTCAAACCGGCCGGCACGGAGCAGCGCCTTGTCCAGCACATCTGCACGGTTGGTGGCTGCCAGGATGATCACCCCGCTGTTGCTGCTGAAGCCGTCCATTTCGGTAAGCAGCTGGTTCAGGGTATTTTCCCTTTCGTCGTTGGAGCCGAAATTGGGGTTTCTCCCGCGGGCACGGCCCACCGCATCGATCTCGTCGATAAAGACGATACAGGGTGCTTTCTCCTTGGCCTGCTTGAAGAGGTCACGGACCCGTGAAGCACCCACTCCCACGAACATCTCAACGAAATCGGAACCTGACATGGAGAAGAACGGCACATGGGCCTCCCCGGCGACCGCCTTGGCAAGCAGGGTCTTCCCCGTACCCGGGGGCCCTACCAGCAGGGCACCCTTGGGTATCTTTCCCCCCAGTTCGGTATATTTTTTCGGGTTTTTCAGGAAATCAACGATCTCCCTGATCTCCACCTTCGCCTCTTCCAGTCCGGCCACATCGCTGAAATCGACCTTCACGTTGGTGTCCCTGTCAAAGATCTGGGCCCTGGATTTGCCCACGCTGAAAATGCTGTTTCCCCCGGCTCCCCCGCCTCCGCCCATCCGGCGCAACATGTAGATCCAGATCCCGAGGATCAGTAAGAAGGGGAGGACCCACAACATGATCTCCCCGAAATAGTTCCTGCGGGTGACCGTGGTGTAACTGGGCCTGTTCTCGGCAGGAAGCTGGTTCATGACCTGGTTCAGCTCGGTTACGAAAACATCCTGGCTGATGATGGAGAAGTAGTATTGCGGCACTGATTGCCCGAGCACCGTGCTCGATTTCTGGGATTTCACATCCTCGTACATGGGATCGCTCAAACGGTCAGCCCGTATATAGACCTCGACCTTCTCCTTGTTCACGATCACCAGCTTCTCGATATCCCCTCTCTGAAGGATCTGGAAAAAGCGGTTCGAGTCAATCTCCTTCAGTCCCCCGCTGGAACTCAGGACCTGGATCCCGATCATCACCAGCAGGATGATCCCGATGATCCAGTATGAATTGAATTTCGGTTTCATCCCGCCTCCGGGTTTGTTGCCCTGATTCCCTCCCGAGCGGTTGCCCGACATATTTCTCTTTTCAGCCATACAATTTCTTTTACATTGCTTCCTCAGCCATTACCACTTTCCCGTCTGCCCAGAGCTCTTCCAGTTTGTAAAAATACCTGTACTCCTTGAGGAATACATGCACCAGGACATCAAAAAAATCCAGCAAAACCCACTGGCTGTTCTGCAGGCCTTCCACATGGTGGGCACGGATACCGGCCTCCTCCTTCAGTTTCTTCTCGATGGACTCTGTAATAGCACCTACCTGGGTCCCCGATTCGCCGTGACATATGACAAAAGAGTCGCAGATGGCATTCTCAACTTCTGTTAGATCTATCGTGACGATCTGGTGCCCCTTCTTCTCCCTGATTGCTTCTGTGATCAACCTGCACTTTTCACCAGTAGTTAGCTCGTCATTTTCAACCATCTGCACTTTTAGTGACAAAGGTAATGAATTTAGGTGTTACATTTATGTGTCGCAATTGCTGTTGGTCCATCAAAAATGTCAAAAACCGTACCATGCGCCCCGGAATCATCCATCTCAGCAGCGTTCAGTCAACGAACACCTACCTTGCCGGGGAGTTAAAAAAAGCCACCTTCCCCCAGGAAATGGCAATAGTAGCTGATTACCAGGAGGGTGGTAAAGGCCGGGGAGGCAACCAGTGGTACAGCCAGCCGGGAAAGAACCTGCTGATGAGCATTCTCCTCTTCCCTGCATTTTTGTCAGCCTCCAGCCAGTTCCACCTCACAAGGGTCGTATCCCTCGCACTTATGGACCTCCTGAAATGGCTTGGCACGGCCCCGGTCATCAAATGGCCCAACGATATCCTTACGGGCGGGAAAAAGATCGCCGGGATCCTGATCGAGAACGGGGTCACAGGAACAACCATCTCGCATACCATCATGGGCGTCGGGCTGAACCTCAACCAGCAGGAGTTCCCCGAATATCCCCTTCGCGCCACCTCCCTGTTACTGGAGACGGGAAACCGGAAGGAACCCCTCGAGGTGGCGGACCGGCTGCTGGAAGCCATCATGGCACGGTACGGGCAGCTGGAAAGCGGTTCCGCTGACCTGCTGGTGGAGGAGTACCTGGAGCACCTCTGCGGCCTTGACACTCCGGGTGAGTTTCTTTCTGAAGGGGAGTGGTTCAGGGGGATCATCAGGGGGGTGAATGATTTCGGGGAACTTCTGGTGGAGAGGGATGGAAAAACGCGGTCTTACGGATTCCAGGATATCAGTTTCACCATACACAAATCAGAATGAACATGAGACATTTGCTGCTTCTATCTGTTTTTGCCTTTCTTACAACCGGTATAAGCGGGCAGATCAAGGAAAGTGGTGCCATCGACAGCATATTTGCCGAATGGGATAAACCCGGTGTTCCGGGTTGCGCACTTGGCATTATTAAAGATGGCGAACTCATCTACGCACGGGGCTACGGTATGGCCAATCTGGAATATGATATACCAAATGAAAAGCACTCCCTATTCAGAATTGCTTCAACCTCCAAACAATTTACCGCTGCATGCATTATCCTCCTGGTTCAGCAGGGGAAGCTGGAGCTGGACAATACCCTGGACCAGTTCTTCCCGGATTTTCCGGCGTACGCCGGCAAGATAACGGTTCGCCACCTGCTGAACCATACCAGCGGTATCAGGGATTACCTTGTCCTGGCCTCCTTAAAGGGGCTGTCTGACGATGACCATTACACGGACAAGGATATCATGGGGTGGCTGACGAGCCAGGAGAGCTTGAACTTCATGCCCGGTGAGGAACACCTCTACAGCAATTCGGGTTATTGGCTGCTCGGGCAGATAGTCAACAGGGTGGCCGGGGAGAATATGGCCGAATTCGCCCGGAAAAATCTGTTTGAGCCACTCGGCATGTCCCAGACACATTTTCATAATGACCATACCCGGATCGTTAAGAACAGGGCCTCGGGATATGTCCCTGATGGCGCCGGTGGCTACCGGATCAGCATGACCACCCTGGATATGATCGGTGACGGAGGGATCTTCACCTCAATCGAGGATATCAAGAAATGGGATGATGCCTATTATGATTCCGGCCTGCTGGATGAAGCGTTCTGGGGCATGATGACACAAAGGGGTATTCTGAATAACGGGGATACCATTGACTATGCTGCAGGTTTGAGCATAGCCAATTATAAAGGATTAAAAACGATCAGTCACGGTGGTGCCTTCGTGGGTTTCAGGGCAAACCTGATACGCTTCCCTGAGCAACGGTTTTCCATAGCCCTCCTGGCAAACAGAGCTGATGCCAACCTCAATATGGCATACCAGGTTGCAGAGATGTTTCTGCATGATCAGCTTTCCACCGGGACCGGCGCTGAGGATGTTGGTGACGGAGAAGCTGAAACCGCTTCAGAAGAGCAGGAATTTGAACTGACCCAGATGACCGGGAAATATGAAGTGGAGCCTGGAATCATACTGGAAATCGGTATAGAGAATGACTCCCTCCATGTGGTTCAGGCCTGGAATAATTCTTCATATAATGTTGAAAGAACAAGTGGGAACACCTTTCAGGTACCGGGAGTTGCCGAGATAAGCTTTATTTTCTCAGAATTGCAGGAGGGCTATACCGGGTTACTGACGGTCGATTTCTCGGGAGATAAGACGAAATGCAAAAGGAAAAAGGAGATAGATATTTCCGGCATGAAACTGGAGGAATATTGCGGCAATTATTTCAGCCCTGAACTGGATGTCACCTACGCTTTACTTGTCGAGAACGGGACGCTGAAAATCAGGATAAGAAACAATGATCCCTTCGAGCTGACCATAGAGGGAACGGATCAGTTTGCTTCCATGTCCCAGCTGTACCGGTTTGTCAGGGAGAATGGGGAAATATCGGGTTTCAAGCTAGATGCAGGAAGGGTGAAAAACATCAGTTTCATGAAGAGATGAAAACTGCCCGGGGGCCCGGGATCCGGCACGCTAGAATTCAAAAGACTCGAGCTTGTCAATAAGCCCGTCGACGAACTCCTTGAGCGGTGATTTGATCATGGGGAGCACCATCATGCTGACATGGGGCTCGATGGTGATCTTCACCCTTGTATCCTTCTCCGCCACCCTTTTGATCTGAATCCAGATGGTGAACTGGTAGCTGGAGACCTCCGGGTCCGAAGCGACCTTGACCAGCGAGCAGGGTTCTTTCTGAATGATCTTCATGCCTGTCCTTCCCACCGGGTCCACCCGGAAACTGCAGCTCTCGGAGGTGGACTCCCAGCCGGTAACCCGGTCATCCGGCAGCAGGTCCCTGAAGTTGTTGAAGTCGGTGATGAATTCATAGATCTTCCGGTCGCTGCTGGCTGATTTGCCTATTCTGCTTTCAATCTTCATATGTCAGAGGTTGATGTAACGGATCCGGAGGATGGATTCAGCCCTTTCCAGGCAGAGGGGTCTCTCCTCCACTGTTCCAGGATCTCCGCATCGGCACTGCTGATGTAGCCGGTCTCGACGGCCATCCCGATGAGGGTATGATAATCACACAGGGCAACAAGCTGAACGCCCGCCTTCCTGAATGCCTCCCCGGCAACCGGGAATCCGTAGGTGAAGACGGAGACCATGCCGGTGACCACTCCCCCTGCCTTCCGGATGGCCTCCACTGCCCTGAGGGAGCTTCCCCCGGTGCTTACCAGGTCTTCCACCACCACCACTTTCCGGCCCGGTTCCATGCGTCCCTCCACCTGGTTCTGCCTGCCGTGCCCTTTGGCAGATCCCCTTACATAGATAAAAGGCAGTTCCATCAGGTCGGCCACCAGCGCACCCTGGGCGATGGCCCCGGTGGCCACGCCTGCTATCAGACCGGGTTTTCCATAATGCTCCAGGATGGAATCCCGGAAAGCACCTTTGATATGATCCCGGATCTCCGGGAAGGAGAGGGTCACGCGGTTGTCGCAGTAGATGGGTGAAAGCCAGCCCGATGCCCAGGTGAACGGTTTTGCCGGATCGAGGATTATTGCCTTACTTTGCAGCAGGTAGCCTGCTGTTTTTCGTTTCATTTCTTCCACCTGACAAATGTAGAACTATTTTTCAGGGAGGGGACCGCATACCTCGGCGATGACTTTCCAGCCACTGCAAAGAAGCAGTAAGGGCTATTATTCAGGCACCCACATATCGCTGGAACCCAGATCGCACTCTTCAATCATTGAAATGGCATAGTCCATGCGACCCAAATCATCAGCACCCCCGTTGTTGGTCCCAAAAGTGAATTTCACTCCGGCCTCTTTTGCTCTTTTAATGAAAGCAGGAGAGGGAATCTGCCTCAGGTTGTTGATTTCCAGGGCTACCTGATTTTCCACAAGCGCCCTGATAACCAGGTCCATCCGTTCGGTGGTCCAGAGCTCCTCATACCGGTCACTGATCTCATCAGGGAGATAAGTGGGATTCACATAAATATCAATGGGCTCCCTGCTCACAATCTGTTCGATCCTGTCAACCAGCTGATCCATGAAATCCTGGGGATCGCCTACCTCTGTTTCCTCCGGGATCCATAACCTCATGCGTTTACCGTTGTCATTGGTCCAGGTCATGGCATCAGTAAAGACATAATCGAAACGGGAAACAGTCTCCTTTGAATAGAGGTCAACCCACTCACGACCTTCTGCCTGCATGGCATGCCAGGTAAGCGGGGATTGCTCATATTGGTCCAGATATTCCTGCAGTTCTGATTCGGTCTCTTTCCCCATTTTCAATCCGCAGTTCACTGCCAGTCCATAATTGAATCCATATTTTCGCGCATGAGCCAACGCCTCTTCCTGGGTGAGACCGCCTTTGAGGTGCACATGCAGATCAATCAGCGGGAAACCCTGTGTATGCAGATTGATCAGCTTTTTTTCAAACTCCAGGTCCTCCAGAGGAGTTCCCAAAGAGGGCAAATCATCCGGTAAGGGCTTCACTTTAATATTCTTGAAGTATACCACACTTTCCGGATCGTGACACTGAAACGCAAAGGTGCCGGAGGACAACACCCTTCCCTCAAAGCCACTGCTTCTGTAAATCTCTTCCGGTTCGGTATATTCGGCCACCAGATCACCATTGATGAAGGTCTGGATGGTTTTTCCCTGCACCACAATGCGGTAGTTAAACCATTCGTTGTCCGGAACCGGTGATTTCCAGTTATTTCGAATGGCGTAGATACTTCCTGTCATTTTATTCTCCCCGGAAGGTGTGGTGGAATTGAGCACCTGACATTCGTATCCCTTAGCCGGCCACCCCTCTTGCTGGAATTCAGTATGGATATAAATGCCCGCATTGGATCTGGATTCAGTCTTCACATCGGCCATAAGCTCAAAATTCCTGAAATTATGATCCATCACCTCCCCGTCATAGAAGAGATGAGACCTTGGCCCTGCTGTAACGAGGACACCTTCTTCGATCTTCCAGGAATCGATATTCTCAGAGGCCTTCCAGCCATTCAGAGTCTCACCATCGAAAAGAGGGATCCATTCCTCCGAACCACACCCCAGCAGAGTTGTCAGAAAAACAAAAAGCAGGAGGTTTTGATTGTATTTCATAGTCGCAGTTGTTAATTCAGATATTAAGTCGCTAAAAATAGCAATAATAACAGGCAATCCAATTTGAAAATGACATTTCTTTATCAATGGCAGAATTGCGGAATAACGATCAAATAGCGTAAGTTATATTGAAATCTCATTTGCAATGGCTATTCTCGAAAACCAACTCACCCAATTCATGCTCATCAAATTTGTTGTTTTCCAATTTCGGTTTTATACCTGCATTATAAACATATATCGCAGCTTTTTGTGTTTGTAATGAATTCTTAAAAACATTCTCTTTCAAAACCAGATCTGCTGCAGGTGAATGAATGGAAAAACCATAACCACCTCCGCCAGTTCCATTATTTTCAAAGATATTCTTAATAAATGTATTCCTGTGCGGAGCATTGCTTTCTCGCTCTTCACGTAAATGAACCCCATCACTTCCGTTATTGAAGATGTAATTGTTCTCAAAAATAACATCGGTATCTTTATGCCCTGTACATATACCGTATCGCCCGTTATGGTGGATGGTATTTCCTGTTACCCTGCTTTGATAAACCCGCCAGCAAATAAATAATCCATCAAGGTCATTATGATGAACATCGTTATTTTCAATAACAGAAAAAGGGGAGCCTGTCCCAGGGTGCAGGCCCGTATTACTATTGTCTGAAATTTGACAATTTTTCACAGTTACATTTTCCGTAATCTGCCAGCTGATTCCTTCTCCGTTGAAATCTTCAACCTGAACATTTTCAATGACTATATTCTTTGATCTTAGTATCAGCACTCCGGCACTGTTGCAACCATCTGCATAATAGTTCTCAATACGGTTTCCATCTACTGTCAGTTTTGAAACGGAGCAATTTACTGCATCAATAACCTCTATGACAGAAGAAGCATTTGATACCAGGCCATTCATGTCGGACTGATAATCACGAATTAATCTCTTATCAATATAAAACACATTATCAACAATACCCGTAATATATGCTGTTGAGACATCCCAGCATCTGTTATTCATGTCATCAGTCACCTGTACTTTCATGCCAATTTCAAAATCATCAGGATTTTCAACAGTCAGTTTCAATTCACCATAATCGGCATCACAAATGAATCTTGTTTGTACACCCTTGCTTCTTTTCAGGATGGTCTCTTCCCCGGAGCCGGCAAGTCTCACGTTTGATTTCAGACGCACTGGTGCAACAATTTCATATGATCCAGGATTTAAAACAACGGTTCCTCCCGTATTTTCTAAAGCTTCAATTGCATCTTGAATTGACTGATTATTAAATCCGGGCACATTGGCGTTTTCTCCTCCAACGGTAATTTCTCGATCAGGGAATCCGGGAAAGACTTCTGAATCTGCTTTAATTTTTTCCTGAGCAATCAAAGAAAGAGGGAAAGCCAGAATCAGTATTAGAATTTCATTTTTCATTTATCGTGGCTTAGATAAGGCTCAAAATTACCGGGCAGATGAAAACAGTTGCAGACCGGACATTTTATTAACACCTGAGAATCATCGCTCCCTATGGTTTTTTTACCTGATATGTGTTATTAAAATCTCCTTTCTGTTGTCATCATGGCAAGTGACTACTTTTGCAGCAGCCTGACTTGCCGTCCACTTTTTTGAGGTATATTCGTGGCTTCATTTGCTAATTGCAGTTACGTTTGACAAGAGTTAAAATAGAAATAGAGAAAATCATCCTAGGGGACCGGGAGACTTTCAGGAAGGTATATCTCAGGCATTACGATATGCTCAATCACTTGTGTTTTGAATATACCCATAATACTCATATTGCCCAAGAAATAGTACAGGACACCTTCATGAAATTGTGGGAAATAAGGAAGGAAATCAGTACTGAAACCAACCTCGGTAATTTCCTCTATACGATAGCCAAAAATAGATGCTTGAATTACCTGCGTGATCAGCAAACCACCCTGAGAGCACAGAAAAGCAGAGATTTTTTGGAGATGCAATTCAACATCGAGGCACTTCAGGAAGCTGGAGATCAGTGGATTCATTTTGAAGAACTGAAGGTATTGATTGAATCCGTTATCAACGGGATGCCTGAAAGCATCAGGGAGGCATTCATTTTGAGCCGGTATGAAGATATGAAATACAAGGAGATTGCCGAGCATCTGAACATCAGTGTGAAAACAGTCGAGGTCAGGATATCCAAGGCATTGATGATTCTGAGAAAAGCATTGGATAGATAATTACTGGTTTAAAGCCCTGCAATATATATACTGATCGCCCCGGGTTTGATCATCATGAGGCACCAGGTACCCTCTTACAATAATTTAGATAAAATAAAAATTAGATTTCCCAATAGGGAATGCTGAGAACGGTGTGTTTATAAATCAGTAACTCTTATCATAAAGATGGACCAAAAATACTGGATTACAAAACTGCTCACTGAGAATATCTCTCCGGAAGAGAGGGAAAATTTTTTAAATGAGATTGAGAAAGATCAAGATAAAAAAACAGAATATTTAAAATATATCAACCTCTGGAAGTTAACCTCGCTCGGGAATTCGCCTACTTCATATCTTACAAGAAACAGACTATTTGAAAAATTCTGGAAAAGGAAGACCAGGTCGACAAGTTTT
>CAYXUD010000149.1:0-45226 GCA_964467775.1 uncultured Bacteroides sp. | reverse complement strand
TAAAATGTTCCACCGGAGCATTTCTTCACGGTCGCCCCTGCCATCCGGGCCATTGAAAAGAACTCTTCCAGACCAAAAAGGGCATCCATCAGGACACCCTCTTTCAGACTTTGAGCGGGAAACGGGACTCGGACCCGCGACCCCGACCTTGGCAAGGTCGTGCTCTGCCAACTGAGCTATTCCCGCAAATGGATTGCAAATATAATACTGAAAAACAACAGATGCAAATCATAACCCTGATAGCTTCTTGATCTCGTTGAGCTTATTTAACGCTTCAACGGGCGTCAGGTTATTTATATCGAGACCGGCAATCTGATCCCGGATCTGTTTCAGGACCGGGTCGTCCAGCTGGAAAAAGCTCATCTGCAGACCTTCCCGCTGCCCGGCAAGCCCTCCCACCGGCTTGCTCAGTTTTTTCTCCCCGCCGGTATTCTCCAGTTCTTCCAGGATCTCGTTGGCACGTTTTACCACGCTTCTTGGCATTCCGGCCATCTGCGCCACATGGATCCCGAAGCTGTGCTCACTCCCCCCGGGAACAACCTTCCGAAGGAAAATAACCCTGTCGTTCAGTTCCCTGATGGAAACGTTGTAATTCCGAACCCGGGGGAAATCAGCCTCCATCTCGTTCAGTTCATGGAAGTGTGTGGCAAACATGGTCTTCGCCCTTCCTCCGGGCTGTTCATGAATATATTCCACCATCGCCCAGGCAATGGAGATTCCGTCATAGGTGCTGGTTCCGCGACCAATCTCATCAAGTATCACCAGGCTTCGATCCGACAGGTTGTTCAGTATACTGGCCGCTTCCAGCATTTCCACCATAAAGGTGGATTCACCCAGGGAGATGTTATCGGATGCTCCCACCCTGGTAAAGATCTTATCCACCCATCCGATCCGGGCCACCTGGGCCGGAACAAAACTCCCCACCTGCGCCATCAGGGTGATGAGGGCGGTCTGCCTGAGAAAAGCCGATTTTCCGGACATATTGGGGCCGGTCAGGATCATGATCTGTTGCTCCTCATCATCCAGTCTGACACTGTTTGTAATATAGGCCTCGTCCACCGGCAGCTGTCTTTCAATCACCGGGTGCCTGCCTTCGGTAATTTCAATGATCGTTGTCTCATTAACTTCAGGGCGGCAATAGTCGTATTCAAGGGCAATCTTCGCAAAAGAGAGCAGGCAGTCGAGCCTGGCCACCAGGGACGCATTCAGCTGTATGGTCTCGACAAATCCGGAGATGTCCTGGACCAGTTCCTGGAACAACCTCGCCTCCAGGGCCAGGGATTTCTCCTCGGCTCCCAGGATCTTCTCCTCGTAGGATTTCAGCTCCTCAGTAATATAGCGTTCGGCACTGACCAGGGTCTGTTTCCGTATCCACTCCTCCGGAACCTTCTCCTTATGGGTGTTCCGGACTTCGATATAATATCCAAAAACATTATTGAATCCCACCTTGAGGCTGGGAATCCCTGTTTGTTCCGTCTCGCGCTGTTGCAGGTTCACAAGGTAATCTTTCCCCGAATTCATGATCTCCCTCAGTTCATCCAGTTCTGGTGAAACCCCGGGAGCGATCACTCCTCCCTTGGTCAGCATCGGCGGAGGGTCACTTTTAATCTCCCTTTCAATGCGGCTGCTGACTTCCGGACAGGGATCCAGCTGTCCTGCCAGCCTTTTCAGTGAACCCTCTCCGGAAGCCTTACACTTCTCTTTAAGAGGGCCCAGTGCCTGAAGGGCATTTTTCAGCTGCACCAGTTCCCTTGGCAGGATACGTCCCACAGCAACCTTTGAAATGATCCTTTCCAGGTCACCGATCTGTTTTACCCTTTCTGTAAGGAATTCCCTGAAGGGCTCGTGATCATGGATAAATTCTACCATATTATGGCGTTCCCGTATCAATAGAACATCCTTCAAGGGAAGGGAAAGCCATCTTCTGAGCAGGCGGGCTCCCATGGGGGTGACCGTCTGGTCCATCACATCGATCAGCGTCCGGGCTCCTTCATAGAGGGAATGGAAGATCTCCAGGTTCCGGATGGTAAAACGGTCAAGCCACACATAATGGTCCTTCTCGATCCGCGAAAGGCGCGAAATGTGCCCGGTATGGCGGTGCTGTGTAAGATCCAGGTACTGTAAAATAGCGCCGCTCGCGATGATCCCGTGCACAAGGCCATGCACCCCGAACCCCTTCAGGCTTCGGGTGCCGAATTGCTGCTGCAGCTTTTCCCTGGCATTCTCCTCCGTATAGATCCAGTCATCCAGAAGGAACGTATAATAACCCTCGCCGAATGATTCAGTGAAAGCATCCCGGTGGCTCTTCTGGACCAGCACCTCTTTGGGATTGAAACTGCTCAGCAATTTATCGATAAATGCCCTGTCTCCCTGGGAAGTGAGGAATTCCCCGGTGGAGATATCCAGGAAAGAGATCCCGCTGACATGGTGATCCATGTAAACGCTTGCAAGAAAATTGTTTTCACGGTGTTCGAGTACATGATCGTTGAAAGTGACACCGGGGGTTACAAGTTCCGTGATCCCCCTCTTGACGATCTTTTTAGCCAGTTTTGGATCCTCGAGCTGCTCACAGATGGCCACACGCTGCCCGGCCCGCACCAATCTGGGAAGATAATTGTCCAGGGCATGATAAGGGAAGCCTGCCAGTTCCACAAATGAAGCGGCCCCGTTGGCCCTGCGGGTGAGGGTGATCCCCAGGATCCCGGCCGTCCGGATGGCATCTTCCCCAAAGGTTTCGTAGAAATCCCCTACCCGGAATAGCAGGATGGCATCCGGGTTCTTTGCCTTGATGGAGTAGTATTGTTTCATCAAAGGCGTTTCAACAATATTTTCTGATCCCGCCAGGAAGAATGGATTGGTATTCAAAAATACAGGATATGGCGAGATTAATTTTATTTCTCGGCTATTTTTTCTTATTTGAACAGATGCTTTCCAGGAGATACACCCTGACCTACCTGATCTTTGCAGGATTCCTCCTGGGAATCCTGGCCGGATGGCTTGTGGGTGAACCTATACTTCCAGTCGCAGAACCGATGCAGGAGTTGTTCCTCCGGCTGCTGAAAATGGCCATCCTCCCCCTGGTGATCACATCCATTACCAGCGCAGTCATACAGGTTGGCAGCAGGCGGGGGCTGGGATTGATCAGCCTGCGCACCATTATTTACTACCTCACAACCAGCCTGCTTGCTATTTTCACCGGCCAGATCCTGGTGAATATTTTTCAGCCGGGGAAGGGTGCAGACATTGGTCTGGAAGCCCGGCCGGAAGGTATCGGCGTTGTGGACCAGACATTCGGGGAACTGCTCCTGAACATCATACCTGAAAATCCGTTCGAGGCCATGGCCAATGGGGATGTGCTCCCTGTCATCTTTTTTTCCCTGCTGTTCGGGTTTTTTGTGACCAGGCTTAAAACAGACCAGCGCACCTTCCTGGGAGGGTTTTTCAAGGCAGCTTTTGAAGCCATGATGAAACTGACCTCCTTTGTGATCTGGACCGCTCCTGTCGGGGTATTCGGAATTATTGCAGGAATCGTGGCAAAAACAGGTTTTGAGGCTTTTTCATCCCTGGGAAAGTTTTTCCTGGTGGTTCTCACAGGCCTTTCGATCCATTTCTTCGTTACCCTGCCATTATTGTTGAAATACATCGGGAAATGCCGTCCTGTTACGCACTATAGGGGCATGCTCCCGGCACTGATGACCGCTTTTTCAACCTGTTCCACCATTGTTACCCTCCCCCTCACCATGAAAGCAGTGACCGAAGTATCGGGAGCATCAAAGAAAGCGGCGGGCTTCGTGCTTCCCATCGGGGCTACCATCAACATGGACGGAACTGCACTTTATGAATGCGTGGCCACCATTTTCATTGCCCAGGTTTACGGTTTTGAACTGGGACCGGCACAACAGGGGATTGTTGTACTGACTGCCGTGCTTGCCTCTGTCGGGGCGGCATCCATCCCTATGAGCGGGCTGGTTATGATGTCAGTTATATTAAAGGCGGTAGGCTTGCCGCTGGAGGGTGTGGCGATGATCCTGGCAGTTGACCGGATCCTGGATATGTTCCGGACCACGGTTAATGTTTTCAGCGACAGCGTTGGCGCTGTTGTGATCAGCCGGCTGGAAGGCGATCCGCCGGATGACTATGAACCTCAACCCGGGTCCCCATAGCATAAACTTCACCATACGTTAATATTAAGTTTATCCCCCTGTCAGATGAAAAACCTACATTTGGAATGAACTGATACAGATATTCCCTCCTTTATCCTTGCGATATCTTCTCAGATCTGCCAAATGGTCAATTCAGCCCGGTCCCCCGCCGGGTTTTTTTCTTGTCACAATTCCGAATTTCTCCGCTTTTCCCGGAAACTGTCCGCTTCGCAACAGGATCAATTTCCGGGCAGATTGCCTGGATCCAATAAGAAAGCCGCCCCGTGTAAAGGCATGAGGCGGCTTGTAAAAGATGAGTTATATATGCTACAGGCTGATATCGAGGCCTATGGCAAATAACGTTGTGCTTTTCTTATAAATTTCTGAATAGGGTAACGGCACAGTGAAGTTCTTTTCATAATCCTGGTACATCACGTATACCAAACCTGCATTAATGGTCAGCATTTCACCAATATCGACAAAAACCCCTCCTGCAACGGTGTTACTTTTCAATGCATAGTCCAGGTCGGACTGGTAATTGTCATTGACCCCAAGATTACCCGTAGAAAATCCTGCACTCAGCCCAAGGATCCCCAGAAACTTGTACTCAACGCTAGCAGAGAGTGTATAAGCATTATTATCAATGGTGGTTTCATTGTTGATCTGTACATTGTTTTCGTCGGCATATCCGTAATAGGCCGGTTTGTCCAGAAAATAGTTGAACCCGGCACAGACCGACAACTTATCAATTGGTTTCAATTGTGCACCGACGGTAATCATTCCTGGCAGATCCGCCCTGGACTTCTCGCCATCCGGGAACATGCCCATGTCATCGATCTCGGTCTCATTGGTCAATTCAATTTTCGTATGATGTTCATATTTCACCGCGATATTCAGCATATCAATCAAATTCAGATTCAATCCGACGATTGGGGTGAAGCCTGACCCCTTTTGAACTGCGACAAGTTCGCCATCTGTTGAAACCAGGTCGAGGGCCGCAGCATTTCCATTCAGGCCGGCAACTACATCGGCAGGCAGCCCGGGAGTCGCAGCCACTGTTCTCAGGTATGTTCCCGGAGGCTGGGTACCTCCATAGGCAGCAGGTGCGTCAATGGTAATACCATCCGATGTTCCTTCATAACTGTTCTTTGCCGAAACATACCTGGCCCCGATGGCCACGGAGATCATATCGGTGATCGCATAAGTGGCACCCACCTGGAATCCCATGTACATGGAGGATCCGTTAAGAGCCATTTCGGCTATGTTATAACCAGTAACATTGCTGAATCCGGGATTGAACCCTGCAGCCGCTTCTATGGCAGCGTCAATGGGCTGCAAACTGGCTCCAATGGAAGCGATCTGGGACTCAAATGAGGGAATCCCGGATTCGAAATTGGCGCTGCCGCCTCCGCCAATGATGTTGAATCCCGCCGAGAATGCCAATTTATTTTTCTTGTATGCAGCATAGATGCTCGGGAAAATAGGGGCCGTTAAATCTGCCTCGTAGGTTTTCGGAGCGCCTTCAATCAGTGGGTAACTGCTGGTGATCTGCCGCGTTTGGAAGATTGTCTGGTTTGTTAAAGAGAAGTGAATCCCGTTTTTAAGCTGGCTGAGGCCGGCCGGATTATAATAAACCGCATCAATTCCAGTAGTAGCTTCCCTTGTCAGGGTTCTTGCCCATGCCGCACTCTGGTTCGTGTTTGTTACCAGTCCACCAGCTGATACTGAAGAACTTAGTACAAGCAAGGCAACAAGAAATAGATTTAGTCTTTTCATGAGAATTTGTTTTAGTTAACGCAGCAAGAAAAGAAATTTTTTCCAATTCATCACAATTATGCGAATTTAGATCATCATGCAGTGCCTGATGGCAATCAACATTTTCCCTCTGATTTGGTTATTCCTATGCAACTCTTGTGCTATGATCATAAAAAAATATGAGATCATTCCGTGGCACGCGATACGATACTGAAGACAGATTTCTCAGCTTTGCGGCAGGAAGTGCTGGAGGGAGCCCGCGAGGAGATGGATGAAGGCCATTTTCACAAGGGCAAAGCAAACCTGATCAGGTTTGTTGGCAACAGGAATTAAACTGTTAAGCATTATGGATCTGGGATTGAAAGACAAGGTATTTCTGCTGGCTGCATCCAGCAAGGGACTGGGATTCGGCATTGCCCGCCAGGCAGCGCTGGAAGGCGCTGTTGTTTCTCTTGGCAGCCGGAACCGGAAGAATGTTGATGAAGCAGCAGACCGGATCCGCAGCGAGGTGCCCGGGGCCAGGGTATTTGTTTCGGTGCTTGATGTGTCTGATCCGGATTCCATTGAGCAATGGGTGCAGGGCTCCCTGAAGGAGCTGGGGACCATTGACGGGCTGGTGGTAAACGGAGGGGGCCCTCCACCGGGTACCTTTGATGAGATCGATGACAGCAATTGGCTGGCCGGTTATGAAAACACGCTGATGAGCGCAGTCAGGCTTATCAGGGAGGTACTCCCGGTAATGCGGAGAAAGCAGTCGGGTTCTATTTTAACCATTACATCAAGTTCCGTAAAAGAACCTATTGATAATCTGTTACTTTCAAATGTATTCAGGGCAGGGGTAACCAGCCTGGTAAAAAGTCTCTCTTTCCAGGTGGCCGTGGATGGGATACGGATCAACAACCTGGTCCCGGGTTTCTTTGACACCGGGCGGTTAAGAGAACTGGACCTGCGGAATTCCCGGGAGTGGAGGATCAGCCTGGATAATGTCAGAAAGATCAACTACGATACCATCCCCCTGGGACGGTACGGAGATCCTGATGAATTTGGCAAAGCCGCGGTTTTTCTTCTTTCTGGGGCCTCCTCTTATGTTACCGGTGAAACCTTTATCATTGACGGGGGAAAAATGCGCACCGTGTGGTAGCAAAACAGGACCATACTGTCACCCCGGCATCCGTTACTTTCTTAAATATTATCTTTGATCATCGTTGGAATTTACTTCTGACCTATGCTGGTAAAACTGTTTGGCAAATCCCTGGAGGAGTTGAAAAATATAGCCCTGGAGCTGGGATTGCCTGCATACGCAGGTAAACAGCTTGCGGAATGGATCTACCGCAAAGGGATTGCCGGGTTTGACGGGATGACAAATCTCTCTAAAAAGGCCAGGGCCCTGCTTGCCTCCAGATATGAACTTGGACTTCATGAGCCTCTGGATGTCCAGGAATCGGCAGACGGAACAAAGAAATACCTCTTTCAGGGCACCCCTGGCAAATTCATTGAAACAGCCTATATACCTGAAGGTGAAAGGGGCACTGTCTGTGTCTCTTCCCAGGTGGGATGCAAAATGGGTTGTCTGTTCTGCATGACAGGCAAACAGGGTTTCCAGGGAAACCTTTCTGCAGGTGAGATCCTGAACCAGTACCGCAGCATCCCGGAATGGAAACAACTCACCAACATCGTCTACATGGGAATGGGGGAACCCCTTGATAACCTTCATGAAGTATTGAAAAGCCTGGAGATCCTGACCTCGCCATGGGGATTTGCATTGAGCCCCCGCCGCATCACTGTCTCAACGATCGGGATCACACCGGCCATGCTTGAATTCCTGAATAAAAGCGAGGTCCACCTGGCTGTAAGCCTTCACTCCCCTTTCGAAGAGGAGCGCAGGAAACTGATACCCGTCCAGCAGGTCTACCCGTTCAGGGAGGTGCTTGACGAGATACGCTCCTGGGATTTCGGACGGCAGCGAAGGGTCTCTTTTGAATATATCCTTTTCAAAGGCTACAATGACACTCCGGCACATGTAAACGAGCTTTCCAGGATCCTGCAGGGGATCCGCTGCAGGATCAACCTTATCCGTTTTCATCCCATTCCCGATACACTCCTCGAGTCTCCTGACGAAGCCGCCATGCAACAGTTCAGGGACCGTATCAATGCAAAGGGGATCACCACCACCATCCGCGCAAGCCGTGGCCAGGATATCCAGGCGGCATGCGGGCTGCTTTCCACAAAGAAATTGCTGCAAAACGGTTGAAACGGTCCGATCGCGGCCGGTACCATCACATGAACCTAAAAATAAGATTGTGTGGTTATCCGACCTGGTCATCTTTTTCTTTCCTGCCAACTGCCTGGTCTGTGGGAAGAAACTGTCTTCCGCCGCCGAAGTACTCTGTCTGGAGTGCGAATATAACCTTCCCAGGACCGGGTTCGGGGATCGGATGGACAATCCTGTAAGCCAGGCTTTCTGGGGCAGGGTACCGGTAGAGACGGGGACCTCCCTCTTCAGGTTTGAAAAGGGTTCCGCGTATCAGTCGCTGCTTCATGAACTCAAGTATCGCGGTAACCGGATGGCCGGTTACTACCTGGGCAAACTGCTGGGAAAGGAGCTGTTATCCTTGGCATTCTCCTCCTGCGATATCATGGTGCCGGTACCGCTACATCCGAAACGGCTCAGGCAGCGGGGATATAACCAGAGCGAGGTGATTGCACATGGAGTATCAGCGGTCACCGGGATCCCCGTGATTCCCGGTCTTTTGATGCGTTCGACCCACCACCATTCGCAAACCTCCATGGGCAGGTATGACCGTTTTGAAAATGTCTCCGGGAATTTCCGGGTCAGCCCGAAAGCCCCGGATGTAAGCGGGAAAAAGATCCTGCTGGTGGATGATGTGGTGACCACGGGATCGACCCTTGAAGCATGCAGCCTTGAGCTGCTGAAAAGATTCAGGTGCCTGATCTATATTGCCACTGTCTCCTGTGCCTGAAGCCAGTTTGCTGCCTGATCATGGATGGAAGATCTTATACGCTGCCGTAAGGCATAGCACGTTATGGAAATATCCACTGTCAAGGTATCGGATGCTTTCCCCTCTCAGGCTGTACGGAACAACAGAATAGGTAAAGCGAAGGCCAGCACCAAAGGTGGGGTGGAACCAGTAGCAGACCCCGGCAAAGGCGTTGAGCCCGAAACGGCGGTTTCCACCAAGTTTTTTATCTAATGGAACTTTGTTCCGCACGTCGTCATAACGGACATAACTGATCAGCACATCCGGTGATATGCCGATCTCTCCCTGGAACTTCTCCTGGTGAATATAATGGATCGATAAAGGTAATTCTATATAATGAAATTTAGTCTTGTAATAATCTTCGCCATTTTCATCCGGAGGATGGTAGGCCCCTCTTCCGCTGTATTTGATCTCCAGCTGCCAGTAAAGGTTGGCTCTGAATTCCCGGTTTACAAATGCCCCTGCCGCAAGGCCAAGCTTGTTGTAGCCACCATATCCATCCCTGTCCACCTGAGATGCATTCATTCCGGTGAATATGCCTGCATTGAATTTTTGCGCATACACTGCACCACTGGAAAGGGCAAACACCAGAAACAGGGAACACAACCCGGGCCGTTTTAACAATGATCTATTCACGGGCCAGTTCTTTGATCAGTTCATCCACTCCTTCTCCTGCCCCTTTTTTGATCAGCCTGATCCCCTGGTAACCCATAACAGCAACCTCGTTGGGATCAATGAGGTAGACAGGGGCCGAGACCGGAACATGGTTGATCAGCCCTGCTGCTGGATATACATTCATGGAGGTGCCGATGATCACGAACAGGTCTGTTTTTGATACCAGTTCAGCGGCTTCCTCGATGACCGGAACAGCTTCCCCGAACCATACCACATGAGGGCGCAGCTGCGATCCCTTTTCACACAAATCTCCCATGTTCAGCTCCCACCCGTCTATCTCGTAGACCAGGTCAGGATCAACCGTGCTGCGTGATTTCCTTAATTCGCCGTGCAGGTGCAGGACCTTTGAAGAACCCGCTCTTTCATGCAGGTCATCTATGTTCTGGGTAATGATGGTCACATCATAATCCTTTTCCAGTTCCACGAGTGCATAATGACCCCGGTTCGGCGAGGCTTCGAGCAACTGTCTCCTTCTTTCGTTATAAAACCTTAAGACCAGCTCCTGGTCCTTTGCCCAGCCTCCCGGACTGGCCACCTCGTAAACATCGTACTCTTCCCATAGTCCACCCATTTCACGGAAAGTCCTGAGTCCGCTTTCAGCACTCATGCCTGCACCGGTAAGCACAACCATCTTTTTCATCTGACAACCGTTGCGAATTTCATGATCAAGAGACTGCAAATCGTGTGATACGTAAATATAAGATTTTGGCTGAACAATTAGTTTCGTTATTTTTAAATCAACGTATCTCACGGCATTACAGTTGAATCCGGAGAATATTAAATGATTGATCAGCAGACCATTAATCAGATCTTCGAGGCCGCCGATATAGTGGAGGTGATCTCTGATTTCGTGACCCTGAAAAAAAGCGGGGCCAATTATAAGGGCCTGAGTCCCTTTGCCAATGAAAAAACCCCTTCTTTCATGGTCTCCCCTGCCAAAGGGATCTTCAAGGATTTCAGTTCCGGGAAAGGCGGGAACGTGGTCGGATTCCTGATGGAACACGAAAAGCTCTCCTATCCGGAAGCCCTTAGGTACCTTGCAGGCAAATACAATATCCCTGTTGAAGAGAAGGAACTCACCGCCGAGGAGATCCAGCAGAAAAATGAGCGGGAAAGTCTCATGGCCGTAACTGCATTTGCACAGAAATATTTTTCCCGCCAGCTGGAGACGGAGGAGGGCCGTGCCATTGGCTTAAGCTATTTTCGAAACCGGGGATTCAGGGACGATATCATCAGGAAATTCCAGCTGGGTTACAGCCCTGAAGATCGAACCGCTCTGACAAAAGAGGCTGGCAGGAACGGTTACAAACAGGCTTACATGGTGAAAACCGGCCTCTCCATTGAGCGTGAAGATTTTGTCTTCGACCGGTTTGCCGGGCGTGTCATCTTTCCCATCCATGCTTTGTCGGGAAATATCATTGGGTTTGGCGGCCGGACCCTGAAATCCGATAAGAACCAGGCCAAGTATCTGAATTCGCCCGAATCGGATATCTATCATAAGAGCCGGGTATTGTATGGCCTGTTCCAGGCGAAAAAATCGATCGTTTCGAAAGATAGCTGTTACCTGGTGGAGGGTTATACCGATGTGATCGCCATGCACCAAGCCGGAATTGAGAACGTGGTTGCCTCTTCAGGTACGGCCCTTACTACTGAACAGATCCGCCTTATTAAACGTTTTTCAGCGAACATAAACATTATTTACGACGGGGATGAAGCCGGTATCAAAGCCTCATTCAGGGGTATTGACATGATCCTCGAAGAGGGAATGAATGTCAAGGTGGTGATGTTGCCTGAAGGGGAAGACCCGGATTCATTTGCCAGGACGCACAGCTCCTCCCAATTCCTCGAATATATCGGATCCCATGAAAAGGATTTCATCTCCTTCAAGACAGAGATACTGCTGGCAGAGGCACAACATGATCCCATCAGGAGAGCACAACTGATCTCTGATATTGTCAGATCGGTAGCTGTTATTCCCGATGGGATCATGCGGAGCGTGTTCTTAAAGGATTGCAGCCTTTTGCTGGGTGTGGAAGAGCAGGTGCTCTATACGGAGGTGAACAAGATCAGGCAGCGCAGGCAGGAGCAGAGATGGCGCCGGGAGCAATCCTTTGCACAGGACCAGGTCGAACCTGCCCGTTCCACGATCCCGCAGCAGCCACTTGTTCCTGGTTTTGTGGAGAATGTCTATTCAGAGGTGGAGGAAAGGGAGATCATCTATTTCCTTCTCAAGTTCGGGAACCAGAAGCTGCACATCAGCGGGGAGGAAAACGCCCAGATCTCTGTGGCAGAGTACATCACCCGCGAAATACAGAATGATGACCTGGTCTTTAACAACCTGGTCTATAAACAGGTGTTTGAAGAGGTGAAAGACCTGATCGAACGTGGCGAGTCTGTTGCGGAACGCTTCTTTGTTTACCATGATCATGCAGGTATCCGGGAGCTCGCCGTGGATATTTTCACCTCCAGGTATGAATTAAGCAAGGTCTGGAAGCGCAAGGAGGCCTATGTGGAATTGCCCGGTGAGAATCTTGGTTATGAAGTGCCTAAATCCCTGCTGTCCTATAAGATGAAGGTAGTGGAAAAGGCACTGACCCAACTCAGGTCAGACCTTGAAACGGCCGAAAGGAACAAAGAGCTGGAGGCGTTGAACCACGCGATCATCAAGATCCAAAGCCTCGAGAAGGTGAAAATCGCCCTGTCCGGCGGCCTGGGGGGCAGGACCATTATCCGCTGATCCGTCCATTGATGTCCAACGCCAATTGTTGAAACGCCTCCAGGAGGCTTTTCTCAATGGATTGAAAGCTCTCAATATTCCTGCCAACGAACTGGATTACAAGATGGATGTATACATTTCTCTCCCTGAGTCCCGGATACAATCCCTGTTTATTCAACCGGTAAGCCTCCCTGATCCTGCGCTTCAATAGATTCCGGTCCACGGCCCGCCTGAAGAGCCGTTTGGGTACCGATACAGCCATTGCTGCAGGATAATCCGCCGTTTCAACAATGTTGTAGAGGATCCTCAAAGGATAGGATTCGATCTTTTTCCCGTTTTCAAACAGGGAAATAATCGATTTCCGCCCTGCAAGCCGTTCCTTCTTTCGGAAGGAATATTTCTGTTTAGGGTTTCCCGTTGTTTTTGTTGTAGTTCTTTATGAAATTCTCCAGCGCCATGGTCATGGAAGGAGCCTGGGGCTGCGGAGCCATGATATCAAGACGCAATCCTGCCTCTTCTGCTGCCTTGGCGGTCTTGGCCCCGAAGGATGCAATCTTTGTATCATTCTGCTTGAAATTGGGGAAATTCTGGAAAAGGGACTTGATTCCGGATGGACTGTAGAATACCAGGATATCATAATTCACGTCGGCAAGATCGGAAAGATCGCTGCATTCGGTCCGGTAGAGGACCGCCTTGGAGAATTTAAAGTCAGCCTTCTGCAGCAGTACCGGTATCTCCTCCTTATGCGCCGCGGAAAGCGGTAACAGGAATTTTTCTTCCCTGTGTTTGTTCATGACCTCCATGAGATCGGGGATCTGGCCGTTCCCGTAAAAGATCTTGCGTTTACGGTAGACAATATACTTTTGAAGGTAGTAGGCCGTTGCTTCGGATATACAGAAATACTTCATGGTATCCTGGATGTTGGTCCGGGTTTCCTCTGCTATCCTGAAGTAGTGATCAATGGCAGTCTTACTTGTGAAGATGACTGCTGTGTGCGAACCGAGGTCTATCTTTTCCTGCCTGAATTCCTTGGCAGATACCCCCTCCACATGAATGAAGGGCCTGAAATCAATTTTCAGGTTGTGTTTACTCGCTAAGTCAAAATAAGGGGATTTATTATTCTCAGGCTCGGGCTGAGATACGAGAATTTTCCTTATCCGTCCCATATATTCTTTCTTTAGACTTAACTTAAAGGATCCCCTCCAACCACTTGTATAATAGTACAAGAGGGACTATTTCAAGGGCACAAAGGTACAAAAACATATAGAATATTGAAATATCTTTCCTGAAAGAAAAAATGATCCCCCTGGCCAGGCGCATGATCAGGATCACAAAAACCGCCATGATGGTGGCCCACTGGAAGACCTTCCCGATCACTCCTGTGGTATACAGGACAAACAGCAGCAAAGGAAGCAGGGTAACACCAAGCAGTTTGTTGAATATGTAAGCATTATAGAGGTACTCCCTGAATATCCGCATCTTGTTGAACAGCAGCCCGGCAAGGTTTACAAGCAAGATCCTGGCAAAGAAAAGGCCAGTCAGAAGCAACAGGTTAAACGGCAAAAGTTTGACACCTGTCATTCCATAGGGGAAAAGCCGGAAACGGGTTTCAGCCACATAGAGCAGAAATCCCGTACTCAGGAAATAAAAAATATATAGAAAATTGTCCAGCTGTTTTTGTAAAAGACTGTTATCCATGAATATTCTTGTAGCAACCTGGAAATTGACAGATGCCTGCAATGTCTGCATCAGTATACTCCCGTAGTAGATCCTGATCCAGGCAAAGATTCCCAGCAGTATGAACAATAGGAAAAACAGCCATGCCGGTTGATGGGTTGGCACTTTCTCTATCCAATCCGGGCTTACAACCATGGAAACAGCATCAAGTGCATCCTGGCCTGACATTTGCGTTGCAATAAGAAGACAAAGATATAAATCGGCCCTTCTTAAAAAAAGTTAATTGATGGGGAAAATTAAATTCTTTGTGGTTCCTTTGTGCCAGTGATTTAATGATTTCTGTACCATATATTTTTATCCGATGAAGAAGAGAGAAAGGAATTTCATATTCGCAGGAATATTCATCGTCCTGATGAGTGTAGGGTTCACCACCATAGGGAACAAGGATCTGGAACTGGTGAAGAACCTGGATATATACTATACCCTGTTCAGGGAACTGAATATGTTCTACGTGGATGAAACGGATCCAAAAGAGCTGGTCACCACCAGCATTGATGCCATGTTATCCTCCCTGGATCCCTATACCACTTATATACCTGAATCCGATATGGATGATTTTAATTTCCAGACCACGGGAGAATACGGTGGTATCGGCTCCCTCATCCGGAGATCGGGCGACCATATTATCATTGCTGACCCCTATAAAGGATTCCCGGCCGATAAAGCCGGGATAAGGGCAGGGGACAAGATCTTGAAATTGAATGGGATGAGTGTTGAGAACATGGCTATTGAATCAGTAAGTGAACAGTTGAAAGGAAAACCGGGGACTGAAATAGTCCTGTCGATTGAACGTTACGGCGAAGATGAGCCACTTGATTTTACCCTGATCCGGGAAAAGATCTCCATACCCAATGTTCCCTTCTACGGCATGCTGGATGACCAGGCGGGATATATCCGGATTTCCAATTTTACGACCGGTGCCGGACAGGAAGTTGAAAACGCCCTCCGTGATCTGAAGCAGAAGCACGATATGAACTCCTTGATCCTGGACCTCAGGACCAATCCTGGTGGACTGCTGATCGAGGCCGTGAGAATATGCAATCTCTTCGTGGAAAAGGGAGAACTCATTGTCAGTACCAGGGGAAAATTGAAACAGTGGGATTCTGAATATATCACCTCCAAGGACCCTGTTGACAGGAACATCCCTCTTGTTGTCCTGATCAACCGTGGATCAGCCTCCGCTTCAGAGATTGTTGCAGGGGCTCTGCAGGATCTGGACCGTGCCGTGATTGTGGGACAGAGGACTTTTGGAAAAGGCCTGGTCCAAACATCCCGTCCCCTGAAATACAATGCCCAGCTCAAGGTTACCACTGCTAAATATTATATCCCCAGCGGCCGCTGTATCCAGGCCCTGGATTATTCCAACAGGAATGAGGACGGAAGTGTTGGGAAAATCCCCGATTCCCTGATCTCAGAATATCAGACCAGGAATGGCAGGCTGGTTTATGACGGGGGCGGTATCCAGCCTGATTTTGAGGTGGTCCCGGAAATGCTTTCCGAGATCACCATGCAACTATATACCCAGAATGTTCTTTTTGATTTTGCCACCCGCTACAGGGCTGATCATGATCAGATTGATGCTCCTGAAAGATTCATTCTTTCAAATGATGATTACTATTCATTTAAAGTTTTTGTTGAATCCCGGGGTTTTGAATTCAAAACATCCAGTGAACAGGCTTTTGATGAGCTGGTAAAAACCGCCAAACGGGAAAAATACTATGACCTGGCCAAAGACGATTTTTCATCCCTGGAGCAGAAACTGTCCCACAACAACCTGAAGGACCTGGAGACCTTCCAGGACGAAATCCGTCAACTGTTAAGCGAGGAGATCGTCAACCGCTATTATTACCAGGCCGGCCGTATCGTCGCGCAGATCCAGGAAGATTTGCAACTGGACAAGGCCCTTGAAATACTGCGGGAGCCCGGAATCGTCAAAGAGGTGCTGGCAGGGAAACAGGGAGCCCTGATCAGCGCGGGGAGCAAAATATGATCATCCGTGAGCTTCCAGCCAGTTTTTGCCTTCCCCCATATCGACTGTCAACGGCACCCTGAGTGGTGAAGCACTCTCCATCAGTGTCTTTACCAGGTTCCTCACCCTGTCTATTTCCCCTGGCAGAACATCAAAGTTCAGTTCATCATGCACCTGCAGGATCATGCTGCTTTTCAGCTTCTCATGTTCCAGTGCCTCCTGGATCCTTATCATGGCGATTTTTATGATGTCGGCTGCCGATCCCTGTATGGGGGAGTTGATGGCATTCCGTTCGGCATTTCCCCTAACCACCGAGTTGCGGGAGAGAATATCCGGCAGGTACCTTCTGCGCCCGTACATGGTTTCCACGTATCCTTTTTCCCTTGCCATCCTGATGCACTCATCCATATATTCCCTGACCCGCGGATAGGTGTTGAAATACCCTTCGATCAGCTCTTTTGCTTCAGTTCTGGAGATATGCATGCGCCGGGAAAGGCCGAATGCAGAGATCCCGTAAATGATCCCGAAATTGGCGGTTTTGGCAGCTCCTCTCATCTCCCGGTTGACAGACCCCGGATCTGTTTTATAGATCCTGGCCGCAGTGGCTGTATGGATATCCTCTCCATTTACAAAAGCTTCTATCATGCCTGGATCCCCGCTAAGATGGGCCATGAGCCTTAATTCAATCTGGGAGTAATCCGCCGATAGAAAAACATGACCTTTTTTTTCCGGGATAAAAGCCTTTCTGATCTCCCTTCCTCGCTCTTCACGTATGGGTATGTTCTGAAGGTTTGGATTGTTGGAAGAGAGACGTCCCGTGGTAACCAGTGCCTGATTGAAGGATGTGTGGATCTTACCTGTACTGTTTTTGACCATCAGTGGCAACGCATCGACATAGGTGGACAGAAGCTTCTTTAAAGATCTGTATTCCAGTACTTTATCAACCACCGGGTGTTTATCGCTCAATTGCAGCAATATCTCCTCTCCGGTGGCATACTGCCTGGTCCTGGTCTTGCGGGGTTCTGAAATGATCTTTAGCCTTTCAAACAGGATCTCCCCCAGCTGTTTGGGGGAACTGATATTGAACTCCACCCCGGCCAGACCATATATCTCTGCCTCTGTTAATTTTATCTGCTTTCTGAGATCTTCGCCAAAAAGCTGCAGGGCATCCACATCCAGCCTTACTCCATGGTGTTCCATCTCCATCAGCACCCTGACCAGCGGCATTTCGATCTGTTCTGCCAGCCTTGTGAAACCTTTTTCAATGAGCTGTTTCCTGAGTATCCCGGCCAGCTGACAGGTGATGTCTGCATCTTCGCAGGCGTACTCTTTTGCTTTTTCTACCTCCACTGTCCTGAAGGTAGTTTGCCCGGCCCCTTTTTCCCCGATCAGTTCCTCGATCTTCACCATCGAATATCCCAGGTATTGTCCGGCCAGTGCATTCAGGTTATGCTTCTGATCCGGCTTCAGAATAAAATGTGCAACCATTGTATCAAATAATACACCCTTTACATCTATACCATAATTTTTTAAGATATGAAGGTCATATTTCAGATTCTGGCCGATCTTACTGATGGCATGGTTCATGAAGGGCCCGGAAAGCACCTTCAGCCAAACCCCTACTTCCTGCCTGTTACTTCCAAATGACACGTAAACAGCATGGAATGCCTTCCAGCTGAAGGCTATACCCACCAATTCTGCATCCAGTGGGTCAATACCGGTGGTTTCTGTATCGAAGCAAAATTCATCCAGGTCGGACAGGGTTCCGGCAAGCGTCCTGACTCCTTCAAGATCCGAAACCAGTTCATACCGGTGGTTCACCGAGTCAATGGTTCGCAATGACGGCACTCCCTGAATCTCCTCCTGCACGATGGGTATCCCGAAAAGTGTTCCATCCGGTGGGGGTGCCTGTTCTTTCTTTGCCTCCGGCTGATCCTCCAGGATTCTTACTGCCAGATTCCTGAACTCCAACTCATTAAAAAGTCCCCGTAAAGCATCATGATCCAGTTTTTTTCGTTGCGTTTCAACAAGAGGCACACCGACAGGTACATCCAGTACAATGGTGGCCAGCATCTTTGACAGCATCACCTGTTCCCTGAAGTTCTCAAGGTTCTCCTTCTGCTTTCCCTTCAGCTTTTCGATGTTTTCATAGACACCCTCCACAGACTTGAACTGGCCGATCAGTTTTTTCGCTGTTTTTTCACCGATCCCCGGTGCCCCGGGTATGTTATCCGAGGCGTCTCCCCACAGGGCCAGTATATCAATCACCTGTCTGGGGTGTTCCACAAGAAACTTCTCTTTTACCTCCTCGATTCCAAGTACCTCGGAAGGACTTCCGCCCCGGCCCGGTTTATAGATAAATATGTGATCGGAAACCAGCTGTGCATAATCTTTGTCCGGGGTCATCATATACACTGTATATCCTTCTTTTTCAGCGTTTTTTGACATAGTCCCGATCACATCATCAGCTTCAAATCCTTCCTCTTCGATGATGGGGATATTGAATCCTTCGATCAGTTTCTTTATGTATGGAACAGCGTTTTTTATCTCCTCCGGTGTAGCATCGCGGTTGGCTTTATACCCTGCGAAAATCTCATGACGGAAAGTTGGGCCGGGAGGATCGAATACAACTGCAACATGGGTCGGTTTTTCTTTGCGAAGGATCTCCTCCAGTGCAAGGGCAAAACCAAATATCGTGGAGGTGGGAAGTCCTTTCGAATTGGACATCGGATTCGATATGAATGCATAGTATGCCCTGAAAATCAGGGCATACGCATCCAGTAAAAAAAGTCTTTTCTCTGATTCCATATAGCCTCAATGGTTATCCCCGGCATTCCACTCCGCATAGGAAACGGCCGTTTCATAAAGTCTCACGGAATGAAGCTCCAGTCCTGGCTTCAGGTTTGGCTTGACGGTCTTAACAATGAACAGGACCAGGTTTTCACAGGTGGGTTGAAAATCAAATACGTGCACTTTTTCATACATGGTCCGGACCGATGAAAGGATCTCCCCGTCTGCCTCGCGATATACCACCAGTGAATGGTCAAGGAAATCCACCACCGGACCTTTGACCATTTTTTTCAGATCCTTGAAATCAAGCACCATGCCAAACTTGGGATCGGCGGGATCAGCGACCGGTGTTCCTGCCAGGGTAACAAAAAGCCTGTATGAATGTCCGTGAATATTCTTGCAGGCTCCGTCATAATTCCACAATGCATGGGCCATTTCGAATTTAAATTCTCTGGTGATCCTTACCTTTTCCATGATCTGGCTCTATCCTTTAATCTGTGCATGCACAATCGCTGATACAACGCACAAGCTTTCCCAGCTTACGGCGTTTTAAATAATAGATGGTATTCTTTCCCTTTCTGGACGATGCCAGGATCCCTTTGTCCTTGAGAATGCCCAGATGGTGCGATGCGGTGGATTGTTCAATCTTCAATAACTTGTGTATTTCAGTAACGTTCAATTGATTACCGTCTCCAAGAAAGCCCAGGATAGCCAGCCTCATAGGGTGCGAGATGGCTTTCATCATATTGGCTGCCTTTTCAACTTCTTCCGGCTTCAATTCACTAAATTCCATTGGTTTTATGCTAAGGTGGTGATGAACTATATCGAACCTATACAAATATATCAATATTTAGGATATTTGATATGTATTGATCCCCGTTCCGATCCCAAACAGCATGATCCGGGCTCGTTCGATTCACTTACTTTTTCTACCTTTGAGCATTCTTTGGTGCATTGATGATCAATCTTGACGATATCAGGGACCCGGTCAAACAGGAGATGAAGGAATTCAACAAGCGGTTCAGGAATTCCGTCTCCAGCAATATTCCCCTGCTCAATATGGTTACAGGCTATGTCCTGCGAAGAAAGGGAAAACAGATGCGCCCTCTGTTTGTGTTCCTTTCTTCCAAAATGACCGGGGAAATCACCGAATCAACCTATACCGCTGCTTCTCTTATTGAGCTGATGCATACAGCAACCCTGGTCCATGATGATGTGGTGGATGAATCCAACGAGCGAAGGGGTGTTTTCTCCGTGAATGCCATATGGAAATCAAAAGTGGCCGTTTTGTTCGGAGATTACCTGCTTGCCAGAGGGCTGCTGCTGGCTGTTCGCAAAAAAGATTACGACCTGCTGGAGATCATCTCCGATGCTTCCAGGCAGATGAGCGAAGGGGAACTTCTGCAAATCCAGAAATCAAGGAGTCTGAATATCGATATTGATACCTATTATGAAGTGATCCGGAAAAAAACTGCCACCTTGATCGCCTCCTGTACCGCATGCGGTGCTAAAGCATCAGGAGCAAGCCAGTCGGTGGTCGACAAGGTTTACGATCTTGGGATCCAGATAGGAATGGCCTTCCAGATTAAAGACGATCTATTTGATTATCAGGATCATGGGGTAATCGGAAAACCAACCGGAAATGATATTAAAGAGAAAAAATTCACCCTTCCGCTGATCTATGCCCTGAACCAGGCTGATCCCGGACGCCGAAAATCGATGATCCGGCAGATCAAGAACGGGAACAGAAGCCAGAAGGTCGTCAATGAAGTGGTCCGTTTTGTGAATGATATGGGAGGTATTGATTTTGCGAACCGAAAAATGCAGGAGTTTAAACACAGGGCCCTTGAAAGCCTGAATGATTTTCCCGCCTCTCCTGCCCGGGATTCCATGAAAGACCTTGTTGAATTTACTGTATCAAGGAAGAAATAGCCTTTGATCCGGGTCATTTCAGATGTTCTCTGATCACTGCAGCCCGCGCTGATCCGACCACCTTTTTGATCTCTTCCTGCGAGGCAGCCCTGATACCCTCCACGGACCTGAATGCAACGAAGAGTTTTTCGGTGGTTTTAGGCCCGATCCCGGGTATCTCCTCAAGAGTGGACCGGGTCATGGAGCCGGACCTCTTCTGCCTGTGGAAGATGATACCAAAACGGTGTGCTTCGTTTCTCAGATGCTGGATAAGTTTCAGCGACCCGGAATTCCTGTCTATATAGAGTGGCACCGGGTCCTCCGGAAAGAATATCTCTTCCAGTTTTTTTGCAATGCCAATAATGGCGATCTCTCCTCTCAAACCGAGTTTATCGAGACTCTTCAGCGCTGCGCTCAATTGTCCCTTTCCGCCATCCACCACTATGAGCTGGGGCAAAGACTTCTGCTCCTTTTTCAGGCGCATGTATCGCCTGTAGACCACCTCTTCCATCGAGGCAAAATCATTCACGCCTGGAACACCCCTGATATTGTAATGCCTGTATTCTCTTTTTGCGGGTTTGCCATTTCTAAAGACCACGCAGGCAGCCACGGGGTTGTCCCCCTGGATATTGCTGTTGTCAAAGCACTCTATATGGACCGGCATTTTTTTCAGGCGCAAATCTTCCTGCAGTGTTTTCAAAATACGCTCATTTGAAGATCTTGTCTCCTGAGCAGCCCTTCTTCTTATTTTTTCCAGCCTGTAGCTCCGTGCATTCCTGATGGAAAGGTCCAGCAGCTTTTTCTTATCTCCACGCTTGGGAACGGTGACCTGGTTGTCGGGAAACAACTCCTGTATATCCACCGGTACAATGATCTCCCTGGATAGGCTTTCGATTCGCTGGCGCATATCTGTGATCACAAATGCCAGAAGGTCCCTGTCTTCTTCATCCAGCTTTTTTCCTATCTCTACCGTGTGGGCCTGGATGACAGCTCCCTTTACCACTTTCAGAAAATTCACGAACGCTTCATTATCATCACTAACAATGCTGAATACATCCACATTATGGATGGCCGGATTTACAATGGTGGATTTGGCCTGGTACCTGACAAGAATTTCGATTTTTTCTTTAAGCAGGCCAGCCTCTTCATAACGGTATAACCCGGCATTTTTATTCATTTCATCTTTCAGGAAGCTGATCACTTCACTCAGATTACCTTTGATGATCTCCCGGATTTGTCTGATGTCGTTTTCATAATCTGAAGCTGTCTGTTTTTGCTCGCAGGGACCCTTGCAATTGCCAATGTGGTATTCAAGGCAGACTTTGAACTTTTTCCGCGCAATGTTTTCTTCGGTCAGGGCAAGTTTGCAGGTCCTTAACGGATATAGCTGCCGGATCAGTGCCAGAAGGATTTTAACTGCATATGCTGATGTGTAAGGTCCAAAATAGCGCGACCCGTCATTGATCATGGTCCGTGTTGAAAATACCCGGGGGAATGGTTCGTTTTTAATGCATATCCATGGAAATGTTTTGTCATCCTTCAGCATGATATTGTACCGGGGCTGGTATTTCTTGATCAGGTTGTTCTCCAGCAGGAGCGCATCGGATTCATTGTTGACAACTACATACTTAATATCGGCAATCCGGTCAACCAGCACTTTCATCTTGAAGGATGCGAATTTCTTTTTCCCAAAATAGGATGATACCCGTTTCTTAAGATTCTTTGCTTTCCCGATATAGATGATCTCTCCCTTTTTATCAAAAAACTGGTATACACCCGGCTGGCCGGGCAACGATTCAAGCAGGTTGGAAATATGATTTTGATCTCCCATGATCAATTGAGGTCCAAAAAAGCCAATTCCCGGCTTTGCATAAGGTGTCTTTTCCCGCCCGCAGGCCAGTATCCTTTCAAATATGCTCTTCTCTGGGCCTTAAAACTGCAAATATCAGGAGTCGCTGACCATTTAACCCTCTCATCTTTATGCTGTTTTCCTTTTTGACCCCTTCCCGGGAGCAGCTCACTTAAACAGGATCATCCAGTGGATTATTTACCCTTAAAAGCAATGACAGATGCTATATCGTAAGCTGACAGTCTTTTTCTTCCACCCAAATCGGGCAGCTCCACCAGGAATAGCACCTTTACCACTATGCCTCCCAGTTGTTCGACAAGTTTGCAACCTGCTTCGGCCGTTCCCCCTGTTGCCAGAAGATCGTCCACGACAATGATCCTTTCCCCTGGTTTGATGGCATCTTCGTGAATTTCCAGCGCATCTTCGCCATATTCCAGTTTATAATCGATCCTCCGTTTCTTGTAGGGGAGTTTCCCTGGCTTTCGCATCATGACCACTCCACCTCCCAGTTTCCCTGATAAAGCCCCGGCCAGCAGAAATCCTCTTGCCTCTATTCCGGCCAGCTTGTCAAAATGGATCCTGTTTTCTTCTTCATCTTTCAGACAATCGGACAGCATTTCCAGGGCCAGACCCATTGCTTTGCTGTCCTGAAAGATGGTGGTGAGATCCCTGAAGATGATCCCTTTTTTCGGATAGTCCTTAATCGATCGGGTTGCGTTTTTAAGATAGTCGGAAGCCTCTTTGGTTCTCATGACTGTTGTCGCTCGGTTTTTACGAAAAGTGTTCCACGTGGAACTATCTGCCCATATAGATCAATAATACGCTTATATCACTTGGCGATACTCCTGATATCCTTGAAGCCTGCCCGATGGTTCTCGGACGTATCCTGGATAGTTTTTGCCTGGCCTCTGTGGATAGGCTTTTCAGTTTTTGATAATCGAACTCCTCATCCAGCCTTATCCTCTCAAGTCTTTTTATCTTATCAGCCATCTGCCTTTCCCTGTTAATATAGCCCTCATACTTAACCGCTATCTCAACAGATTCAAAAACCTCCTCCCCCCTGTTTCCACATTGATCATATATCTCCGATAATTCAGGAATAATCTTCAGAAGCTTCTTCAATCCGACCTGAGGACGCCTGGCTACTTCAATGATCTTCATTTTCTGTCTTAGCGCGGATGTGCCTACTTCTGACAAAAAACCGTTGATCTGTCCCGGGGTTACGCTCTGGTTTTTCAACAGGTCAATGACTCTCTTGATCAGCCTGCGTTTCTCTTCCAGCAGTTTTGTCCGTTCTTTACCGGCAAGGCCCATTTCCGCACTTATTTCCGTAAGCCTTTCATCCGCATTATCCTGCCGCAATAAAATCCTGTATTCTGCTCTCGATGTGAACATCCTGTATGGTTCATCCACTCCTTTTGTAACCAGGTCATCAATTAATACCCCTATATAGGCCTGGTCCCTTCCAAGCACAAATTCCTGGTTACCATGAATACTCAGCCCCGCATTGATGCCTGCTATCAATCCCTGCGCCCCTGCCTCCTCATAGCCTGTTGTACCGTTAATCTGGCCTGCAAAATAGAGATGACGCAGATTTTTTGTTTCCAGTGTATGAAAAAGCTGGGTGGGAGGGTAATAATCATATTCAATGGCGTATCCCGGTCTGAATATTTTCACCTCTTCCAAACCTTCGATCTCTAACATTCCTCTGTATTGTACCTCCCAGGGCAAAGAAGACGAAAAACCGTTGATATAGTATTCAATGGTGGACAATCCTTCCGGTTCCAGGAATAGCTGATGCTTCTCCTTTTCGGAGAATGTTACTATTTTGTCTTCAATGCTTGGACAATACCTTGGTCCAATACTTTCTATGGTCCCGTTGAACATCGGGCTATCTTCAAATCCTTTCTCCAGCTCAGAATGGACTGTAAGATTTGTATATGCAATGTAACAGCTCCGGTGATTGGAATAGTCCACCTCATAGTCAAGAAAACTGAATTTCCTGTTTTCCTTCTCGCCGGGTTGCTCCTGTAATTTACTGAAATCGATGCTTCGTCCGTCTATCCTTGCCGGGGTGCCTGTTTTCATTCTTCCTACCTCGAAGCCGTGTTCTTTCAGTTGTTCACTGATTCCTAAAGCAGGCGGTTCACCCATTCTGCCACCCTTCATTTTCACATGCCCCACGTGCATCAGACCGTTAATGAAAGTACCTGCGGTCAGTATGACACGTTTTGACCTGAACTCAATCTCCATCAGGGTTTTCACGCCTTTCACGCTGCCATTCTCAATAATCAGACTTGTGACCTTGTCCTGCCAGAACTCCAGTTTATCAATACTTTCCAGTACTTTTCTCCACTCCATGGTGAATAAAGATCTGTCGCACTGTGCCCTTGGACTCCACATGGCCGGTCCCTTGCTTCTGTTCAAAAGCCTGAACTGGATCATGGACCGGTCCGTTACTATTCCCGAATACCCGCCCATGGCGTCTATTTCTCTGATTATCTGGCCTTTGGCTACTCCTCCCATGGCAGGATTACACGACATCTGTGCAAATTTTGTCATGTCCATGGTAATCAGCAGGGTCCTGCACCCCATGTTCGCCGAAGCAGCAGCAGCCTCACATCCTGCATGTCCGCCTCCCACCACGATCACATCGTATTCCGATACCATTTCAAACCTCCTTCAGCCACAAATTTAACGCTTCATTCTCCATTTCCCTCATCTCCTCTCTCTCTCTGGTCCTTGCATCATTGAAACCCATCATGTGAAGCACCCCGTGGATCATCACCCTTCTCAGTTCATCTTCAAATGGGCTTTTATAAATTCCCGCATTTTCTCTTACCTCTTCGATACTGATAAAAATATCTCCTGATATGATATTGCCCTCAGTATAATCAAAGGTAATTACATCCGTGTTGTGATTGTGGTTTAAATGCTCCCTGTTCATGCGCCGGAGTAGCGCATTGCTGCTAAATATGAAATTGATTTCCCCCGCCTTTTTGTTGTAACTACTGAACCAATGCTTAAGCCAGTTTTTGTGCCTTGTTCTTTGCGGTAGGTTAAATTTGATTCCCTCGTTATGAAACCTGATGGCCACTACAGTCTGAACTTAAGCTCCACGATTCTGCCATCGGCCAGATAAAGGATTTCATCAGAGAGCCTTTCCATGAGGAATATTCCCCTTCCATTGATCTTTTCCACGTTTTCAGGGGATGTCGGGTCCGGAATATTCATGTGGTCAAAACCTTTTCCCTGGTCCTCAATATGGACCTTCAACTCACTCTCCAGACATTGTATCTCTATCTTTACCTCCTTGCTTGGATCTGAATTATTCCCGTGAATGATTGCATTATTGGTGGCTTCCATGGTGGCAACCATGATGTTGCCGTAAACTTCATCACTGAGTTCCAGCTCCATGGACAACTCATCAATGGCCTTTTCAACAAGACGTAAATTTCCAATCTCTGAAGGGATATTCAGATCTTTTCTCATAACGAATTCCAATAGATTCTTCTTATACGTCGGTCCCCCTGAAAGGTTCCAAAAAACTTCTATTTACTCAACCACTCTTCAGGATTCAGTATACTTCTTTCCCGCCATACCTCGAAATGGACCATTGCAATCTGATTTGCTTCATCCGTAAAAGCGTCACCCAGTATCTCCTTTGTAAGTACTTTATCCCCTGTTTTTACCTGCACATTGATCAGGTTCTGGTATACGGAAAGGTACTCCCCGTGCCTGATCAAAACAGTATAATTTGCCCCCAGGATGGCAAATACCTTGGTGACCTCCCCGTTAAAAACTGATCTTACCTTTGTTCCCGATGCACTGTTTATATCGATCCCGTTATTCTTCAGGCTCGAACCTACCAGTCCAGGATATTCATTATTGCCAAATCCGGTGGTAATGATCCCCCGATCTACCGGCCATGGCAATTTTCCTTTGTTATTTCTGAAATCATTTCCAACCAGCTCCTGCTCTGGTGTTAATGCTGCATAGATGTTGCTCGCATTAAGCTTCCTGGCTTCGGTTTCGATAATCTCTCTGATCTTTGCCTCCAGCTCCCTGGCAATTCGTTCCTTCTCTTCAATCTCTCTCTTCAGGCTTGATTCCTGCTTTTTGAGCTGTGCAATGATGGTGGATTGTCGTCCCTTTTCATTCTCCAGCTCGCCTTGTTCCCGGTCCTTATCTTCCAGCAGGGCCAGTTTACTATTCCTGAGCATTGTCAGGCTCTCTTGTTTTCTGTCAAGTTCTTCCACAAGAGCCTCTATCTGGCCGGCTTTCATCTTCCTGTATTCACTGATATATTTTAGGTATTTGTAACGCTGGTATGTTTGTGAGATTGTTGCCCCGGCAAGGATATACATCAGTTTCTCGTAATTCGTGTGGTTCCTGTATGCATAATAGATCAATCGTGCATATTCTTCTTTGTTTTTTTCGTTTTCTGCGGTCAGTTTCCTGATCTCCCCCTGTGTCTCGCCTATCTGGTTATCAATGATCCTTACTTCGCTTTCCAGTGTCTTGATTAGTTTTGCCCTTGAATTGATCCCTCTCTGCAGTAACCTGACCTGCTGCACTGAACCGACCCGTTGCTGGGCAGTTTTCTCCATCAGCTCCCTGGCCAGTTTGATCTCCTCGAAAGCTTTCTGCTTTTGTTCCTGCAGCTCCTCTTTTGATTGCCCTGCCGATGAAGATACGATCAAAACCAGCAACAGTATGGATAAAGCATGTTTCATTAAAGATTGATGAGGTTGTATTTCCTTGGGTCAACATTCATCTTTACTGCCAGTTCCTGGTTATACAGCATGGTCCCGCTTTTTGCAACGATCTCAAATTCAGTGATCATAAAATTGGAAAATATCCTGAAATCCTTTTCTCTTCTCTCCCCTTTTATATATTTATCTGTTTGTGTGTGAGAAAATTCAAATTTATCCATCCTGAGGGATTCCCTGTTAAAAGTGATACACTTCCTGATATCCGGTTCATCGAAATGGAACTCTATATCATGAAAATTCAGCTCCCTTGCCATTCCCATGTCGTCACATATAAAATACCTTGAGATGATATTTTGCACGTCCCTAAAATCTACAGGATGCTGATAACCGAAACGCCTCCTCACCGGTGTCCTGTAAACCACTTTGTTTATCCGATCTATCACCGTGATAGAATCGGGATCCAATGCTGCCCTTAGAATCTCAAAACCACTGTTCACCGCCGAGATGTAAATGAAGGAATCTTTTACTGCGTAAACGGTAACTGTGGCTTCATACCGCTCCTCTTCCGTAATGATCAGTGTCTCCGCTTTGCTGATCAGGATATTTCGTATCGTATCGCTGCACCTGCACACCTCTTTCAATCCTTCCATACCGACCAATGCGGGAGGTTTCGTTTTCACCACCTCCCGGGAAGAACTGCATTGCGTCATGAGCAGAACCGGTATCACCAGGCCGAGCATCAGGAGCCTATTCATCGGCAGTCTCTTTCAATGAACCGATCTTCTCCTCCAGTTTCTCCTTATCCCCCCCCAGAATGATCGCTTTCATATAATAGGATCGCGCTATCTCCATGCTTTTCAGCGCAAGCTGTATATCTCCCGCATGCTCATTGATTTCCGGATCATTCTCGCCTCCCATCTCCATGGCCTTCATGATATATTTTTCTGCCTCTTCATACTTTTTCATCTTGTAGAGCACCCACGCATATGTGTCCAAAAAAGTGGCATTTTCGGGATTGTTGCTGATCGCTATATGGCTCCATACTTCAGCTTTTTCCAGTTTTTCTCCACGTTCCGCAAGGTAATAACTGTAATTATTCAGAACTGAATAATTATCAGGTTCTTCAACAATCAATGATTCAAAGATGGAATCGGATTTAGGATAGTTTTCCAGCCTGTAAAAGGCCTCTGCATAAAGCATTTTTGCCTGCGATCTATACTCTTCATTGGAAAAATCCTCCAGTGAGATATGGTCAAAGTTTTCAATCAACGACTCGTAATTTCCCTGTTCATAAAAGCCGATTCCTCTGAAGAACCTGATATCAGCACTATCCGGATAGATTTTCAATGCCTCCCCAGTCATATGGATCAACTCCTCACTCAGTGAACCGGCATTCGCCAGCAATATCGCCTGCATATAGATGGGAAAATTTCCTCCTTTCTTTTCCAGATATTCCTTTAACTGCCAGTAAGCCTTGTCATACGACCTTGTCTGGATATAAAAGTCTGCTGCCATCAGACGCACCTCCCACTCTTCCGGATGCATTTCGATCAGGATGCCTAGCAGGCTGTCAAGGTCCTCTTTATAATTGTTCACGAATTTTTCCTCTGAAAGATAGTAGGAGAGAATGGCCATTTTGCGCTTGGCATCAATCAGTTTACTGCTGAATGATTTAGCCAGGTATTTGAAACTGCTTTTGTAATCTTTTTTCTTGCGGTAGTAATCCGTGAGGTTCGTGAGTGCAAATATATTTGTGCTGTCAACATCCAGGATCTCCAGGTAATAGTTGGCCGCCTCATCCTCCATTCCATTCTTAAGGCATAATTCAGCCGCAACAATGCGAAACTGTATACCTTCCGGAAACAGTGCCATCACCTTTTCTATCTCTTGCAGGGCCAGTTCATATTGCTTCTCGCTCTCGTAGACAGAGGCTTTCAGCAGGGTGACTTTTTCACTGAATCCACGTTCATTTTCAATTTTTTCAAGCGTTTTTATGGCTTTGGCCGGTTTTCCCTGGCTGAAATAAACAGTGGCCAGCTGGTATTCCCATTCCACCTCTTCAGGATCGCTTTTTATCTTCTTCTTAATGATATCCTCCATGGCTTCATACTGTTCCCCTGCACCGAGCGCATTCAGGTAGGCCAATGTATACCATTCATTATCAGGATCCAGCGTATATGCCTTCTCCAGGCTGTTCACGGCAAGCTTGATCCTGTTCGACATCAGGTAGATGTTGCCCAGCTCAAAATAAGCAGCATCGCAATCCGGTTTCTCCTTGATCACCAGCCTGTAAAGTTTGACGGCCTCTGAAAGATTTCCAAGGTTCTTCTGCTTGACGGCTTCAATCAGCGCATACTGGTAATCATAATTCCCTTCTTCAACCTGACCATAACATAGGCTGTTGCCCAGCAGCAACAATCCCATCAGCAACCACATATTCCTCATTTTCATTATTCAAACCCCTTTCATTTCCTTCCGGTATGTCCAAAACCTCCGGATCCCCGTTCTGAATCTTCCAGTGAAACCACCTCAGACCACGATACCTTCTCCACTTTATTAATCACCATCTGGCAAATCCTCTCACCGTGATTCACCACAAAGGTTTCATCTGAAAGATTGATCAGGATGATTCCTATTTCTCCCCTGTAATCAGCATCTATGGTCCCCGGGGTGTTGACAATTGATATCCCTTTTTTCAATGCCAGCCCGCTTCTTGGCCTGATTTGCGCTTCATACCCTTCGGGCAACTCAACGTACAGTCCTGTGGGTATAAGGCAGCGGGCCAGTGGCTTCAGCACTACCGGGTCTGCCAGATTCGCCCTGAGGTCCATACCGGCAGAAAGGGAAGTGCTGTATCCCGGCAGGGGATTTTTTGATCTGTTCACGATTTTTACTTCCATCTGATGCTCACTGTTTATACCTTTTTAGCGTATTGCGTTCATTCAGCCATGCGATCGCCCCGAAAAGAGCCAGAAGCAACGATCCGTACAACTCCCGGAACTTTTCGGCATCCTGCAAAAATAGTTCATTAAAGAGATATATCACCAGTGCCAACCCTATATAAATAAGGATCCTGACCGTTTTATAGGGAATAGGAAAATATTTCCTTGACCATAGGTATGAAAGTACCACCATGATGCTGTAGCAAAGCAGATGTGCCCATGCAGAGGCCACATACCCGAAACGGGGAATAAACATGACATTGACCACAATGGTCACCCCCGCACCTATCAGAACGAGCAGTGCGCCTATCCACGTCTTATTGGTCAGTTTATACCATATGGAGAGATTGAAGAACATTCCCATCACAAGGTTGGCAAGTAAGATGACCGGAACGATATGAGCTCCTTCCCTGAAACTTGCCCCTATGAAAAGGATGAAGGTTCCCATATAGATGTTTACCATCAGAAAAATGATCAATCCCGCGATCACAAAGAAAATCATCACGTCGGCATAGAGCTCCCTGGCATTTTTATCCGATGACCGGGCAAAGAAAAAGGGCTCCGCAGCATATTTGAACATCTGTACAAACAGCGTCATTAATACAGCCAGTTTATAGTTGGCCCCATAAACCCCAAGCTGTTCCATCGGGAACTGGTTTGCCGGGATCATATGTTTAAGCAGGACTCTGTCAAGCGCTTCATTGACCGTGCCTGCAAGGCCGGCTATCAATAACGGGTATGAATACCTGAAGATGATCCTCAGCATTTTCAGGTCAAATGCGGACCTGAAGGAGGCCGCTATTTCAGCCGAAAGTATCACCAGTTTTACCAGTGAAGCGATCATGTTGGAGATGAGTACATAACCCACCCCGACCTCTTCCCTGTAGAGCAGCGTAACAATTTCCGAATCCGGGTGCCTGGGACAATAATAGAGGAAGAACAGGTTCAACCCGATGTTTACAGAGACCTCCACGATCCGTATGGCGGCATATTTTCCTGCCTTATTGTAAAGCCGGATCCTGGCAAAAGGGATGGCTGTAAAGGCATCCACGCCTACGATCACCGCCAGCCACCTGATATATTCAGGGTTTGAGCCATAGCCCATCCAGGATCCCAAAGAGCCGGAAAACAGCATTACCATGAAGATGAACAGGGAAGAAGTCAGAAACAGGGTGGCCAGTACCGTAGAATATACTTTTTCTTTCTCCTCTGAATTGCTGGCATATCTGAAGTAGCCGGTCTCCATTCCGTAGGTGAGGATGACCAGCAGAAAGACCACGTATGCATACAGCTCTGTGATCACCCCATAGGTGGCTTTTTCAAAGACCCTCGTATAGAAAGGGGTGAGAAGCAGGTAATTCAGCAGCCTGGGCAATACGATCCCCAATCCATAGACTGCGGTCTGACCAGCTAATTGTTGTATGGGATTTTTCAAGGTTCTTCCACCAGATTTTGAATGGCATCCTCTACTCCCGGATACCTGAAATTAAACCCTTCCTGAATAAGCCTTGCCGGCAATACATGCGGCCCTTCTGAAACCAGGACATGAGAGCTGCCCAGCATCAGCTTCAGGACCGGGGTGGGTATCCTGAATACAAAGGGGATCCGTCTTTTTTTTGTCAGAATCCTGGTAAATGTAGCATTATCAACCGGAAAAGGGGTACAAAGGTTGTAAACCCCGCCAGGCTTCTTTTGAAGGATAAACCGAATGGCCCCCACCAGGTCCTCGATATGGATGAATGAACTGATCTGTCTGCCCGAACCCATGATGGGCAGGATTTTAAACCTGGCCAGTTTTAAAAGCTTGTTAAGCGCCCCACCTTCCATTCCCAGTACAATACCGATCCTGGCCCTGACTGCGTTTACCGAACCATCCAGCTGATCCAGGGGTCGTTCCCATAGCTTTACCGTTTCAGCAAGAAAGCCTTTTCCTGCAATGAAATCAGTCTCATCATGAACTCCTTTGATATCATAAAAACCTATTGCTGATGCTGTTATAAAAAGGCTTGGTTTTATAGCAAGGCCATTAATGGCCTCGACAATATGAGTATTCACTTCCAGACGGCTCTTGATGATCTCTCTTCTGTTCTTTTTGGTCCACCTTTTTGAAATCGGCGAACCTGCAAGGTTAATGACCGCATCAGCACCTCTGATTCGCTCCTTTAACATGCCCTTTTCCCCATAGAGGATCTCCCTGTTGATAATGCGCCATTCGATATCCGGGGACCGTTCTATTAAAGCTTTTCCCAGAAAACCATTTGATCCTGCAATAGCTGCTATCATGGCTTTCAGCTATTGGTTGATTTCTGGTTGAACAGCAGGTACCCGAAACTGATCTGAAAAACCCATGGCCGTTCCTGGGCAGAGATGTAACCACCATGAAAACCGATCGGACCGGCCACGGTCACAAAATTGATCGAGGCATTGAAAAGTGTTTTCATGGAATTGAAGTAAGTGCCCAAGGTAGCATTATTGTTGATATCGGAAAGGATCTCCTGCACAGGGAAAAATCCATATGCTTCCAATTTTATATGTATCTGCCTGTTGAAAGAATAAACAGGCATCAGTCCGGCACCTATGAATTGATGGGCCCGGTACTTTTCCATGAACAGACTTTTTGTAATAATATTGGGCTGAAAAGCCGGAGCCTCGATAATGGTGGAATAGTAGTTGGTCAACAACGGTTTGAAGGATGCCTGCATGACATAGTGATAACCCAGGGTGAACGAACCTTTCAGGGGAGTGTACCCGGTATTCTCAAAACGTGCTGATAACCAGTAATAATTGAGTTTTTCGTTCAGCACGTTCCGGGTGGTTGATCCCGGCGAATAGGATTCGATCCCGTAACCCAGCCTCAAAGCAAGTTTACTGTGCCGGCCTTTAGTGGCAAATTGTTTGTTGTTTAATGAATTCCGTTCAAATGCCCCGTATATCGAAACCAGGTTTATCACCGAAACATCAGAAGTATCATCAGAAGTGAAATCCGTGGACATATAATATATTTCCCGGTTCCGGCCAATTCCCAGCCCTCCCCTGATCACGCTGTTGGTCGTATAGGGCACTCCCACATCAAATCTGAAATTGATTTCATTTTCAACGATGTAGGATGGTTCCAGGTCTTCAAAAAAGGATTGACCGCTCGAAGTGTTATAATCGAACCGGTTGTAATTAAAATCACCCTGGAAATAGACCGGGATCCTGGATGGATAATCAAATCTTAACCCCAGGTTCACCCCGTTATAAAGCCTCCCGAACTGAACGCTTCCCCTCAGGTTTGAGCTTACTTCCGAGATCTGCCTGTAACTGAAGCCCATGTAGGTCTGCGCCAGCCCCGTTGTGGATATAAAGAGACCGAATCTTGCTTCTAGCGGGGCTTCCGGGATCACCCGCAGGTTGAGTGAAAAGAGGCTGTCTTCCGGGTCATATACCGCCTTGGGATAGAGGTAGACCAGACTCTGGTCGTTGGCGAGTTTTAAATACTCTCTTTTCATTTCATCAATTCCAATGACCGATTTGCTCTTCCTGATACTATTCCGGATATAATACTCCTGTTTTTTATTCAGGCCATCAATTTCCACATCCTTGAAACGGAATTCCGGCCATCGCTCCTTAAAGGCTTTTCTCCGCAGATTGAGTTCTGCACTGTCTTGTTCAATCCTTCCGGTAAGCATCCTGATGCTGTCCATTTTAAGTATGGCCGTCCGGTAACCCACCTCCACGAATTCATCCAGTTTATCAAAAGCCAGCAGGGGCTGCTTCTCAAAATCCATATCCAGTAATATGCCTTTGCCAGGTTCAATGGCATAGCTGGATGGTTTCATCACTATATTCTCGATCTGCCCCAGGATATCGAATTCATCAGGGGGTTTATTTCCCTGGGCCGCCTTGCTTCCGATGATCACATCGGGATGAAACAGCTTGTTCACCTGATCAACGGGAAAATTGTTGTAGATCCCACCGTCATAAAGGATATTGCCATCCATTACAATGGGCCTGAAATACAACGGTACAGTCATTGACGCCCTTACCGCCTGGGCAAGGTCTCCCTTCCTGAAAACAATCTCCCTGTTATTACTGATATCTGCTGCAATACACAGAAATGGCACGAAGAGGCTGTCGAAATCATAACCAGCTGCAGCACTGGCACGGGAATAGATCTCCATGAAGGCAAAATCCATGATAAAGCTGGGTATGATACTTAAAGGAAGAATGGTCCTGGTAACCGTATCTTTCAGATCAAGTCCAATACTGATCAGGTCCGGGCCAGGATATTCGGTCTTGAAAAAGTAGCGGTCCTGTTCCTGCATCTCTCCGGTTATCCAGTAATTGAAATCCCTGGACCTTATAATAGCCTCCATCTCGCCGGGTGTCAGACCCATTGCATAAAGGCTGCCGATAATGGCACCCATTGATGTCCCTCCGATATAGTCGATGTGGATCCGGTTCTCCTCCAGGGCCCTGATAACCCCTATATGGGCCAGTCCTTTTGACCCGCCTCCGCTCAAAACCAGGCCAACCGATTGACACGCTCCCTGTGAAGGGGAGAGTACGATCATCAACAGGATAAACCATTTTTTAAACATTCATCTTATCTTTGTAGATTAAATTTACATGAATTATGATGAACAGCAGAGGGATTCGCTGGCTACTTTATGGTTTGGTTTTAATATTCGTTACCACATCTGATCTGCGTGGACAATCCTCTTCCACAGATCACCTGATCAAAATTGAAACCACGATGGGAGATATGGTCATCCGGCTTTACAACCAGACACCTGCACACCGTGATAACATGTTAAAGCTTATTGAGAAGGGTTTTTATGATGGTCAGCTTTTTCACAGGGTGATCAAAGACTTCATGATCCAGGGGGGTGATCCCCATTCTGTAGGTGCTGAGCGAGGGCAGCGGTTGGGAACCGGGGGCCCTGGTTATACCCTCCCGGCCGAATTCAGGGAAGATCTTTTCCATAAGAAAGGGGCTCTGGCCGCTGCAAGAGAGGGAGACCAGATGAATCCTGAGAAAGCCTCTTCCGGTTCCCAGTTCTACATCGTGCAGGGCCGTCTCTTTACCGTTGATATGCTCAAGGCCCTTGAACAGCGCCGTTCTTCCCCCTTTACACCGGAGGCCATTGAAGCATACACTACCGTTGGCGGAACCCCCCACCTGGATGGTGCCTATACTGTTTTCGGTGAGGTTGTTGAAGGAATTGAAATCCTTGATTCGATCGCCTCTGTTCCAACCGATGCATACAACCGGCCCCTTGAAGATGTTGTATTCACTATTTCATTGGTAAAATAGGCAATTGGTATGCTGCTTTTGTATCTCTAATTCAACATGATATGCTTCAGATTATCGATCAGATCCTGGAGGAAGCCCGGAAATTTAATGCCACTACACCTGAAGAGATAGAAAAATTCAGAATCAAATACCTTGGAAAAAAAGGTGTTCTGGCCGGGCTTTTCATGGATTTCAAACAGTTGCCCGCCGAACAGAAAAGGGAGGTTGGCCAGAAGATCAACCAGTTAAAGGAATATGTGTCCGGCAAGATCGATGAAATGCTTGCATTCTGTGACGATGAAACAGGCAAGGATGAACCGGTCGATCTCACTCTTCCCGGTGAGCCCATCCAGCTGGGAGCCAGGCACCCTATATCCATTGTCCGGAACCAGATCATTGACATCTTCGGAAGGCTGGGTTACACCATTTCAGAAGGTCCTGAGATCGAGGATGACTGGCATCTGTTTTCAGCACTCAATTTTCCCCCCGAACATCCTGCCCGGGATATGCAGGATACTTTCTTCATTGAAAAAGATCCCGATATCATGCTGCGTACCCACACCTCTTCGGTTCAGGTGCGCGTGATGGAAAAAGAGCAGCCCCCCATCCGGACCATTTCTCCCGGCCGGGTCTTTCGTAATGAGGCAATTTCTGCCAGGGCACACTGCATTTTTCACCAGGTTGAAGGGCTCTACATTGATGAAAATGTATCCTTTGCAGATCTGAAACAAACGCTTCTCTTCTTTGCCCGTGAAATGTTCGGCAGGGAGGTTGAAATCAGGCTGCGCCCATCCTTTTTTCCTTTTACCGAACCTTCGGCTGAGATGGACATCAGCTGTCAGATCTGCGGTGGGAAAGGCTGCAATGTCTGTAAATATACCGGTTGGCTCGAGATCCTCGGCTGCGGGATGGTTGATCCCAATGTGCTTGACTTTACCAATATTGATTCAACAAAGTATACCGGTTTTGCTTTTGGAATGGGCATAGAAAGGGTGGCGATGCTCAAATACCAGGTAAGGGACCTGCGCCTCTATTTTGAAAATGATGTCCGGTTCCTGGCCCAGTTTACTTCTGCCTATTGATTTTAAGGGTCACGATCCCTCAATGATGATCTCGTGCTCAATGGGAAATGCTTTCAGGTAATTGGCCGATACTCCGCAGTATTTGGTTTTGGAAAGATTCACTGCTTTTTCCACGTTACTGAGTGAAATCTCTTTTCCTTTAAGCCGGAAGATCACCTTCATCCCTTCAAACTTCTTGGGATGTTCTTCCGATAGTTCACCATCCACCTGTACGGTCATCTCATCAAATTTCACCCTCATTTTCTTAAGGATGGCGGCCACATCCATCCCCGTGCAACCTGCCAGTGCAACCATCATCATCAGTTTGGGCCTTGGGCCCATGTTCTTTCCCCCATGTTCCACCGAGGTGTCTATGTATATCTTATGTCCGTCCACATCCGCTTCGAACGACAGATCGCTCAGCCAGCGGGTCATTATCGTCTCTTTCATCAGATTCCTGAAATTTTATAGGAAAATAAAAATCCTGGCCAGGCCAGGATTGAAATATATGCTTTCTATCCAGTGAACCTCACTCTACGTACTTATTGATCAGGATATGCCCGAGCAGCCCTGCTACGACCAGTACAAGACTGATGGAAAGGCTTGCATTGGTCTGTACCTTGGTAAAGACCACCACTCCCAGAACAATTACACCGGCAAGAATAACAAGAAGTCCCGCGTTTTTTATTAACTCTTTTACCATGTCAGCATGCGTATTTGAAGGTCCCCACAAATATATATAAAATATCAGAATAAAAAGTTTTGGCTATCCCTATATTTTCCAAGGTGTTCATAGGCATTTCTTGTGACTTCCCTGCCCCTCGGTGTCCGCTTGATATAACCCTCCTTGATCAAAAATGGCTCATATACTTCCTCAATGGTTCCCGCCTCTTCTCCCACTGCCGTGGCAATGGTATTCAAACCTACGGGGCCTCCCTGGAATTTGTCGATAATGGTGGCCAGTATCTTATTGTCCATCTCGTCCAGTCCTGACTGGTCTATATTCAATGCATCCAGTCCGTATTTTGTGATCTCCATGTCTATGGCTCCGCTTCCCTTGACCTGCGCAAAATCTCTTATCCTGCGAAGCAGCGCATTGGCAATGCGTGGCGTTCCCCTGCTCCTGGAGGCAATCTCAACGGCAGCACCGGGTTCAATCTCCACCTTCAGGATCCTGGCTGATCTTTTCACTATACCGGTAAGAACCCCGGCATCATAATACTCAAGCAACGACTTTATGCCGAACCTGGCCCTGAGGGGCCCTGTTAACAGACCTGAACGCGTAGTGGCCCCGATCAGTGTAAATGGCTGAAGGGTAAGTTGTACGGACCTGGCTGCCGGACCTTTGTCAATCATAATATCGATGCAGTAATCTTCCATTGCCGAGTAGAGGTACTCTTCCACAACCGGAGATAACCTGTGGATTTCATCTATGAACAATACATCTCCCTCCTCGAGGCCGGTAAGCAACCCTGCAAGGTCTCCCGGTTTATCAAGTACAGGACCTGACGTAACCTTGATGCCCACTTCCAATTCATTGGCAATGATATATGCGAGAGTGGTTTTCCCCAACCCGGGTGGTCCATGCAGCAATACATGGTCCAGTGCTTCATCCCTCAGCCTGGCAGCCTCCACAAACACTTTCAGATTATCCACAACCTTGTTCTGACCTTCAAAATCAGAGAATATACCAGGCCTCAGCCTGGCCTCTATTTCAAGTTCTCCTTCCGATGACGCTCTTTCCCTGAAATTAAACTCTTCAGCCATGAATCAACGTATTAATGTAATATCACTTTCAGGAAGCCGGATCCTTATACCGTTTATCCTCTGTTCCACATCGTTCCTGTATGTGATCGTCATTACCAGGTTTCCCTCTTCATCATACTTTTTCCAGGTCTTCTCCCTTATCCCCATTTCATAATACTGTTCCTCCTTCAGTACTCCCGACGGATAGTAGTACTTATGCTTTTTATCCGGATTTCCCTGGCTGTACGTACCCTCATATTTCAATTTCCCGTCATTGTAGAAGTATTTCCAGATCCCCTCCCTCAAACCGATCACATAACTTCCCCTCTCCTCGTTATCTCCCACCTGATAGAGCCATTCTCCGTCTTTTTCCCCATTGATATAATTACCCCTGGTCAGGATCTTACCATAGGTGTCATATTCTGTGAACATTCCATCTTCCCTTCCGTTCAGATAATTCTCTTCCCTCCATATGTTCCCATTTGGATAGTACCATACCCATGGCCCCTGGTACCTTCCTCTTTCATATCTTCCTTTCTGTTCTATTTTTCCAGTACGGTAATAGAACGTCCACGGACCCGTTCTCTGGTTATTTTCATAAGCTCCCCTGGCCCTGATCTCTCCTGTGGTGTAAAAATCTACCCATGAACCTTTCCTGTTGCCCTGTTCATCGATCACCCCTTCTGAAATTTTCTGACCCAGGTTATTATAAAGATATGCATTCTGAACCACACCTGCTGTGTCGAAAAATCTGTGTATACCAATCGGCACACCTTCTTTGTATCCTCCCATGAAAATTAGCCTTCCCTGTTCATCAAAGGTGCTTTTCATATCCAGCAGCTCCTTCAGGTCCTCGTCTATCTCCTCCATGATTTTCCCTCTCTCGTAGCGCACTGCCATCAGTAGTTCCCCGTTCCCGTTGAATTCCCGGTAATATCCGTGTAACTGGTCATCCAGATAATGTTCCTCCTTTTTCATATTCCCGTTCGCATAATATTCCCGGAACGTACCCTGTTTCTTTCCCTGACTATCTCTCCTGTTTATTCTTTCCCTGTCCACCATGTAATTATCGTTATACTGCAATACAGAGATCACCACACTGTCCGTGCTGTACTCTCTTGCTACCCCGTGTTTCTTGTTGTCTTCGTAATAGACAACCTGTCTTAATTCTCCTGTAGGGTAGTAATAATAGGAATTCCCCTCTCTTTTTCCGTTGATATAAAGCTCTTTTGAAACCAGTGTTGCCCTACCGGGATTCAGCGGGTTATCATACCTGTATCGCAATGAATATCCATTTTTCTGACCGATGCTGTAACTGATTGATTGAACCAGTTCTCCCGCCTGGTTATAAAAATTCCAGATGCTGTCAAGGAGGTAGTTCGTACGTTTTCCTTCAGATTTAACAACTCCTGTGACATAGTATGTTTTCCAGTATCCGTCCGGTTGTCCTCCCTTCATGGTCCCTTCGCTTGATACCTGGCCATTCGGATAATAGAACTGCACAAAAGTGGTATCATTTGTCTTTCCCTGTCCATACACACCTTCAGCCCCATTCAGGAAACACATCAGGAACAACCAGTATCCCACCCGCTTTTTCACTTTTATCTCAGGGTTATAAGTTCAGCGCTTTTGATATTTCCATCATCCTTATGATAGACCCCCTTGCTTTGTCCATCAATTCCTGTTCCATAATTATTTCAGGAAGCTCATACTTCAATGTATTGAAGATCTTTTTCAGTGTTATCAGTTTCATGAACCTGCAGTCGCTGCACGCACATGTTGAATCCTTGGGAGGTGCAGGAATGAAATGTTTTTGCGGGCTGGCCTTTCTCATCTGGTGAAGGATCCCTGATTCCGTAGCCACAATATATGTGGATCCCTTATCACGAATGGTATATTTCAGCAGTGATGTGGTAGATCCGATGTGATCCGCCACGATCAGAATGTGCTTTTCACATTCAGGATGCGCAATGATCCGGGCTTCAGGATGTTCTTTCTTAAGATCCATGATTCTCTCCAGGCTGAACTCTTCGTGCACATGGCAAGCACCATCCCAGATAACCATCTCCCTTCCTGTAATCCTCTGAATATAATTGCCCAGGTTCCTGTCTGGTGCAAAGATTATCTTTTCATCCGGGGGAAGGCTTTCTACGATCTTCAGTGCATTGGTTGAAGTACAGATGATATCTGTAAGAGCCTTGATCTCTGCAGAAGTATTCACATATGAGATCACAGTATGATCAGGGTACCTGGCCTTGAATGCGGCAAAATCATCCGGTGAACAGGAATCGGCCAGTGAACACCCTGCCCGCAGGTCCGGGATCAGTACCTTTTTATCTGGAGCCAGGATCTTTGCCGTTTCAGCCATGAAGTGTACCCCTGCAAACAAGATGATGTCTGCATCAGTATCCGCTGCCTGCTGCGATAATCCCAGGCTGTCACCCACAAAATCAGCAATATCCTGAACCTCCCCCTCCTGGTAAAAATGTGCCAGTATGACAGCATTTTTTTCCTTTCTCATCCTGTTGATCTCTTCAACAATATCAAGGGATTTATCCACATCCATGTCTATGAACCCCTTTTCATTTATCTTCAGCTTTTCTACAATACCCATATATTAATATATATGATAATAATTAAAATAATATCTTTAATGATGATGTTATCCGGTTCATACTGTTTTAAAAAAACAGACTTTATCTTTGCATATTAAATTATTGAAACAATAGCCACAATGTATTAACAGGGGTCAAACCTCTTATATTCTGGAAACCCGCTCATTAGTAAATGATTTAACATCTGTTTATAGTGGGGGCCCTTAATAAAAACAAAGCCCTGACAAAGATAATGACTGTTGACAATCTGTTGATCGTTTATGGAATTAAATGATCAAAAGGAAAGCCCGGAGGGATTTGTCCAGAGATAGACGAATATTAAGAATAAATCAACAGCAAATCAACGATCAGATTGTTAAAAGAATCAGCTATAATGGACAAAAAGATTGCAATTGCCTCAGACCATGCAGGTTATAAAATGAAAATCGATATTATCAGTTACCTGGAAGAACAAGGATACGAGGTAGATGATCTTGGAACCGGTTCCATTGAAAATGTAGATTACCCAGATTTTGGACACCCGCTTGCGAAGGCCGTGGAAGAGAAAAGGTTTCCGCTGGGGATCTCGTTATGCGGAAGCGGGAACGGGATCAACATGGTAACAAACAAACACCTGGGAATAAGAGGGGCACTCTGCTGGAACAGAGAGATCGCCGCTCTGGCACGCAAACACAACAATGCAAACATATGTTCCCTTCCTGCTAGGTTTATAGACCTTGATATGGCGAAAGAGATCATCCACGCCTTTCTGAATACCTCTTTTGAAGGCGGCAGGCATATCAGACGGATCAAGAAAATACCGCTGGACGGATAATTCATGTTATCGAATACAAGTAAATATGCATTAAGGGCCGTAATCTACCTTGAACTATATGGATCATCATCCAGAAGGGTGGGGATCAAAGAGATCTCTGAAGAGCTGGGTATTCCCGCCCCCTTTCTCGGAAAAATCCTGCAGTTGCTTGCCAGACGCGAGGTATTGGATTCAACCAAGGGGCCGCACGGAGGATTTTCACTAAAAAAGCCGGCCTTGGATATTTCCCTGATGGAGATCATAGAGATCATAGATGGTTCCGGTTCATTTGATGACTGTGTGATCAGGACCTCCCGGTGCAGCCAGGAAACCCCTTGCAGCCTGCACGATAAGATCGCACCATTCAGAAAGGGGATAAAAAGCTTGTTGCTTACTGAGACTATTGCAGACCTGGCAGCAGAATTCAGGCAGGGCAATGAGCGAATCAGGATCTGACCTGGCGGATGATCCTGTAAGCGGCATATCCGGCCAGCAATCCGGAAAGGTTGGCCAACAGGTCCTTCCATTCCGCAGAACGGGAACTGACAACGGTTGCCTGGAGTATTTCGATCACTGCGCTCAAACTGAAGACGGATAAGAGCAAGATCAGGTGCTGCCGGCGGCATTGATCGTGGCAGCGGTTTTCAAGCAATGTCACAAATCCGAGAAACGAATACATTCCAAAGTGTACGATCTTGTCGAGATAGCCAATGTCAAACAGTGAAGATTCTGGCATTCTGTCATTTGGGATTAAACTGAGCAAAACGATAAATCCTGCCACGAGAATGGAGAATTTGTACTGGAAGAAGTAATTTAGCATCACAACAGGATTGGAAGCAGTCACAAATATGACAATAATTTTATAATGACCCTGAATGAACTTCTGGCTTTGCTGAAAAGTGAAAAGGTTAAAACCTGGTTTGACCTGGGACTGTTCATTGACAGGTTTAAGGAGGAGCAGCCATACCCCTCTGTGATCCAGGAGGGAAGTTATAATGATTTTCTGGAGGGCCTGAGAAGAAGCGGAGTGGGATTTCTCACCTTCCACTACATGGTAGATGGTGTAACCATTGAGGTAAATAAATATGCATCGCTTTTCAGAAGGATCATCCCGGGGATCCCGGTACACTTTATTGCAGGAAAGATCCTCCAGGAGACAGAAGCCATTATAAGCGGTGAATTCAGACAGCATGTGATACAGGAAATGACCGGTTTCGATGACTGGCCGTTTTACAGGGATTTCTATTTTAACCGGCTTGAAAGGGGAAGTGAAGCCTACAATGCGCTGATCAGGAAATTGTGGAACCAGACCCTGGTCATTGTCGAGAAGCTTGGGCAGGTCGTTGAGAAAAATAACATTGGCTTGTTATACGTGGTGAATGTATGTTCCAATCCGGGGAATGTGGCCCTGGCTCTGGCAACGGTTCTGGTTTCCGGATTTCTGAAAATCCCGGTGATCAACAACAACCACGATTTTTACTGGGAAGGCGGAATGTGCAGGTCCGAAAGGCAAAAACAGGGTTCAAAAAAGGGCCCCAGGGACCTCTTTTTCACAAACTGTCACCTGGGCGAGGTTTTTGCCATCATCGAGATGCTGTTTCCCTGGCAATCACGTACCTGGATCAATGTGAATATCAACAGCGAACAATCACATCACGTGGTAAGGATCAACGGGCACAATCCGGCCAATGTCATGGAGATTGGTACCGCGGTGGATACCTACCTCTACACCAAAAATGAAAAAAGAAAGAACATCAACACTTTTATACAGGTTGAAAAAATCCTCTCCAGATACAGGGACAAGCTGGTTAGTTACTCTGTTGAGGACGTTCTTTCAGGAGGATTGGTGGCGGAGAACAACCCGCGGCCCATCCTGATCGGAGCGAGGACAGGAGCTGTGGACCGGTTTATTGCAGAGAACATCATACTTCTGCAGCCTACCCGGATCATCGCCCGGAAAAGGATAGAGGCCTCTTTCAACCTGCTGGCCAGAATGTTCGAACAGGAAGAAATGGCGCTCAGGTTCAGGAAGACGGCACATATGAAGATTACTCTCCTGATTACAGGGCCAATAGCCACAGGCCACTACAACTATTTCATAAAACTGGTAAAAAAATTCAGCAAACTGCTGGAGCAGGCCGAAGAGATCAGGAACCGGGTGTACATGGCTTTTCTTTTCGGAGAGCTTGACAGGAAATCCTTCAGGGAAAAGTTCAGCGAACCTGCAGGTATATCTGAAATGTACAACATTGCCTCCCTGGTGCTCCTGCCCAGCAAAACAGAAGGAAGGGGATTGCCGATCATTGAAGCCACAGCCTGCGGCACACCCATATTTTGCAGGCGGTATGAACCGGAAACAGTATATTCGGAGGTCATCGGGGAACACCTGGGAGAGAAGGACCGGCTGAAGGTGATTGAATTCAAGGGTAAGAAGATACCCAATTCCGTAATCCAGAAGATTATTGACAGGATGTTTTTTCCACACAGGTATACTGATGAATTCAGGCATAACCGGCGTGTGGTCTATAAACGGTACAGCCTGGATTCGCTCAACGAAAACCTGCAGGAAATACTCTTCAGGCTCTATACACAGCTATCCCGGAATGACAAAACAGACCGTATCGTCCGGGAAGCAATGAAGGACTATAGGGCAATGGTTACATTCAGCAATGAAGATCTTGTGCACCTGCTGGATACCAGGCACAGGCATTACCTTCCGGGATATGGCCGGCTGTCATTCATGCTGATGCTGAAATCACTGATCGATCCCAGCCATTTCAGGGTGGAACAGCAACTGATCCGCGGTATGGCCTTTCATTTCGCCACTGTGATTATCAGGAACGATCCGGATGCAGCCTTCATACCCAGGCAGATCATCAACCGGTTTTACAATGCAGTAGAGACAATTTTCATGATCCGTGATGGTGAGACAGAGATCCAGCACGACCACTCCATGTCATACCGGCACCGGAACCGCAACTACTATCCTTACCAGGATTACACGTTCCAGGAGCTTACCGGGCTTATCAATTTGTTATATATAAGGACCGTACAACCCAAACCATTGAACAAAGTAGATCTGAGCCCGCAGTTCTTCACCGATTGGAACCTGGCCCTGCTGCAACTCACAGGAAGCTCCTATTTAGCCATTGATGACCGGCGAAGACTGATTGAAAGGCTCAAATCGAACTTGCCCATAGCATACTTCCCGGGGGAATATATTATGTACGAATTGGAGTTTTTTGCACTTCAGTCCATACGATCCAGGCTGAGCCTGCCCATTGAGGAGTCCATCACCCGGGAGATCCTGGAAAAAAGGGCAGGCCAGATGAAACCGGTCTATATCTTTGCCCAGGAGAAAAACCTGGGCAAACAGCTGAACAAGGATGAGATCATTGATTACATCATCAATGGAAAATCAGAGGAGCTGAAGCTGTTGTATGAATTCCAGGTCATAAGGATCATACGGACGGAACAGATGTGTGTAGGCATCCATTTTCCGCAGCTGGGCGCAATAGCATTGAATATCCTTC